>JAUMBL010000102.1:0-22175 GCA_032115775.1 Saprospiraceae bacterium | reverse complement strand
TTTTTTTAAAAATAATATATAAAAAATATAAAATCAGGTATTTGTGAGAAAAAGTAGTTTTTTCCGGAAAAGCGCTCTGGCAGCGTGTTTGTTTTGGGCGGCGCAAACTGCGCAAACGCAGGATCTGCATTTTTCGCAATTGGCGAATGCGCCGCTGGTAGTGAGTCCGGGTTTGGCGGGAATTTTTGGCGGCGACGTTCGGGCGGCGGTGAACCTGCGCGACCAATGGCGGAACGTGCGGGTGCCGTACACGACCTTTTCCGGGAGTGTAGAGCGCAAGTTTTACCATCAGAAGCAGCGCTACGACCAATATTTTACGGGTGGGTTGCTGCTTAATTTTGACCAGCAGGGAACGCTTAAATTGACTACTGTTCGGATTGGCCTACCCTTGAGTTACGTCCGCCCGATCGCGCAGAACCACTATTTATCGGCGGGAGTGCTGCCGGCTTTCGGACAGCGATCGCTTTCTACGGCGAACCTGACAACGGACGCCCAGTGGGTCGGCGGCATTTTCGATCCGGCGGCGCCGACGATGGAAGATTTGCTGAATATTGGCCCGCCTTTGCGCTATTTTGATTTGAGCGCAGGCATAAATTATCGTTATCAGGGTATTGTGACGCGCAGCAAGGTGGATGCCGGGTTGGCGTTTCATCATATTAACCGGCCGGATTTTGATTTTTGGGAGACCGGCGAGGATATTCGGCTGGGTGTGCGCACGGCGGTGTACGTCATGGGGGCGGTGCAGGTGTCAGCGGATTTGGATGCGGTCGGCCTGCTGGTTTACCAAAAACAGGGCGGGTACGAGCAGACCTTGTGGGGTTTTGCGGGGCGCGTACATTTAGTTCGCGAGAGTTACAAAGAGCTGGCGTTGCAATTGGGCGTCAATTATCGGTCTAGGTTTAACGATGCGGTGATTCCGCATGTGGAGGCGCACTGGAAGACCTGGGTATTGGGATTTTCTTATGACATCAACGTTTCGCAGTTTAAGGTGGCCACCGAGCGGCGGGGCGGCCCTGAATTATCGCTTGTGTACCGCTTGTACCGCGTCAAACCCGCGCCGTTCAAGTCTTGTCCTATTATTTAATCACGTTGTTTCCAAATAAGTTATGTTGAAGATTGCGCATCTTTTTGTATTAATGATGTTGTGCCAGGCGGTAGTGCAGGCTCAGCAGAAAGATACCAACGTGGATAAGATCGGCGGCGGTTTGGGGCGCGGCGCGCGGGCGGACGCATTGGAGCGACGCGGGGATAAGTCTATACAGGGTCTTGATTTTTTTGCCGCCATGAAATACTATGGTCTGGCGATTGGCTCGGACAGCGCCAACGCGAAAGCCTACGACGGCTACGGCGATGCGGCGGCGGCGGTGTATTTGTTGGTCGAGTCGGAAAACGCCTATACCCGTCTTTTATCGTTGGAGGCTCGAAAAAACGACCCGGCGGTACTGAATCGGCTGGCTGCCATCAAGATGTTGCGCGGAGATTTGGCGGGTGCGGAAAATCTGTACCAGCGCCTGCTGTCCGGTTCGGGTGTTGGCCCGGAGTTGCGCGCTGAGGTGCAGAGAGGGCTGGATGACATTCGCTGGATACGGCAACCCGGCACGGCACCCTTGCCGGTTTATTCCCTGGAACCGCTGAGCGGCGGGCTGAACGATTTTTTTTACTCTGAATACGCCTTGGATGTCCGGGAGGATACGTTGTACTATGCCTCGTTTAGTTTTCCTTATGAAAAAGACGAACGCCAGCCCAAGCGGGAGTTGATCAAAGTACTTTCCGCCGCGCTGGATGCCGATACGATACGGCCTAAAGTAGAGGGATTCAACGAGTCCGAGTTCCATACGGCGCACGCCGCTTTCTCTCCGGACGGCCAGACGCTCTATTACACAATCTGTAAGTACGTGGGGGAGGCGGATATCCGCTGCGATTTGTACGCCCGGGAGCGGATTGGGATCTCTTGGGGGCCGCCCGTTAAATTACCGGCGCCGATCAATGCGGAGGGCTACTCCACCACCCAGCCGCGCATTGCCGTATTGCCCGATCGCCGCCAGTTTTTGTACTTTGTCAGCAACCGACCCGGCAGCCGAGGCATGGATATTTGGGCGGCGCCGATCCGATCCGACGGCATCGGGGAGCCTGCGCGGCTAGGCGACGAAATCAATACCCCGGGCAACGAATTTACGCCTTTTTACGACCGGGAGAGTGGGCATCTATATTTTAGCAGCGATGGTCACCGCGGCTTCGGCGGTCAGGATATTTTCCGCGCGAAAGGCGCCGAATGGCAGTTTGATCCGCCGCAAAACGTCGGCAACACCATTAATAGTCGATTTAATGAAATTTGTTTTATAAAAACCCAGGACAACAACACGGCCTACTTCGCCTCCAACCGCGGCGGCAATATTTTTTCAAAAGACACGATTTGTTGTTACGATTTGTACCGGGCCTGCCTGACCGAACCTGCCGTGTCCGTACAAGCGCTGGACGCCAAAACCGGCCGGCCGATTGCCGATCCGGATATTCAATTATTTCTACTGGATGCGCAGGGCAGAAAGACGGCGGTTCCGAAGGCCGCTGAGGCGGGCGGACGGGCAAGCTACAAACTCCAGCCGGGCACGAAATACATGGTGGAAGTGGACGCGCCTTTTTTCATGGCAAGCCGGGATACCTTCGAAACGCCGCCGTATTTTTGCGAAACCCTCGAAAAAACCTACCGTCTCCGGCCGGTAAACGTGGCGCTGAAGGTGCGTATATTCGACCTGCAGGATCAGGCGCCGATTACCTACACCCAGGGTGCGCTGCAGGATTCGGGCGATAAATCGGCTGCGGTGTATAAAGAATCGGAGAATTCCAATTTGTATGAATTTCCACTTGCGTTCAACCGCCGGTACCAGTTTAGGGTCTCCAAAACCGGGTATTACAGCGACAGCACGCAGGTGGATACGCGCCTGGATCCGGACTTAGAAAAGGATACGGTGATTGAACGCGATTTGTATCTCTTGCGGGGGGTATTCCTGATTGTGGAGGTTTTCCATGAAATTACTTTAGAACCGCTCGACAGCATCACGATTTGCCAGGTTAAGTTGAATAGAGGCGGTCAAGATCAGTATAAGAGTACCACCAACCTGACTGGCAATCTTTACTCCGAATATGTAGAATACGGTAAGCGCTATCATGTATATGCGTCCAGGCCGCGATTTAAGCGCGGGCCGGACTACGGGGATCAGGAGTTTTTGATTCCGGAATATACCGTTCAGCCTTTTGACACGTTTCGGGTTCAATTATACCTCCGGCCTGCCCGTCCGGAGGATTATTTTCCCATAAAATTGTATTTTGATAACGACCGACCCGTGCCGCGCTCCTATGACGTTGCCACGAGTATTCCGT
Organism: Saprospiraceae bacterium; assembly: GCA_032115775.1. Lineage (GTDB taxonomy): Bacteria > Bacteroidota > Bacteroidia > Chitinophagales > Saprospiraceae > M3007. The sequence continues at coordinate 18,797 of JAUMBL010000102.1, read as the reverse complement.
ACAACGAAAGCTACGAAGTGTATGCTCCGCGGATGGAGGAGTTTGTTCAGTCGCATACAGCCGGGATGCCGCCCGGCGATACGGCGGTCGCTGCGGCAAAAGTGCGGGAGTTTTTCCGTGATTCCGTGGAGCGGGAGTACTTGAAATTGCGTATTTTTACGGAAGAACTGACAAACACCTTGATAGAAGACCGGGATACCGTGACGATTATATTGAAGGGGTACGCTTCGCCGCTAGGGCCTAAAAAAACCAGGGGTTTGCCGGATTATAATTTTAATCTGACCGAGCGGCGCATTGCCTGTGTGGATAATCACTTCCGACGGTTCCCCGGCTTGAATAAACTCCGAGAAGGCGACACCCCGCAATTGCGCGTCGGTCGCGAGCCGAACGGCGCCGCGCTCGCGCCGCCCAGTGTGAGTGCAAACCCTAAAGACCGCCGCTATTCGGTGTTTAGCGCGGAAGCCTCCCACGAACGACGGGTGGAAGTAGTCGGCGTGGTGATAAAACCCCGGATTTTTGTGCCCGAAACGCCGCAATTAACGCCCTGTGAAGAAAACCGCAACCCGTAATGGAGATCCCGCAGAATTCGCAGAACCCGCAGAACCCGGAGATTTGGGTTCCCGCAGAATCCGCGGAATTCGCAGAATCCGCTAAATCCGTAATCCGAAGTTGAGAAATTTATCCTTACTACCGCTCCTCCTGTATTTTGGGATCCCATCCTTTTCCGTGTGGGCGCAACAAGGTCTGCAAATAACCGTGCTGTCCGTCGCGGGCGCATGTAATGGCAATAACGGCGCGATTGAGGTGGCCGCTTCGGGCGGCGCCGCGCCCTACCAATATGCGTGGAGCCATGGTGCGAGCGGGCCTGCGCTGTTTAATCTGGCGCCCGGCGCTTATACCGTTACGGTAACCGATGCCGCCAGTCAGACCGCTGCGCAGACGATTCAGGTTCCGGAGACGGATAGCCTGCAGGTACAATTGCTGCTGACCAAGGCGCTTTGCCCGGGCGTGGACAACGGCACGGCGACGGCGGTGACCCTTCCTGTCGGCGGTAATTATGCGTATCAGTGGTCGCCCAATCTCGGATCGGGCATCCAAATTACCGGTATCCCTGCCGGCACGACTGTTTGTGTAACGGTGACGGATCAGACGTCCGGGTGCGTAGGTGTGGCCTGCGGCAATATTCTGGCGCATGAGCAGATTAAGGTTCGCCTCGACAGCGTGGAGGCCTCTTGTTTTGGATTTGCGACCGGTTCGGCAGTGGCGACTGCCTCGTCCGGTCAGCCGCCCTATACCTTTGTCTGGAGCGTTCCCAATCCGGCGTCCAATACCGATACCAGCAGCGCCATTACCAGTCTGGCGCCGGGCTTTTATACAGTTTCTGTGACCGACAACCGCGGTTGTACGACGATCGGCGGGGCGAGTATATCCGACACGCTGGGACCGGTGGCGGATTTTGATTTTGTTGTGACGGATTGTTCGAGCGATTCTAACCGGGTTACGGTCGTGCTGACGGATCAGTCGTCGGTTCCTCCGCCGGGGGTACTTAATTCCTGGAATTGGCTGGCGACTTGGAGCAACGGCCTGGCGGCGTACGATACCCAGGGGCCGCATACTTTGACGTTGGCGGGCGGCGAGTCCGGCATTGTCCGGCTGGTGGTCGGTTCGAGTACCGGTTGCAAGGACACGGCGGAGTTGTTTTACACCTTGCCTGTGCCGCCGCAGATTGAGATTTCGGTCAGCCCCTCGGACACGGCCTGTCCGGGCGAACCGGTGCTGCTCACCGTAACCGGGGATACGACTTACAGTTATGGCTGGGCGCCTACGTCCGGACTGGATTTGTCGGGTTTCCCGTTTAGCGCGGTGGCGAGCGGCACAGAGACCACCACCTATATATTAACGGCGGCGCTTGATCTTTGTGTGGATCGGGACACCGTGACGATTTATCGCGCACCGGGCATACAGATTGCCGCTGCGGGCGACAGTCTGGCCAGTTGTCGCGATTCCGTGCTTTTGGAAATCCTGGATCCGATTGGATTTACGAACGTTCAATGGTTTTTTTGCAATGGGCAGCCAGTGGATCCGACGCTGTTGCTCGCGCTGCCGCCGGACACGGTTTTGTGTTTGTATGTGACGGGCGAGGATGTACAGCTCGGATGTTTTTCCCGTGATACCGCCTTCTTCTTCAACGCGCGGGCGGATATTGAAATACAAATTGATGCCGGTACGAACTGTGAATCCGACACGATTTTTGTGAACGCCCAGACGTTCCAGGCCGGTGGGGTGTTGGATTATCAATGGAGCGCGCAGCCGTCCGGCTTGCAAATTATTGGCAACGGCCAGCCGATCGCGGGTTTTTTCGGTCCGGACGGAACGTATTTGATCACGCTCGTCGCTGAAAATCAGTTTGGATGCGCCGATACGGCGACCGCGACGCTCCAGCTCCTTCCTGCTGATACGCTGACGCCCGCGGACTTCCTCTTGGATCTTTGCAAAGGACTTGAAGCGACTTTTGTCAACAACAGCGGCTATACCGGCGTCTGGGATTTTGGGGATAATACCGGTAGTGCGCTGGATTCGGTGACGCATTTTTACGATGCTACGGGAAATTATACGGTTACTTTTACCCCGGATACGCCCTGCGTGGCGCCTTACGTCCAGATTATTACCGTGTCTTCCGATTCCACCTTGTCGGCAGGCATCAGTTGGATGATTCGCGCGTGCGATAGCGATAGCAATTTGGTGAAAATTGCCCTGAACGACAATTCTGCCGTCCTGCCCCCCGCCGATTTTCAATCTTGGGACTGGACGGTGATTGGCAACAACGATACCCTGTCCTTCAATACCGTCGGGCCTCATATCCTGACCTATCCGGGCGGTACGGTACTGGACGTCCTGTTGGTGGTGCGCACCAACACCGGATGCGTGGATACGGCGATCCGTCAAATCAGCCTGCCGTTTCCGCCGGCGTTTTCGATCGCCCTTAGTCCCTCCGACTCCGCCTGTGCCGGCGAGCCCGTGCTCCTCACGGTGAGCGGCGATTCTTCCTGGCAGTATAACTGGACGCCGACGAGCGGCCTGGATCTGACCAATTTTCCTTTTATTGCCATTGCAACCGGGGTTGAAACGACAGTTTACACCCTTGTCGGCGGTTTTGATATGTGCTTAGACACCCAGTCGGTCACTATTTTCCGGGCGCCGACCTTGCAGATCGCCCTGGCTGGCGACAGCCTGCTGGTATGTGCCGATTCGCTGGTTTTGGAGATTGAAAATCCTGCCGGATTTGACAATGTGGCCTGGTTTTTTTGCGATGGCGCTCCTTTTGACGGCGCCTTGCCGTTGGCGCTCCCGCCCGATTCTGCCCTGTGCGTGTACGTCACCGGAACCGACATTGCCTTCGGCTGTCCTTCCAGCGATACCGCCCGCCTGCTGAACACCCTGTTGGATGTGCGGATCGAAGCGGAGCCGGGCGCCAACTGCGCAGGCGATACGATTGTGTTGACGGCTGTTAATCAGCATCCAGGCGATATCTTGAGTTATCAGTGGAGCGTGAACAGCACGTTGGTGCAGGTGATTAATTCCGATCAGGTTGCGGCAGGTTTTTTAGGCCCGAATGGCGCCTACCTTGTCACGCTGGTCGTTTCCAATCAGTACGGGTGCGCGGATACCCTCACGGTACCCCTTGTCATTGAGCCGGTGGATGTGCTGGAGGCTAATAATTTTCAGATTGATTTATGCGCAGGCTTGCAGGTGACCCTGATTAACCTCAGTGGATACCCGGGTGTGTGGTCGTTGGGCGACGGCGCCACGGCGACCGGCGACACGGTCGTGCACGTCTATCCGGCTGCCGGCACGTATATTGTTCGATTTACACCGGCGGCAGACTGCGTGACGGATTACACCCAGGAAATTCAGGTATCTGATGCGCCGAAAGTTCAGGCGGATTTCGGCGTGGAGATTACCGATTGCCTGCTGGAGGCTGGCTTGCAGTTTACGGATTTAACCCAGCATACCGAACCGTTGCTCAGTTGGCAGTGGGTCTTTACCCCGCCGGGTGCAAGCTCGAACGAGCAAAATCCGGTGCTGACGATTCCGGGCGGCGACAGCCTGCTTGTTCAGTTAGTTGTGACGGATATCAAAGGTTGTACGGACAGTCTGGTTCGCTGGATTTCCGTGGATATCGTGACCGACACCCTGGCGGATACGCTTGTGTTTTGTCCGGGAGGACAAATTTCGTTGAATCCGGATTTCAATCCGGACTACGACTATATATGGAGCGCACAGCCGCCCGACCCGGGCTTGGATTCCCTGGCGGGCAATCCTTTGGTATCCCCGTTGGCGCCGACCTTGTATCAGGTTACCATTACCGCGGGGCTGTGTTCGGTGATACAGTCCGTATGGGTGATTCCCCAGCCGGGCGATGTTATTGCGGCGACTGGAGATACGGTGGTTTGCGCCGGCACGCCGGTTGTGCTCGAAGTGATTTCCACGACCAGTCAGAATATTCAGTGGTCGGATACCTCCTCGTTTGTAAATATTTTGGGGACGGGCGTCCTGCTGACGGTGACGCCGAGTTCCGGCGATCGTTGGTATTACGTGCGCACGGTGGGTACGCCGTGTCCGGCGGTAGATTCCGTGTTGGTGCGCAACCGGCAGCTTGCTTTAGACTACGATCCGTTGCGCATTGTGTGCGACGACGCGCCGATTCGGTTGCAAATCGGCAATTTGAATCCGGGGGATACGCTTACCTACAGTTGGAGTCCGGATTTGCCCCCGGTTGCAGATCCGTTAATTACCCCTGTGGGGAATACGATTTACACTGTTACGGCAACCAATCAGTACGGCTGTACGGAAGTCGCGGCGATTCAGGTATTGGCGGCGAATGTATCAGTGGACGTTTCGATTGCCGGATCCGACACCCTGGTGTTGGGCGACACGGCGGTTTTGGTTGCCCTTGCATCCGGCGGTAGCGCTTATTCCTATCAGTGGTCGCCGGAGGTTTTGCCGCCGGCCGACAACGACACCGTGCGGGTGATTCCGTCGGTTTCTACGACCTATTCGGTGACCGTGACCGATTTGGCGACGGGTTGTACGGCCGAGGCTTCCACACGCCTGACCGTGTTGGAGATACCCTGCGGGCCGCCTTACATTTTTCTGCCGACTTCTTTTTCCCCGAATGGAGATGGGTTCAATGATTTTTTCCGTGCCCGCACGGTAAACGTGACCGAGTTGTACTTCACCGTATTTAACCGCTGGGGGGAAAAGATGTACGAGACCGAAGAAGTGCAGCATACCGGCTGGGATGGTCAGTTTGGGAGCAGTCCGGCTATGCCCGACAGTTACGGCTGGTACATTCGGGCGGTTTGTCCGGGTCAGGAGGTGTATGAGGCGAAGGGGAATGTGACGTTGTTGCGTTGAGCGCGAGCAGGCCATTCAAAGCGAGTAGGCCGTTTCGAAGTTAAAATTCGACCCGGGACGGAGGGTTGCAACGAATTCGCATGTTTTTGAGATCAATTTATATGCTCCTTGGCGGGCTTTACCTGCACATTTGCGCTGAAAAAGCAGATGCTTAAGCGCGTCGTGATTCAAATGCCCGGCGCGCCTGCCCTGTGCAAGTTGGCAATTACAAGGTTATACGATTGAGCGTCGGCCACGGAAGAGCGGCCGGCGCTTTTTTTATGGGTTCGGATTGGTTATTTTGTTGTAGTTTCAACATGCGACTACCAACATGCGACCTCTCCGAGGTCGTTCGATTGTATTTTTATTGGCCTTGCTCCGGAGATTTTCGGATTTCGACCTCGGAGAGGTCGAATGTTGGTAGGTCGCATGTGGTAGTAAATAAAAAAAGCCCCGCAAGTAGATAACTTGCGAGGCTTTACAACTAATGATGGTAGCCCGTACGGGAATCGAACCCGTGTTTCATCCGTGAAAGGGATGCGTCCTAACCCCTAGACGAACGGGCCGGCTTTTTTTGCTCCTCTTGCGAAGCGGGTGCAAAGATAATAGGGGCTTCACCACTTATGCAAGCGGTTTTTAAAAAAAATTTCTGCGATTTAAAATTTGTACGCGGATAGCAGTTGATCTACCCGTTTTACCACCTCTGGGTCTGGCAGGAGTTCCGGTGCGTGGTGCGGTTTTTTGCGCGCGTCCATCACGAGCGGGCCGCGGCAGCCCCAGTGTTTGAATTCGGTGAAGCTGTGTACGCCATAGACGTCGTGGCTGGGATTGGAGCGTGTGAAAGCCGTCCAGACAAAATTGTTGAGCGTAGCGGCGGTGAAGCGGCTGTCGTCCACAATCAGGATGAGGGGCGTTCCAGCCAAGTCTGCGTCTTCCAGCGCGCGGCACAGGCTTTCCGCATCGGCTGCGCCGGCCGTCTGGCTTGCGTAGGCGGGGCCTTTGATTGCAAGGATACCTGGCAGGCAGTAAAAAGGTTCGGAGAATCCGGTTGGCAATCGGAGATTGGCGGGGATTTCGCTAGTCAGGGCGCGTTTTTTTTCTCCTCGACAGGCGATGACCAGTTTAGAGCCTGCGTTCCAGCCATCGCCGGAATAATCCAGGGTGTCAATCGTGGTGCGGGTTTGGAAGTGCAGGTCGCGCGTCCAGTCCACGCGTTCCAAGACGTGTTGGAAGAAATGCGCGATATCATGCGTGTCCAGATTCGGGTCGTCGTCGCTGGCGGCTATGACGAGATATTTGGCCAGGGAGGTTTGGCCGGAGCCCAATATTCGGTTGGCGATGGTGAGTATTTCTTCGGGTACGCGTTCGCGGAAGGGCATATAGCGTTCGTGGCCGATAGCGAGCAGGAGGGGATGGACGCCGGCGGCGTCCACGGCATGGAGTTCTTTGAGGCCCGGGAATTCCTGGGGTGTGAGCGGCGCCACCAGTTCGTGGATCAACCAGCCGAAGCTGCTGTCTTCGGCGGGCGGGCGGCCTACGACGGTGAAATGCCAGAGCGGATCTTTTCGGTGATAGACTTGATGCACCCGCATGACCGGAAAATCGTGCGTCAGCGAATAGTATCCCAGGTGGTCTCCGAAAGGTCCTTCCGGTTTTTTCACCCCTTTGAGAATTTCCCCGGTGATCACGAAATCGGCGTCGGCGCTCAGCGTGTAGCCGTCGCGTTTGGTTGTCCGGAAGCGCCGTCCGGCGAGCATACCGGCGAAGGTGAGTTCGCTCAGGCCTTCCGGGAGCGGCATGATCGCGCTGAACGCGTGGCTTGGCGGGCCGCCTACGAAGATGCTGCATCGGAACGGCTGGTCGAGTCGGTTGTATTTTTCGTGGTGGACGCCGATACCCCGGTGCAGTTGATAGTGCATGCCGATTTCCTCGTTGGGCAGGTACTGGTTGCCCGACAACTGGATTCGGTACATGCCCAAATTCGAGTGCAGGACGTCGGGCAATTCCGGATCTTCGGTATAAACCTGCGGTAGCGTGATGAACGCGCCGCCGTCCATTGGCCAGCTCTTTATTTGCGGTAGTTGGCCGATGGTCGTACGGCCGTAGCTTACGGGTACGCTGCCGAGTGCGCGCATGGGCAGGGCGGAGAGGGCTGTGCGGGGCGCGCCGAGGTAGCGCAACGGATTTTTAAGGAGATTCGCCGGGTCTTTTTTCAGTTCGATGACCTTTTTTACCCGGGAGAGGGTGTGGCGGAACAAAAATTCCGTGCGTTCGAAGGTGCCGTACAAATTGCTGAGCGCCTGGAAAGGGCTGCCCTTTACCCGCTCAAACAAGAGCGCCGGCCCCTGCCGATCATACACCTGACGATGGATTTCCGCCATCTCTAAATTAGGATCTACTTCTTCGCGGATACGAAGCAGCATACCGTGTTTCTCGAGGTCTTGGGCGGCGGCGCGGAGGCTTGGATAGGACATGCGACAGTACTGGAATTACGTTGTGATTAGGATGCGTACAACAACCGCTTTTTTTGATTGTTTGGAAAAATCTATTGTAGTGTGTACATTAGCGGCGGTTTACTACCCGTATCATCAATCAACCTGCACCAAAAAAACACATGCTATGCTGCTTGTTGTCACCGAGTCCGGTATTTACTCTTCCATTATCTACGCGCTCCTCGGGATTGCCCTTGCGATTTTTGCGACGAAAGTGATAGACTGGATCACGCCGGGTAATTTGTACCGGCAGTTGGCGCAGGAGCACAACTTGCCGTTGGCAGTTTTTGCCGGCTTGTTCGTCCTCGGGATTTGCATCATCATTGCTGCCGCTATTTCCGGGTAAGCTGATGCAAAAGATCACGTGCATCGGCTGTCGCCGGGAAAGTCCGCGCTATCTCGAAGCGCCGGTGGCCTTCGGTTGTCCGTACTGTGGAAAAATTAAGGTACGGGAATCTGTGGAGGCTGCCTGGCAGGAAGCGAAGCCGCTTCCTGGCCGATCGGAGTATGTTACGCCCGGCTGGCTTCGGCCGGGTGCGCAGTTGCGGATGGATGACAAGATTTTCACGGTGTTTAATATCCTAACCTATCATGCCCATTGGGAAGAATGGGATTCAGAGGATCAGCGATGGGCACGCGGCGCCGGCAGGCAGGACGAATGGTACGCGGAGGCGGCCGACGGCGAAACGCTTTGTTTGGAAATAGACGACGGGCTGCACTTCATCCGGCGCGAGCAGGAACGGCCGGCCGCGGCGGTTTGCCGTCGGTTCCAGTCGAATGATCCGCGCTGTATTGAACGCGGCGAGTATTATTTGTACGGATTTGAGGGAGAAGATGACGAACCTTTGGATCGGCGGCATTATAAATATAGTGTGTTGGATGAGCAGGGCGACTTGTGCGCGGAGTGGCTGCTGGATAATTTCGAGGGCTCCGTGCGGTTTTACCGCTATCAATATGTCTCGGCTACTGAACTCGAGCGCATGCGTGTGCGCGACGAATCGGAACTGCGCGGCTACGCCGACCGACTTCCGGGTTTGGCATTCAACCGCCTGGTGCTGGGGATTGCTGCGTTATGCCTCCTGGTACTCTGGCTGGGCAGTCTTGGGCGGTCAAATCAGACCCTCGCACATACACGCATTCCATTCAGCGCTTATCGGCCCGACGATTCCTTGCAGCGGTCGCAATCGCTCGGCCGCTTCCGCCTGGCGCCTCAACGAGCCTATCGGGTGGATTTGCGTTGCGAGCTCCCGGAAAATGCGGCTGCCGGTTTTGATTTGGCGCTGGTACAGGTATCGGATGGTCAGGTGGTGAATAGCATTGGATGCGAATTTGCCACCGAAAGCGGCGTGGATAGCGACGGGGCATGGACGGAATCCACGCTGGAGGATCATTTCTACTTCCAAAGCGGGGCGGGCGGCGAACTGGAGGCATTTGCGTCGTCGGCGCGGACTGCGTTTTCCGATATGCCGCTGCGCGGTAGTTATTTGACTTTTACGGTGGCGCCGCTTACCTTGTCGCGGTACTATTTTATCGGATTTTTTATTGTGGGCGCTGCCTTTTTTGTTTTTCAGTGGAAATTGGAAAACACGCGGGTGGCGCTGGGTTTGGCGGGCGGCGCTTGGCTGCATGCTGCAAGGGACGGCATTGCGCGGAGCGCGGCAGAATAATGTCACCCCTTCGGGGTTTTAACGGCAAAATATCAACCGAGATAGAATAATGTCACCCCTTCGGGGTTTAGTAACGTAGGTATAATTTTTTAGAGGTATGAAATATTACACCAGAGTCTTACTTGTCGTCGGATTGTGCCTGCTCGGTTTCACCGCTTGGCTGGCCGGCAGCAGGGGTTGGGGGCTGCCGGGTTTGCGTGATCCGCAGGCCGTTCAGGCTGCGAAATACCAGCGAGGCTGTCCGGACTGGCAGCGCGATTCGTATGGAAATTGTCCGCCTCGGACGCACCGCACCCGTATGGGCGTGCGCAATTTTGCGCAGGGGGGCGGGAAATAAGGGTAACCATGCGGTGTTGTTTGATGTTTAGGATTGGCTCGACTCTTTCATCCTGACTTTATAAAGAATTATGACAAAAAAATCTGCTATCGGAATACACGATAGACCACTTCGAGCCTATGCGCCATGAAAAAGCACCAAGCTATCGTCTTGTTGGCCTCCCTACTCCTGCTGAGTGCTTGCGCCATCGTTTATGAGTTATTGATCAGCACCGTGTCCACGTATTTGCTGGGGAGCAGCGTGTTGCATTTTTCCATTACTATTGGGTTTTTTCTCAGTTTTTTAGGCGTTGGGGCGTACTTATCCCGGTATTTGGCGGGTTCTTTGTTGCCGAAATTCATTTTTATCGAGTTTTTACTGGCGCTTGCCGGCGGGTATTCCGCCGCGGTGCTATACGTAGCCAACGCGTGGTTTTCGAATTATTACTTGTTATTGTTTGGGGTCATCGCCGTTATCGGCACGTTGGCCGGGATGGAAATACCCTTGGTTACGCGTTTGTTGGAGAAAGAGGGTTCCTTGCGCGATGTTATCTCCCGGGTATTGGCATTTGATTACCTGGGCGCTTTGGCGGCTTCGCTGGCATTTCCCTTGTTGATGCTCCCCTTGTTGGGCAGCATGCGCGCGGCATTTTTTACCGGCCTGATCAACTGGTCGGTGGCCGCCATGAACCTGTTTGTTTTCCGGGATCAACTTCCGCGGCCGAGGCTGCTACTCGGCAGCGCGGTAGTCGGCCTGCTGGCGCTTGGCGGCGGTTTCTTGTATTCCTTCGAGCTGGTTTCCTTTGCCGATGCGCTGCATTATCAGGATCAGGTGGTGCTGCGGAAGCAGACCCCCTATCAGAAACTGGTGGTGACCCGTTGGAACGACGATCTGCGTTTGTACATCAACGGGAATCTTCAATTCAGCAGCGTGGACGAGTATCGCTACCACGAGGCGCTGGTTCATATTCCGATGTTGGCTGCCCAGCGCAGGTCGGACGTGCTGATATTGGGCGGGGGCGACGGACTGGCGCTTCGGGAAATTCTGAAATATCCGGATGTGCAGCGGGTGGATTTGGTTGATCTCGACGCCGGGATGGTGGAATTGGCGCGCGTCCATCCGCTATTCACCCAACTCAACCAGGGCGCGCTCGACGATTCGCGGGTGCGGTTGATTTACGAGGACGCCTTCAACTATGTAAAAAACTGCTCCAAGCGGTACAATGTGATCCTGATTGACCTGCCGGATCCTTCGGAGCCTGCGTTGGGTAAATTATATTCGACGGCATTTTATAGGATGGTGCGGCAGATTTGCGCTGCCGACGGCGTGGCGGTCACGCAGTCCACTGCGCCTTTTTTAGCGCGTTCGGCTTTTTGGTGCATCCACCATACGATGTCGGAGGCGTTTGAGCAGGTTTTGCCGTATCAGGCGTATGTGCCCTCTTTTGGGTTGTGGGGATTTCAACTGGCTGTCCCGAATAACCAGCCGCCGGCTGATTTGCAGGCGCGTATTCAGGGTAATCTTCTTGCGTTTGTTCCGGATTTGCGGTTTCTGACCGTGCAGAATGTTCCGTCCTGCTTTGTATTCGACAAGGATACGGGGCCGCTGGAAGCGCCAGTGAACACCTTAGAGACCATGCAGTTGGTTCGCTTGTATGAGGCGAGTTACATCCAGTTTCACTAGTCCATTCCCTGATTCGCGTCGTATTGACCGGATAGCGCTACGTGGCGCCCCCTAAAAAAGAAAAAGGGCGGCTCTTTTGCCGCCCGATTAAAGGTAAATTATCTCATGAACTCTAGCTCGAATCTGTGGGTCTTCTTTTGTTTTTTAGTTCCTTTCTGTTTGATGATACAAAGGTGCGGCAATTTGCGGGGCGCCGCCAGGACAGTTTGAGTCAGGTTGTCCCCCGTTGGATTTTTTGCCAAAAATTCCTTTTTTTATGATAGTAATTTGATTTTCAGTTTTTTAGAAAATAACTCCGGAGGATAAACGCTTGCTTTGATCACCTTAAACCGTTTGAAAATCGCTTGATTTTTTTGAAAAAAAAAAATTGTTTCTCGAAAAAATCCGCTTCTGGATAGTGTACGCCGGGACTGGTTACCCGCTTTCGTTGAGTTGCATTTTAAATCCGCATCGTCTGAATTCGACCAATTCTGTGCAGCGCACGAATCCAAATAAAAAAAAAGGGCGGCTCTTTTGCCACCCCATTAAGCACATTTTATCTCATGAATTCTACTTCGAGTCTGTGTGTTTTCTTTTGTCGCTTGCGCTGTTTCTTTGATGGTACAAAGGTGCGGCGATATTTGGGAGTGCGCCAGGACAGTTTGGAGCGGGTTGTCCCCCGTCGGATTTTTGTGAAAAACGCAGTTATTTTTTTATAAAAAACTGATTTTCATTATTTTGTATGATTGCTCCGAGGGCTAAAAACCTGCTGGAATCACCTTAAACTGCCTGAAAATCGCCCGATTTTTTTTGAAAAAAAATGCTGTCGGGATCAATTTTCCTTTGGATACTGCCTGCCGACAGGTTTCGTACCCGGATTTTCTGGATCTGCATTTAAATCAGCGTCGGCTGAATCATCCTAATCCTGCGCAGCGCATCAATCCGGGCAAAAAAAAAGGGCGGCTCTTTTGCCACCCCATTAAGCACATTTTATCTCATGAATTCTACTTCGAGTCTGTGTGTTTTCTTTTGTCGCTTGCGCTGTTTCTTTGATGATACAAAGGTGCGGCGATATTTGGGAGTGCGCCAGGACAGTTTGGAGCGGGTTGTCCCCCGTCGGATTTTTGTGAAAAACGCAGTTATTTTTTTATAAAAAACTGATTTTCATTATTTTGAATGATTGCTCCGAGGGCTAAAAACCTGCTGGAATCACCTTAAACCGCCTGAAAATCGCCCGATTTTTTTTGAAAAAAAATGCTGTCGGGATCAATTTTCCTTTGGATACTGCCTGCCGACAGGTTTCGTACCCGGATTTTCTGGATCTGCATTTAAATCAACATCGGCTGAATCATCCTAATCCTGCGCAGCACATCAATCCGGGCAAAAAAAAAGGGTGGCTCTTTTGCCACCCCATTAAGCACATTTTATCTCATGAATTCTACTTCGAGTCTGTGTGTTTTCTTTTGTTGCTTACGCTGTTTCTTTGATGATACAAAGGTGCGGCGATATTGGGGGGTGCGCCAGGACAGTTTGGAGCGGGTTGTCCCCCGTTTATTTTTTCTTGAAAAAGCCGAGATAAAAGTATAAAGTATTGATATTTAGTGTTTTGAAATATTTCTGAAACATGGTAAAACGCAAGGCTATCCCCTCAAACGGGGTCAAAAAGGGCTTGATTTTTTTCATTTAGTTTAAAATTATTTTCATAAAACAAGTAGTTTTTTCGCTCGATTGAAAATCCCCGATGCGCTTCTGGAATAAAATTTCACGAATCGCCGTAATTTTGCGGCTTCGCCAAACAAACATCGGCTGCGAAAGCCAATTCAACATCTTTACTGAGGCAACAATATTCATGGAGTACAATCCGAAGGACATCGAACCTAAGTGGCGCGCCTGGTGGCGGGAGAACGGTACTTATCAGGTAAAGCCGGACAATAGCCGGCCCAAGTTTTACATTCTCGATATGTTTCCCTACCCGTCCGGGGCGGGGCTGCACGTGGGGCATCCGCTGGGGTATATTGCCAGCGACATCCTGGCGCGCTACAAGCGCCTGCGCGGCTACAACGTACTGCATCCGATGGGATACGATTCCTTTGGACTGCCAGCGGAGCAGTACGCCATCCAGACAGGCATCCATCCGGCGCAATCCACCGAGCAGAATATCCGCCGGTACCGGGAGCAACTGGACAATATTGGTTTTTCCTACGACTGGAATCGGGAACTTCGTACCAGCGATCCCGGTTTTTACAAGTGGACCCAGTGGGTTTTTCAGCAGTTGTTCAACCACTATTTTGATCATGAAGCGGGGAAGGCCCTGCCGATCGGCCAGTTGGAAGCGCGTTTTGAACAAGCGGGCAATGCAGGGGTGCAGGCTGCCTGCGACGAGGATACGCCTGTGTTTTCCGCCGAAGCCTGGAACGCAATGTCGGAAAAGGCACGTCGGGCGTTGCTGTTGAAATACCGCCTCACTTTTCCGGAGGAATCGTATGTGAACTGGTGTCCGGCTTTGGGCACCGTGTTGTCCAACGACGAGGTGAAGGACGGCGTGAGCGAGCGCGGCGGGTACCCGGTGGAGCGCAAGCGCATGAAGCAGTGGAGCATGCGGATAACGGCTTATGCGGATCGGCTGTTGGCCGGCTTGGAGGAGATTGACTGGCCGGAGTCCATTAAAGAGCAGCAGCGTTATTGGATCGGTCGTTCGCAGGGCGCGGCGGTGAAATTTGGCGTAGCCGGATTTCCGGAGTTCGAAATTGAAGTATTCACTACCCGCGTGGATACGATTTACGGCGCCACCTTTATGGTGTTAGCGCCCGAACACGAGCTGGTGTCCCATATCACGACGGATGCGCAGCGGCTGGAAGTGCAGGGTTATGTTCGTTGGGCGGCTACGCGGACGGAGATTGATCGCATGTCGGAGACCAAAAAAATCAGCGGGGCATTTACCGGCGCTTACGCCATTCATCCTTTTACGGAAGAAAAGATTCCGGTGTACATCGCCGATTACGTGCTTGCGGGCTACGGTACCGGGGCGGTGATGGCCGTGCCTTCCGGCGACCAGCGGGATTATAATTTTGCCCGGCATTTTAATTTGCCGATTGTGCCGATTTCAGACGCCCAGAAAGGGCTGGACGAGGCCGCCGACCCCACCAAAGAGGGGCGCTATATCCACTCCGGCATCATCAACGGCATGACCTACGCCGAGGCGGTACCTACTTTGATTCAGTGGCTGGAGGAGCAACGCTTGGGTAAAGGTAAAGTGCAGTATAAGCTTCGCAACGCGGTGTTTAGTCGCCAGCGATACTGGGGCGAACCCCTGCCGGTGTACTGGAAGGACGGGACGCCTTATTTAATAGATGCAAAAGATCTGCCGTTGCGGTTGCCTGCGGTGGATAAGTATCTGCCGACCGAAACCGGCGAGCCGCCTTTGGGTCGCGCGGAGAATTGGCGCTACACCCCGCCGGGCAGTACGGAGTCGTATGAATACGAATTGAGCACCATGCCCGGTTGGGCCGGTTCCTCCTGGTACTTTTACCGCTACATGGATCCGCACAATGAGGTGGAATTCTGCGGCAAAGCAGCCCTGGATTATTGGCAGGGCGTGGATGTCTATTGCGGCGGCGCCGAGCATGCCGTGGGGCACCTGCTGTACAGTCGCTTCTGGAATCACTTTTTGTACGATCTGGGTTTGGCTCCCCGGAGGGAGTACGCAAAAAAACTGATTAACCAGGGGATGATTCAGGGGCGATCCAATTTCGTGTTTCGCGCCAAAGAGCGCTTTTTTGAACAGTATTTGTGGATCAAAATCCTGCAACCGTTTTTTAGTCAGGAAGGCCCAATCCAATTGGCCAATGCCAGCCACGAAGAGACGTTCACGTATGACTTTGCTTTTGAAACCCATGACCTCGCGATTGAGGTGACTTCGTACAAGCAACTGGATAAAATCGAACGGGTGCGTCAGACTGCGGAGGCCGACGGCAAGCGGCTGTTGTTGTTGTTTAATGAAGAACTGGCCGACCACATCAACGACCACGCCTTTACGGCGGCGAAAATTCGGCAAGCGCTGGATAGTCGGGAGGCGTTTATCATGAACCAGGACGAGCCGGCGAGCGAAATTCTGTATGTCTCCTATGATTTGACGCATAAGTACGATCCGGACAGCTTTTCCAAGTTGCATGTGGATGTAAATATCGTGGACGGCGACGTGTTGGACCTCGCGCAGGCAGCCGGGAAGCCGATGTTTCATAAGGCAGCGTATAAAATAGATCCCGCGGAGAACAAATTTTACTGTTCCTGGGAAGTTGAGAAAATGTCGAAGTCCAAGTTCAACGTCGTTAATCCGGACGATATGGTGGACAAATACGGCGCGGACTGCTTCCGGATGTACGAGATGTTCCTGGGGCCGATTGAGGTCGGCAAGCCTTGGGATACGAAGGGGATTACCGGGGTTTATAACTTTTTGCGCAGATTTTGGGGATTGTTTTTGGATGAACAGGGGCAATTCGCCGTCCGCGACGAGGCGCCTGGTCAGGACGAATTGCGGATTCTCCACCAGACGATTAAAAAAGTCACCGACGATATCGAGCGGTATTCCATGAATACCTGCGTGAGCCATTTTATGATCATGACCAACGAATTGCGCAGCCTGAAATGCAACAAGCGGGCGATTTTGGAGCCTGCCGTTGTTTTGATGGCGCCTTTTGCGCCCCACGTTGCGGAAGAGCTATGGCGCCGGCTTGGACACGAGTCGTCGGTGTGCAGCGCGGCTTGGCCCGAATTGAATCCCGAGTACCTGAAATCGGATACCGTGACGCTGGCCGTGCAGATCAACGGCAAGTTACGCGGGACGCTGGAAGTTGCCGTCGGTTTGCCGAATCCGGAGGTAGAGGCGCTCGTGCTGGCGCAAGAATTCGTGCAACGAAACGTGCAGGGGCTCACGATCCGAAAAATGGTGGTCGTTCCCAATAAAATTGTTAATATTGTGGCCAACTAACTTGTTTTCCTTCATGCAGGCACCTCTTGTAAAATCCGACGTGCGCTTTGGCGCTTTCCGGGATCAAATTATTGGTCAGCATCAGTATTTTGAATCTCCGTACGGTAAAAAACGCATTTTATATGCCGATTGGACGGCCAGCGGCAGGCTGTACCAGCCTATTGAGGAAAAGATGCAGCAGGTTTTCGGGCCTTTTGTGGGGAATACCCACACGGAGACGAACGTCACCGGCACGTCCATGACCATGGCTTACCATGCGGCGCGGCAGATTATTAAAGCGCACGTGCATGCGGCGCCGACGGACTGTCTGATTGCGTACGGTTCGGGCATGACGGGTGTCATCAACAAATTTCAGCGTATTTTGGGGATGCGTTTGCCGGAGAAATGGCGTTTTCAGGTTCCGATGGCTGAAAAAGACCGTCCGGTTATTTTTGTCACCCACATGGAGCACCATTCCAACCAGACCTCCTGGCTGGAGACGATCTGCGATGTGGAGGTGATTGCGCCGACGGCGGAGGGGTTGGTGGACTTGGCGCATTTGGAAACCTTGTTGGCGCGATATGCCCACCGTGAAGTGAAAATTGCTGCTGTGACCGCCTGTTCGAACGTCACCGGCATCCAGACCCCTTACCACGAGATTGCAGCGCTGCTGCACCGGCAGGGCGGTTTGTGTTTTGTGGACTTTGCCTGCTCGGCGCCGTACGTGCCGATTGATATGCACCCGGCGGATCCGGCGCAGAAATTGGACGCTATTTATTTCTCTCCCCATAAATTTCTCGGCGGCCCTGGCACGCCCGGGATTTTGATTTTCGATTCTGCCTTGTACCACAATACCGTGCCCGACAATCCGGGCGGCGGCACCGTGCAATGGACGAATCCTTGGAAGGAACACCATTATATAGCGGATATTGAGAGTCGGGAAGACGGCGGCACGCCCCCCTTCTTACAAACTATTCAGGCGGCCTTGTGCATTCGCCTGAAAGAGCAGATGGGCGTGGAGCGAATCATGGAACGGGAGGGGCAGCTGGTGGAAATGGTCTTTGACCGGCTGGATCGCGTGCCGCGGCTGAAGGTGCTTGCCGGGCATATTCGCGAACGGCTTGGGGTGTTTTCGTTTGTGATTGAAGGCTTGCATTTTAATTTGGGCGTGCGCTTGCTCAACGATCGTTTCGGCGTGCAGGTGCGGGGCGGTTGTTCCTGCGCGGGCACGTACGGCCATTACCTGCTTGAGATGGATCAGCAATTGTCGCATGTGTTGTATGCGCAGATCAAACAGGGTGATCAGACCAGTCGGCCCGGGTGGATTCGGATGTCCATTCATCCGAGTATGACCGACGAGGAGATTATGGAAATTTGCGACGCGGTGGAGCAGGTTGCGCTGCACCATGAAAGCTGGTCGCAGGATTATCGGTATGATCCGCGCAGTAATGAGTTTATGCACAAAAATGATCATCCAGAGGCGTTTGAAGATCGGGTGTCGCATTGGTTTGATTTGTAGGGGGCGCCGATTCGGTTAGAATAATGTCACCCCTTCGGGGTTTTACCGATAAAATGCCAACCTAGCAAGAATAATGTCACCCCTTCGGGGTTTTAGCGTTAAAACGCCAGATGGAATAATGTCACCCCTTCGGGGTTTGGCTAACTAGATGTAATAAATTATAATTAATTTTACTGTTTAATTTAAAATCGATTTACACCATGACTATCCGCCGGTATGCCTTTTATCTTATTATGCTGTCGGCTGTTGCTGTTTCTTGCGATGCCGGCAAGGACGACGATCAGCCTGACGTTTTTTGCACCTATTGCGCCTGTTGCGAGACTGCGCCCTTGAACGATTCTTTTCAGGCGGGCGGCGCGCTTGCGCGGGTGTATATTCCCAACATGGTTGTTTTGGGGAGTTCGGATGTCGCGAACGCGAATTTTGCCGTGTTCGGCAATGCTGCGGTTGAAAAAATCGTTTCGGTAAAGTTGTTGGATTTGAATGGCAACCTGCTTTTCGGCGCGGGCGACTTACCGGTCAACCAGCCGATCTGGAATGCCGTGATTTCTCCCGATTTATCCGGCGTGCCGAACACGTACGACGGTTCGTTTGAGTATATTGTTGTCGTGCAGGTGGTGGGCGGTTTGACAAAGACCTACACGGGTTCTTCCTGCGTGGTGCAATGCGGGGATGCCTACGATTTGCCGGCTGCCAATTTGCAAAAATGCGGTTTCCCGAGTCAGAACGATTTGGGCACATTCGTTGGCGGCACGCCGGCGGTGGTGCAGGAGTGTTT
>JAUMBL010000101.1:0-31305 GCA_032115775.1 Saprospiraceae bacterium | reverse complement strand
TACCGCGCGGACTTTCCGCATAAATCAACACCATGATTTTTGTGCTTTAACAGGTTTGTTTCGTAATGGGTGAGATCGGCGAGCAAATTGGGGGATATTAGCCGGTGTACCGAAAAGGAAGGTTAAATCACCTTCGCTTCTTCGTGCAGCAGGCGCACCAGTTCGTCCATTTGATCCGGTGCGATCATTTTGACACCGGCTTTAGCGGCCGGCAATTCGAAGCGCACGGTTTCCACGATCTCCGTGTACGGCGCCGGCGCGACGACGTGCAGCGGCTTCGTGCGCGCCATCATGATACCCCGCATATTGGGAATGCGCTGCTCGGCCATCCCTTTGGCCGCGCCCGCCACAAACGGAAGTTCGATTTCCAGTTCTTCGACCCCGCCTTCAATATCGCGCTCCACCGTGGCGGTATTGCCTTGCAGTTCGAGTCGGCTCGCATCCGCCACATACGGCAGGTTGAGGTGTTCCGCCAGCAATGCGCCCACCGCCGTACCGTTGTAGTCAATCGTCTCTTTTCCGAGAAAAATCAGATCAAACTGCTCCTTCCGGGCATACGCAGCAATTTGCGCAGCCGTAAATCCGGCGCTCTTCGGCTCCGCATCAATACGAACCGCTTCGTCCGCCCCGATCGCCAACGCTTTGCGAATGACCGTTTCGTTGCTCGCCGGCCCTACATTCACCGCCACGACCGTACCGCCCAGCGCCTCGCGCAACTCGCATGCGCGCACCAACGCGTACCATTCGTCGTACGGATTCATAATGAAGCTGACGCCTGCGCCGTTGAATTCGGTGTTCTCGGCATTAAACGATACTTTTGCCGTCGTATCCGGAGTTTGACTAATACAGACTAAAATTTTCATAGTAACTTTTGCGTTTTACGATCGAAGCCTCCAAGCCTCAGTTCCTGTTAAATGCGAATCGAAAAAAATTGTTCGCAAAAAGCGGTGCAAAAGTAGTAATCTGCACAGAAAGCACAGGATTTATTTAAGCGAATTTTCGCTGCTTGTGTGTGCCTGATAAAAAATTACAGAAATCAGACTTTCGGACAGTTCAGACTTTGCGTTTCCAAACAATATGATCATTTACCCGTTTTAACCGCCCGTATGACACACGATCGACTGCAATCCCTCACCACCCTATTGGCTGACGCGCCAGGCGACCCCTTCCTGATCTTCGCCATCGCCAAAGAGCACGAAAAATTACAAGACGATGCCGCCGCGCTGGGGTATTACGAGCAGTTGCGGCGAGATTCCCCGGATTATGTGGGTTTGTATTACCACCTTGGCAAATTGTTGGAACGCCTGCAAAACCAAGAGGCGGCCTTGGCTGCTTATGATCAGGGCATTGCCGTGGCGCAAAAACTGGGTAATCGGCACGCGTGGGGCGAGTTGCGCGAAGCACGGCTCGCTTTGGCCGATGAGGAGGATTGATTCTTTGAAACACTAAAGCCGGCATCCACATGTTTGAATCCTTTTTTCAGCGCGGCAACCCGCTGTCGCTTTCGCTCGTTCGTATTTCTTCCCTCCTCGCGCTAAGTCTGCTGCTTGCAGCGGGCTGCGGCGGCGCGCGGCGCGCCACCGGCGGCTTCCGTCCGGCAGTAAAAGTGCGCCCCACTGCCGAACTGCTGGCTAAAATACAAGCCAACGAACACACCGAAGTCTTCGCCTTATCCGCCAAAGCCCGGGTCTATACGGAAAGTTCGGCCGGCGCGATAAATGCCTCGGCGAATATCCTGTGGCTTCGCGACAGCGTGGTGTGGATCACTGTCCGAAAATTCGGCGTGGAGGCCGTTCGCGCCCTGATTACCCCCGATTCCGCATTTATCCTGTACCGCCTCGAGCAACAGTACGCCGCCCGGTCGCTACCTGAAATCAGACGACAATATAGTCTGCCGGAAGGCTTCGATCTCCTCCAGCGCCTGCTACTCGCAGACGCCTGGCTGCCGGCGGAAATGACTTTTCAGTCCGACATTCGAGACAGCCTCCATAGCCTGCGCGGCGTCGGGCCGCGATTTGCACTGGAGTATCGGATCGAAGAAGGGAGTTTTGGGCTCCGACAGGCTCGATTTCTCCAGCAACAGGAGGCCAGAAGCCTGGCGCTCGATTTTGATCGCTATGAGAAGTTGTCAGGTATCGGACAATTCCCCTATCTTCGCCGCATCGAAACGCACAGCCCGGAAGACGGCGCCCTGCGCATCGAAATTGAGTTTACCGAAATAGAAGTCAATGTCGCCCGTCCATACCGATTCGAAATTCCTGCGCATTACCAACCGGCGCGCTAAATGCGGTTCCTGGGTGGCGCTGCTGGCTTTTCTCCTCCTGTCGGGTTGGGCGCAAGCGCAATCCAAAAAAGATTTGGAGGACAAACGGCGGAAACTGATCAAAGAAATCGAAACAACAGACCGCCTGCTCAAAAAAACGACCACCAACCGGGAAGCAACGTACGACCGCTACCTCGCGCTTCAAAAACAAATCGAACAGCGCGAAGGACTGATCCAAACGATCGAAACGGAAATTGCCGGCGCTAATGAAAGTATTGAACGCAACGCAGGCGTCATCCGGGCTTTGGAGGAAGACCTGCAGCGCATGCGGACGGAATATGGCCGCATGGTGCGCGGCGCTTTCCGACGGAACGAACTCACCAACCCGCTGGTCTTTATTTTTTCCGCCGAAAGCCTGAACCAGGCTTTTCGACGACTGCTTTTTCTCCGGAAATACGATCGACTGCGGAAAATTCAGGCCGAAGCGATCGCTGATACCCAAAAAATGCTGCGTCGGAAACTAAGCGGCCTGGAAGCAGCCCGCCGCGAAAAAGAATCGCTGCTCCGCTCGCTGCAAAATCAACAGGAAACGCTTACCGGTGAACTGGAACAAAAAGACCGACTGATCAAAACCCTGGCTCAGGACGAAACCAAACTAAAAAAAGACCTCCAGCAAAAACAAAAAGCCCACGAGGCGCTCAACGAGGCCATCGAGCGCATCATCCGGGAAGAGGTACAGCGACGGGTGGCGGAATCCAGAAAACCCAAAACCAATACCGCGCCCAAACCAGCGAATAAACCCAACTCGGCGCCCGGAAAAACGCCGGAAGACCGCCCGGAAACCGCCAACGCCGGCGCAGAAATGGATCCCCTGACGCAAAATTTCGTGCGGCAACGCGGTCGACTGCCCTGGCCGGTGGACGATGGCTTTATCACCCGCCCCTTCGGCCGACAAAAACACCCCACCATCAAGTCGGTAGAAATCACCAACAACGGTATTGATATCCGCACCGAGGAAAGCGCCCAGGTAAAGGCGATCTTTGAGGGTCGCGTCGCCGGGGTACAGTTTATCCCCGGACATGACTACACGGTAATCCTGCAGCACGGCGATTATTACACCGTGTACTCCAACCTCAGCGAAGCGTTCGTGGAAAAAGGCGCGGAAGTACAAGCGAAACAGGCCATCGGGCAAGTGAGCGCTAATCCCATCACGGGCGCTTCCGAACTACATTTTGAACTGTGGCAGGAAAAAGACCGCATTAATCCGGCAAATTGGATTAAAAAATAAGGCGCCTGCCTGCATTTTCAACGACTAAAACAGCGTACCGCTCTGCGCGGGCGGCACGACGCCCAGGTGGCGATAGGCTTTTTCGGTAGCCATCCGACCGCGCGGACTGCGTTGCAGGTAACCTTCCATGATCAAAAACGGCTCGTGCACTTCCTCAATCGTGCCCGCTTCTTCCCCGACCGCTGTGGCGATGGTGGTAATGCCGACCGGTCCGCCTTTAAATTTGTGCACGATCGCGGAGAGAATACGGTTGTCCATCTCGTCCAGTCCGTGTTCATCCACATCCAGCGCGCTCAGTCCATAGTGCGCGATCTCGGCGTCCACCACCCCGTTGCCTTTGATTTGCGCGAAATCGCGAATCCGGCGCAGCAGCGCGTTCGCGATTCGGGGCGTTCCCCGGCTTCGGCGGGCGATTTCATGTGCGCCCTGCTCCGTAATAGGGATGTTTAATATCGCGGCGGCGCGATGCAGGATGCGTTCCAACACCGCAACGGTATAGTAGTCGAGCAGGCAATTGATGCCGAATCGGGCGCGCAGCGGCGCGGTGAGCAGACCCATCCGAGTCGTAGCGCCCACAAGCGTGAACGGATTGAGCGAGATCTGGATACTGCGGGCATTGGGGCCGGAATCAATCATAATATCGATCCGGTAGTCCTCCATGGCGGAGTACAGATACTCCTCCACCACGGTATTCAGGCGGTGAATTTCGTCTATAAAAAGTACGTCGCCGGCCTCCAGATTGGTCAGGATACCGGCGAGGTCGCCGGGTTTCTCGAGTACTGGGCCGGAGCTCATTTTGAGGTTTGCGCCGAGTTCGTTGGCGATGATGTGCGAGAGGGTGGTTTTTCCCAGTCCGGGCGGACCGTGCAAAAGCACGTGATCCAAGGCGTCACCGCGTTGCCGGGCTGCCTGGATGAATACCTGGAGGTTGTCCACAATTTTTTGTTGCCCACTGAATTCCTCCAGCATCTTGGGTCGCAGTGCTTTTTCTACCTGTCTTTCTTCTCCGGAGGCGGGTTCGTGGGCGAGTTCTTTAGCCATGGACGGTGTTTAAAGTATCCTGCAAAGTTGCTATTTTTTGTTTTAAAAACAAAATTTTGAAGTGCCGATTTAGATCTGGGGGGAAGTATTTCGCCGCCTCCGGCGGCGAAATAGAATGGTGGGTAGTTATCTTTTTCTTGGTTTTTTTTAGAAAAAACCAAGAAAAAGACAACTACCCGAAATATTATTTTTATTCAAAAAGAATCAGGCGGTTTTTGATACAACCCGGACACGCATTTACAACTGCAAATAATGCACCCCGGGCTCGTAGTTTTTTCCGAGCAGGGCGACGATGCGGTCGAACGCGGCGGCGTCCGCCAGATAATTCACTGCTTGGAGGTCGAGTACGACCACCGGCGTATTTTTTTCGGATTTAAAATAATCGAAATAGGCGTTTTGGAGTTCCGTCAGGTAATCCGGCGAAATCGCGGTTTCCATGGTTCTGCCGCGTCGTTGGATCT
The DNA here is from genome assembly GCA_032115775.1 of Saprospiraceae bacterium. Taxonomy (GTDB): domain Bacteria; phylum Bacteroidota; class Bacteroidia; order Chitinophagales; family Saprospiraceae; genus M3007. The sequence continues at coordinate 26,252 of JAUMBL010000101.1, read as the reverse complement.
GGGTCAGCAGAACCTCTACCGGTCGGTGCAGGTAAAGCAGCAGGTCGGGTTTGGGGAATCCGGCGTTCAGGACGGTAAAAAGTTGTTGAAAAAGCCGAAATTCCGCCTCGTTTAGGTTATTTTTGGCAAATAACAAGGTTTTTACAAAAAAATAATCCGCCACGGTGCAGGAGCGGAACAGGTCCGGTTCTGCGAAATGCTCCTGTAATTGCTTGTGCCGTTCGCTCATAAAAAAGAGTTCCACGGGGAAGGCATAGCGTTCGGGTTGCTCGTAAAAAAACGGCAGAAACGGGTTGTCCGTAAATTGCTCCAACACCAGGCTGCAAGCGGCGCGCTCGGCCAGCAAATGGCACAGCGTGGTTTTCCCGGCGCCGATATTGCCCTCGATTGCGATGAAACGGTGCGGAAAAACCATTTTCAGGAGAGCATGATGACCTCCGAGAGGTCGCGACATTCCATGAACAACACGTCAATAGGTTTATGCAAAATCGGGTGTTCGTATTCCGGCGCGATTTCCATCAGGGGTGCGAGGACGAACGCGCGCTCGTGCAGTTCCGGGTGGGGAATTTCAAGTCCTTTATCGCGAATCACCCGTTTTCCGTAGAACAAGATATCCACGTCAATGATGCGCGGACCCCATTTTTCCGTGCGTTTGCGGCCCATATGCCGCTCAATTTGGCCGACCGCCTCCAGCAGTGCACGTGGATCCAGGGTCGTATTAGCCATCACCACCTGGTTGTAAAACCACTCCTGCTCCGGCTGGCCCCAAGGTTGCGTCTCGTACAAGTGGCTGCGTTTGGCGATTTTGCCAATGAATTTTTCGATCAAGTCGGAGGCCGTTTTGATGTTTGCCTTCCGGTCGCCCATATTGCTGCCTATTCCTAGGAAAACATTGATGTAGCGTTTTGCGCTGGTTGCCTGCATGGTATGAATGTGTTAAAGTGGGGCAAATGTAGGAACAAAAAACGTTTCGGTGCGCCTTGTCGGCTTCTGGGATTTTTTTGGTGGTCAAAAAATTTTATTTTGTTTTAAATAAAATCAACTCTTCATTTTAAATAAAAATTTTAAAAACAACGTTATTTTAACATAAAATTACACAATTAGGTTTAAATGACGCCAAATACCCGCAGCCTTTCAATCCGGACAAATCAAAATACGGCATAAATGTATGTGCGCAAATACCGTTATTTGCGCAATGTAAATTGGCAGCCGGTGGTGAAAACGCCAAAAAATGCGCCGGCTGCACCGTTCATTCGTGCCATCACCCTCTAATCCCCGGCGCGCGGCCGCGCGCAATTTGTGCCGATCATCTTGCTTATGAGAAAACTTATACTGCTTTTTTGCGCATACTGCGCCATCATTTCCAGCGTGTTAGACGCGCAAACCTACGTCATGAGCGGCGCTCCGATCACCGATTGCAGCGGGACTTTTTTAGACAGCGGCGGCGGTTCGGGAAATTATAGCAACAACCAGAATCTGAGCACGACGATCTGTTCCGACGGCAGCGCCGGGACGCATATCCGGCTGACTTTTTCCGGGGTTGACCTCGCGCAAGGCGACGAACTCTGTTTCTACGACGGATCGAGCACCGCTGCGCCCTTGCTGGCGTGTTCCGCCGACTACACGCCCGGGCAGCCGTTTGTGGTGCAGGCCACTGCCGTGAATCCGGGCGGATGCCTGACGGTCAGCTTTATTTCGAATGCCGACCAGGTAGCCGGCGGCTGGGCGGCGATTATCTCCTGTGAGCCTTCCTGCCAGCAGGTACTGGCCGATCTGACTTCTACCAACCCGGCGTCCGTACCCGCTGATACCGGCTGGATTGACGTGTGCCCGGGACAGCGTATTTTCTTTAACGGCCAGGGCATTTATCCGCAAAACGGATTTGCGTACCCGCAATCCGACCTGACCACTACCTTTGAATGGAATTTCGGCGATGGCGACATTGCCTACGGTCCGAACGTGTCGCATCGTTTTGACGAAGCGGGCGGGTATTTCGTACAACTGTTGCTCACCGACGCACAGGGATGCCGCAGCACCAATCTGATCAACCAGCGCGTGCGCGTGGCGCCGCGTCCGCAATTTGCCATCGGCAGCGCCATAGACAACACCATCTGCGCCGGCGATACCGTCCAATTGGACGCCGCGATCAACAGCCCCGGTGCGCAAAATGTGCTGGTAAACCCGGTCAGCGCCTCCTTCGCCACCTCCGGCTTCCGGTCTGATTCCCTCGCGCTGCCCGACGGCACCGGCATCCCTTACGAAACCAGTATTTATTTCACCGAATTTTCTCCCGGACAGGCGCTGACCAATGTCAACGACCTGGAGGCGATCTGCGTCAATATGGAGCACTCCTGGATGCGCGATTTGGAGATCAAAATCACCTGCCCGAACGGACAAACCGCTATTTTACACAATTTCGGCGGACAAACGGGCTCCCAGGTATTCCTGGGCGTACCCAACGACAACGACGGTTTCTCGCCGGTACCAGGCGCCGGCTATGATTACTGCTGGATTCCCTCCGGCGCCACCCAAACCTGGCTGCAGTACGCCAATTCCGCGCTTCCGGGAGGCGGCACCCTGCCGCCGGGGAACTACCGATCCTTCAACTCCTTCAACAACCTGCTCGGCTGCCCGCTCAACGGCGAATGGACGATCACCGTCACGGACTTGTGGGCGCAGGATAACGGCTATATTTTTTCCTGGGGCATTGATTTCAATCCGTTCATTTTCCCTGCGCTCGAGACTTTTACCCCGGCAATTACGCAGTGGGGCTGGCGTAACCATCCTTCGATCTTTTTTACCCAGACCGACTCCATCGCTGCTGCGCCGCAAAATGCCGGAACCGCCGGTTACGTCTTCAGCGTCACCGACCAGTTTGGTTGCGCTTGGGATACTTTGATTCAAATCGCGGTACTGCCTTACACCCATCCAGACTGTTTCTCCTGTCTGCAAAATTATGCCGCGCCATCGGACACAACAATCTGTACCGGCGAAAGCGTATCGCTCAATGCAGCCTACCAAGGTCCGCTTAGCCAGGTCGTGCGCTTCGAAGCGTACCCGGATTATCCGTTCGGAAATGCCACCCATCCGCACAACAACCCCTACCAATCGCTCGTGGGCGTAAACAGCCTGGGATTTGGCACGCTTACCAATGCGGCAGCTCAGATCCAATCGGTTTGTGTGGATATTGAAACGGATTTCAACTCGGACTTAAATCTTTACCTGCGCTCGCCGGACGGGAAGCAGCTGGAGCTCTCGACGGGCAACGGCGGCTCGGGCGACAACTATAAAATCACGTGTTTTACCCCCAACGCCGCCACGGCGATCACGGCCGGCGTTTCGCCTTTTAACGGCGATTTTCGCCCGGAAGGTGCTTGGAGCAACCTGAACGGCGCTTTGGTGAACGGCGACTGGAAACTGCTGGTGTCGGATGGTTTCGGCGTCAACCAGGTGGGTAAAGTCAAATGGTGGAGTATCGGTTTCCAAGCGCAGACGACCATAAATTACACTTGGACGAATGCTGCGGGCTTGTCGTGCACCAATTGCCCGAATCCGCAGGCAACGCCCGCCGTCGGCAGCACCTATTATTTCACCGCAGTGGATAACCACAACTGCACCTACCGCGACACGGTGCAGATCGGTGTGATTCAATCGTTCAGCGCACCCGGCGGACTATCCGCCTCCAGCTTCGGCCAAAATTCCATGACCTGGAATTGGCAGCCGGCGCCCGGCGCAGGCGCGTATGAAGTGCGCGTGAACGGGGGCGCCTGGGCGCCCGCGAACGGCGGGCTGAGCCACACCGTCTCCGGGCTGCAAGTAGGCGATGTGGTGCAACTGGAAGTCCGCGCGCTCAACAACAACCCCAACTGTCCGGCCGGCATCAGCAGTGGCGTCCGGGTATTTTTGAATTGTACGCTCAGCGCCACGCTGGGGCAAATAACGCCGGTACGCTGCAACGGCACGCCCACCGGTTCCGCCGTGATTACCGCCACGGGCAATCAGGGATCCATCCAGTTTTTGCCGGACGGTGCAACGCCCGGCCAATCAAACGGTATTTTCAATAATTTTTTCAGCGCGGGCAATCACTTTGTGATTGTCGTGGATACGGCGGGATGTCGGGACACGGTGTTCTTTACCATCACCGAGCCGCCGGCGCTTACGGTGAGCGCCACCGGGACGCCGGCCTCCTGCAACGGCGACAACAGCGGCAGCGCCGCCGCATCGGGCGCGGGCGGAACGGGTGTTATCACCTATGTCTGGCAAAATTGCAACGGCGGGCAGTTTCTGAGCGGCAGCGTCGTCAACGACCTCTTTGCCGGCTGCTACCGCGTCACCGCCACCGACGCCAACGGCTGCACAGCATCGGATACCGCCCTGATTAACCAACCGCCGCCTTTTCAGTTCAGCAGTACCCAGGATTCGGTAAGCTGCAACGGCGGTTCGGATGGCAGCGCCAGCCTGACCGTGAGCGGCGGACTGGCGCCTTACGGCTTCCTATGGGGCAACGGCAGCACCTCGAGCAGTACGAGCGGACTGCCGGCGAATTTCCACGCCGTCACGGTAACAGACGCACTGGGCTGCCAAGCCGTCACGCTGGTGCAGGTTTTGCAACCGGCTCCCCTGATTATTGACAGTATTCCCACCATCGCAGTCAAGTGCTTTGGCGCAACCGACGGCCGTGCAACGGCGTTTGTGAAAGGGGGCGTCAAACCGTACAGTTATGCCTGGCCCGGCGGTACGCCTTCGGGTACCGGCGTCTCCGGTTTGGCTTCCGGATCGTACATTGTAACCGTCACGGATGCGAACGGGTGTTCGAAAACCGCACAATTTACCATCACCATGCCCCCCGCCACCGCGTTGCAGATCGCTTCGGTCACCAATGAAACCTGCGCGGGACGCTGCAACGGCGCAGCGAGCCTGATCGGCGGCGGCGGCGTCGCCCCCTTGGAGTATATCTGGTCCGGGCCGACCAATCCGGGCAACACGGCTTCCCCCAACAACCTGTGCGCCGGCGCCTACACGGTGACCTTGCGCGATGCCAACGGCTGCACCACGTCGGCCGGCCTGACTATCCAACCAGGCGGAACCATCAGCATCCAGATCAATGAAACGCCTGCTACCTGCGCCGGGCTCAACAACGGCACGCTGACGGCCGGGGCGACCGGAACAAGCGGTTCGGTCTCCTACACCTGGAGCAACGGGGCGAGCGGCGCTGTTTTGAACAACGTCAACTGCACCCTAAACTATCAAGTGACCGTTACCGACGGCGCAGGCTGCACGGCGACCGCCGGATTCCAGCCTACCTGTCCGCCGCCCATCACGGCCGCGATAGATACCATAATTAACGCGCGCTGTTTTGGAGAAAACAACGGTCAGATACGCGTTTTAGCTGCCGGCGGCACGGGCGCGCTGAGTTATTTATGGAACGATCCCAGCGCCCAGACACAGGCCACGGCAGTAAACCTCGCCCCAGGCACTTACACCGTAACCATCAGAGACGGCAACGGCTGCACGCGTACCCTCTCCGGGACTGTTACCCAGCCGCCGGCGATCACTGCCACCTTTAGTGCGGTAGCGGTGCGCTGTTTCGGACAGAGTACCGGCAGCGCCACCGCAACGATCGGCGGCGGAACCCCGGGATATGCATACAGCTGGAGCAACGGCGGAAATACCGCGCAGATCATTAATCTGCCTGCGGGAACCTACGTATTGACAGTGACCGACAGCAGGGGCTGTACCCTGGTCGCCCCGGGTGTTACCGTTGCACAACCCGCCACCCCCGTCACGGTGGCAGTCGCCGACTCCATTCCGCCCTGCTTCGGACAAAGCAACGGCCAGGCAAGTGCCCAGGCGCTTGGCGGCGCCGGCGCACCTTACACTTATAATTGGAGCAACGGGCAAACCGCCGCCGTGATTTCCGGTCTGCCGGGCGGCGCCTACACCGTCACCGCCACCGACGCCCAAGGCTGTACTGCCTCGGACAGTTTTGTTTTGCCGCAATTGGCCCCCATTCAGGTAAATCTCGCATTCAATCCGCCTTCCTGTTTTGGTACCGCCGATGGCGATATGGCCGTGAACCTTATTTCAGGCGGTCTGGGCGGAGGCCTTTCCAGCAACTACCAGTATCAATGGAATGTGCCGGGCAGCGCTGACACGATCTTCATCAGTGGATTATCCGGCGGCCGAACCTACCGGGTGACCGTCACGGACGCACAGGGTTGTTCGGGCACGGCCGAATTGTTACTCAACCAGCCGCCGGCGCTTACATTCGATGTGCTCAAAACCGATATCCGGTGCTTTGGCGACGGCAACGGCGCCGCGCAAGTAACAAATATCGGCGCCGGACAGGTCATTTCAACGTACAGCTGGAGCACCGGCGGCGTGGCAGACCGGGTACAGAACCTGCAGGCGGGAACCTATATTGTAACCGTCACCAACGCCAACGGCTGCCAGGACGCCGATACCGTAACCATCAGCGAGCCCCTCCCCCTGGCGCTGGATTTCGATCTGTCGCCGGTCAACTGCTTCGGAGATTCCAGCGCCGCCATCAGCTTGTCCGTCAGCGGCGGCGTGCCGGCGTACACGTATAATTGGGCTGCCGGCAGTTCATTGCCCGTACTCAGCCAAATCCCGGCCGGCGATTATCCGGTTACCGTAACAGATAACAACGGCTGTACACGATCCGACACCATCAACGTGCCCATTCCGGAAACCTTGAACATCACCACGACCGTTACCAACGTCCGCTGTTTCGGCGGCGGCGACGGCCGCATTCAGGCGTCCCTGAACGCCGGCATCCCACCTTTCCGGTATAGTCTAAACGGTACGGATTTCACCGGTTCCAGCGTGCTGATCGGCCTGCGCGCGGGCGTTTACACCTTATATGTGCGCGACGGCAGCGGTTGCACGGCGCAAACCGGGGTAACCGTGGGGCAACCCGATCCCGTGGCGGTGGATCTGGGAGCGGACACCACCCTGCGTTTCGGCGCGTCGTTGGAACTCAGCGCGGACGTTTCCAATGCTTTCGCGCCCCTCCGCTATATTTGGAGCAGCAGCCTGGTGGACAGCATTACCTGCTCCGATCCGCCTGAGTGCAGCAGCGTCGTTGTACAGCCGGCGTACAGCAATACTTACACCCTCACGATCCAGGATGCCAATGGTTGCACCGGCGCGGACGCTGTAGAGGTGAAAATCGAAAAAGCGCGCGGGGTATTCGTACCGACCGGCTTTAGCCCAAATGCTGACGCAAACAACGAGTTGCTGGTCGTGCACGGCGTTGCCCGCATGGTGCGCGCGATCAAGTTATTCCGGGTGTACGACCGCTGGGGCGAGTTGGTCTATGAAGATCAGGACTTCGGCGTCAATGATTTGGGACGGGGTTGGAACGGCCAGTTCCGCGGTAAAGATTGCGATCCCGGCGTGTTTGTCTGGTACCTGGAGGTCGAGTACAACGATGGGTTCACGGAGCTGCTGCACGGCAACACTACCCTGATTCGTTAGCAATCAAAAAATACGGATATCCATACTATAATCAAAGCCTTATATTCTTTATGCACAAATCCATTCTACCGATTTTCCTTTTAATGCTAACGGGTTCGATCGGCGTACTGCAAGCGCAGGACCCTCGTTTTTCCCAGTATTACGCCTCCCCCTGGAACCTGAATCCCGCCATGACCGGCGTGTTCAACGGCAGTTGGCGCGTGACGGCCAATTACCGCGATCAATGGGGCAGCATCACCGCGCCGAATCCCTTCCGTACCTATTCTGTAGCGGCGGATATGCGGGTGCGGGTGCATCGCGACGATTACGCCGCTTTTGGGATCGGCGCATTGCACGACGAGGCCGGCACGGCGCGTTTTCAGCAAAACCGCGTCCACCTGGGCGGCGCTTTTCTGAAGCAGCTCAGCGGCGGGCCGCGGCGCGCCGATCACTACCTGGCCGCCGGCGCGCAACTGGGTTTTGGACAAAATGCGTTGGACTGGGGGCAGCTCTGGTTCAGTCGCCAGTACGATACGGCAAACGACCGCCCCGATACCGGCCTGAGCAGCGGCGAGGGCAATACCCTCAATAATAGCGGCGTGTTTGCCGATTTTAACGCCGGGCTACTCTGGTACGTATTATTTGGCGACAACGGCTTCTTTTATGCCGGCGGCGCGTTGCATCATATCAATCAACCTTCGATTACCTTGTTTGAAGACGGCAACGAGACCCTATACTCCCGCTGGTCGGGGCACCTTGGTGGCCAGCTTCCGGTGAGCGACAATTTTTCCCTGCTCCCCGGCGCGCTATTTATGCGCCAAGGCCCCGCGATGGAGGCCGATTTCGGATTGAACCTCCGGTATTCCAATAACGACCTTAACGAACTCGCCCTGCGCTTCGGCGCCTGGAGCCGCCTCGGAAACAAACTCGACAGCGGACTGCAGATGGACGCCGTAACCGCCGTGGCTATGCTGGAACTAAACCGCTGGATGCTGGGACTGAGCTATGATATTACCGTATCCGGCCTCACGCAGGCGAATAACTCCCGGGGCGCGTTTGAACTGTCAATGACCTATTTCCACCCGGCAGAACGACGCAGTCGCGTGGTTTGTCCCAAATTTTGAGATTTGCCTGCGCGCCGCCCGGTTTTACCTGCGGATCTCGGCATGCTTTCTTTAAATGCAGAAGGCTCCAATCATACCAATCTAAAAATCAGACAAATCACAGTATAAATTTTAAAGTTACTAAACGATTTTTCTATGAAAAAACTTTGCATTGCCCTGCTGCTGCCGATCCTGGCAGTCCAACTGGCGGCACAGGCTGTTGTTAAACCCGCCAATCCGCAAGCGGGCACCGCCATGGAGCTGCGCTTCGACGCCAAAACAAGCCCGCTGTTGCTGGAGAAAGACGTACAGTTGCAGGTATTGGGCTACTCCTTCAAGGAAGGCGCCTTCCTGGATGCAAATCTCAAAAAATCCGACGAATCCTGGGTCGCCACCATCCAACTGCCCGAAAAAGTGCTTGCAATCACGTATGCGCTCAAAGCCGGCGAGCGCTTCGACAACAACAACGGCGCAGGATACTTTGTGCAAATCTGCGATGCAAAAGGTAACCCGCTTCCGGAAAGCGAGGTCGCCAAAGCACTTTTGTATCGGGATCTGGGCGGTTCGCTCGAACTCGACCGCGCCCCTGCCACCGCACTGCCCTGGATGGAAGCGGGCATCCAAAAACAACCGGAACTGGCCCGCAAATACCTGCCCTCCTACATCAACCTGATCCTCGCCGCACAACGCGGCGAAGACGGCAAAACACGGGTGCGCGCCCTACTGGAAAAAACCGCCGCAGACGTTGCAGCAACTGAAAATGACCTCATGACGGTCATGAACGCCTATCAACGCCTCGGCGACAATGACAAAGCAAATGCCCTGAAAGAAAAATTGCGCACGCAATTCCCCAAGGGCCTGCAAATAAAAGCAGACCGACAACAGGCAATCCGCAATGAAGCGGATCTCGCCAAGCGGGAGGAAATGATCACGAAATTTGCAAAAGACTATCCCGCGCAAGACGAAGCGGATAAGCGCACCCTGGATCAACTCTGGAGCACGCTGGCGCAGGCGCATGCCCAAAACAAAGACTGGGAGCGCATGCAACGTATCGCAGGCTTGCTGCGAAACCCGGCAAAAGCCAGCCTCCTGAATAATATTTCCTGGGAAATGGCCGAAAAAGGAGAAGATTTGAACATCGCCGAAGGGTACGCCGCCGAAGCCTCGATGCGCGCTAAACAGGAAGTGAACACCCCGTCTGAAACCCGCCCGGCCATGCAAACGCAACAAGACTGGCTGCGCATGCGGCGCTTCTCCTATGGCTCTTACACAGATACCTACGCCTACACGCTCGATAAACGCGGCAAAACCGCCGAAGCAGCGGCGCAAGGGAAAATCGCCACAGAATATACCGAAGGCGAAGATTCCGAGATCAACGAACGCTACTGCCAGTATCTGGAACGCGCAAAATCGGCCGATCTGATCCCCGCGCTGGAAGGCTTTATCAGCCTCGGACAATCCACAAAAGTCATGCGCGATCAGTACCTGACAACCTATGGCGCCGCAAAAGGCAAGGAGCGCGCGCAAGCCCGCCTGGCAGAACTCGAACAAAAGGCGGATGCACATGCCCTGGCCGAGCTCAAATCCAAAATGATCGACAAACCAGCCCCCGATTTCGAACTGCTCAACCTCCAAGGCGAACGGGTATCGCTGTCCAGCCTCAAAGGGAAAGTCGTGGTGGCCGATTTTTGGGCAACCTGGTGCGGCCCCTGCAAAGCCTCCTTCCCAGGCATGCAAATGGCGCTGGATCAGTATAAAGACAACCCCAAGGTCGCCTTCGTGTTCATCAATTGCTGGGAACGCGGCGACGATAAGGCAAAACTCGCCGGCGATTTTATCAACAGCAATAACTACAATTTTAATGTGCTGATGGATACGGAAGATAAGATGGTGTCTGCCTTCGGCGTATCCGGTATTCCCACGAAATTTGTCCTGGACCCCAACGGCCGTATCCGCTTTAAATCGGTCGGCTATGGCGGCGACCCGGACGCACTGGTGAAGGAAATCAGCGCAATGATCTCCCTTTGCAAGTAGTTGCCCTATTAAACAAAAAAATATTTTGTTCGATTGCCTTTTTTTTTGATTTTTTCTAAAAAAATCAAAAAAACAGGCAATCGAACGATATTTAATTTCGCTGCCGGAGGCGGCGAAAAATTCCAACGGCCGGTTAGCGCATCAGCACGATTTTCCCAAATCCCTGCTGAAATAATCTGTCCGCGCGGTCGTCCGAAAGCAAATCATACAGCGACCCGTCTGCATGGCGGGCGATTACCCGGTACAGATAGACGCCGCTTGCGAGCGGGTCGCCGAACTGGTCGCGGCCGTCCCAGCAAAAATCGCTGATATGCGTGCCGGTTCGTAGCGGCCCGAATTCAGTCTCCGTAATTTCGCGTACAACCCGCCCGGACACCGTCATAATTTGAAGTCGGAAGCCGGCCGGCGGCGCGTCGCCGGTCAGCGTATATACAAAACAGGTAGCGGTGGAGAAGGGATTGGGGTAATTCAGGATATTGGACAGGGCTTGGCGATTCACCACCCGAAAACGCGCAGTATAATCGAGCGTACCGGCGGAATTGCCGCTCACATCCCGGCCCTGCACCAGCAGGCGGTAATCGCCGTCAGCGGCGAACCAGGGTCGCCATTCGAGCCGGGCTAAGTTCTTTTTATCCAACTGCGAAGAATCGGCCGGAAAAAATTGCAATTCCGGATCGGTGAAAAAAATCTGCCGCCGCGAGCCGTCCGGGTATTCGAGTTGGAGGCGCAGCAGGCTCGTATCCGCCAGCGCAAGGAAACGATTATCATCCCGAAGTATAATTACAATTGCCGGACGAGGCGACACCAGGTCGCCGTCGAGGAGATATTGACCATCAAAAGTGACATCCAAAAGCGGGTTTCGGCGGTCGTTTTCAACGTAGAAATCGCGCACCAGGACATTGTTGCCGTGATACTGCTCCGGCTGATCCGGATCCGGATTGACGTCCACCACCAAACGATAGCCGCCCGCCAGTTCGGCGCTCGGATAACTGATCGGCAGGCGCAAGGAATCGCCTGCCGGCAAGGGTCGCAGGCGTTGCGCGCGCAGAAGGGGCGGTTGCTGCAGTTTTTCAAGTCGCACGTGTACCAGCAGGCTGTCAAAATGGGCGTCTGACACATTTATAAAAGGAATATCCGCCCGGAAAATTTCCCCACGCTGTATCGTATCCCGGAAAGTCGCCGGCGCCAACGCGCCCTCAGGCAAAGGATCAAACAGGACACGCCAGGATTGCAACTGCGCGGCCGTACGAGCCAAGGTATCCCTTGCCGTATAGCGCAAGCGCAAAAATGGAAATTCCGTAGCTGCATAAGGTGCAAGCGTACGTTCGCCGGGCTGATCCAGGAAGAAAAGCAGGCTGTCCGGCAGCCCTTCCCGCACGGCATACAACCCGATCCCGGCGGACTCTCCAGGGTCGAGCGCTGCGCTGCGCTGCCAGACCAATGATCTCCAGTTTCGCGCCGGCCCAATAACCGCGCCGTCGCAAAATCCCTCGAGCCATCGGGTAAAAAAATCACCGCGCACAATCAGCGAACTGTCCACGCTATATACGGTCGTATCTGCGGGCCTTAGGAAATTGCGGTCATTTTTGCTGAACACCAGCCCATACGGCCGGGGAGCCACCGGAAAATCCGCCAACGCGCGCATTTCCTCAGCGCCTTGATTTTCAAAAATTTGAAAAATATTTTTTCCGTAAATAATGGAATCGCCCGCCCAGCGATGCGGTGCATAGCCCACGGAATCCGTCGGGCGGTTGAACGCTAACAAGGCGACCGGTGTGCCGTTCGGGATCCCATTTTCCACAAAATCCATCAGCGCCGCGCGCTGGGCTTCCTGCCGAGTGTCGAACCAGTAGTACCACTTGGACTTGGTAGTATCGGGATTATACGGCCCGCCGGGTGGATTGGGGATCACCTGCCCGGTGCTCGGATCCGCCAGCAGGAGCACCACGCCGCGCGCGATGCCCTCGACGCCCCAGGCGTAATCGCCGGTGGCGCCTTGCAGCAGGGCGTTTTGCAGTCCGGGATAGCGCCCGCCGGGGGCGTCGCGCCAAGCGACTTTCGACCAGATATAGGAGGCGTGGTCGGCAAATTCAAATTGACGGCGGAGGCTGTCCAGGTGCAGATTTGTGAAACTATTTTGGCGAAATTGACCGACATGCGATTGGTTCCAACCCGGTGCGCTGCCCGGCAGGTACACAAAAGAACGATCGCGCCACAAAATCTCGCCGCTCACCAGGCTGTCGCGCGCCGTGCGCCAGTAGTACACCGCGCTGTCGAGAGCCGGAATCGGGGGCGTCCATTGGAGCAGGCCGCCGGCTTGGAAAAACTGCGTTTGCCGACGAAGCGGGCTGTTAAACACGGCGTTGGTATCTATTTCCATCAAATACCGAACCGGCGTGTCGTGCATGCGCAGGGAGGAAGCGCTCAGCAGAAAAGGTTCCTTTCCGACAATGCCGAAATCGGGCGGGTGCAGCGGTTGTACATCGTCGGCGTAGAAATACACCGCCACGCCCTGCTGTCCGTCGCCATCCAGCAAGGTATTGTTCAGTTCGGCAGCAGCCGGCGATTCGGGCGTCTGGTTATCCGGATCGAGCCGAATATACAATCGGTTCCAGCCCGCCTGCGCTTGGCCGGTGAAAAACCGGTACCGCTGCGTTTGCCGGAAAGCCGGCGCCGGGATTGTATCCCGTTTGAGCAATAGCAGCGTATTATCAGGCAAGCGTTGTTCGAGGACGTATGAAAGCAATCCGGGTTTGTTTTCTCCTATATTCACCAGATCGAACTGCAGCTCGAAACTATCCTGATCGAGTCCGACCGGATTGGGCGTAGATTGCACGCTGGACGCATCCACCACGTAATCCGGCCCCGGATGCGGGTGCAACCGCGCGGCAGGATCGCCCTGCAGCACCGTTTGGTGGAGCACCGCTTGCAGTCCGTGGTGCTGGACGCCCGCCAAGGAGGCCGCCACGTTGCGGAGCGCATCCCCCACCCCCGCACCGTAAAGCGGGCCGCCGATTTGTTCATAGTACCGCCGGCCAAACTGGTATAACGATTCCAACAGGCTGAAATTGACGGAAGCGACGTATGCGATGGCGCCCCGGTTTGGCGCCAGTACAAATTGCTCTCCGATGCCTTGTTGGTGGTTGGAGCAAACCCCGGCGTAGCATCCCAGGATCAGCATCAAGGGATAGCGTTCCCGGTTGTCGTACACGTTGACGGCGCCGATATCGAAATCAACGGCTGTTGCGGAGGAGTGGCCGAAAAACATCCAGATATTGACGCCCTTGTGGAGCAACTCGCGTATTTGGTTGTACGCAGACTCCTGAATCGGGTCGTTGGACGTTTTGTAAAAAGTGCGCACATCCGCGCCGAATCGGTTGGCGCAAAGTTCCGCAGCCATCTCTGCGCTGTAATCCCGAATCAGCTGCGTTTCGCCGGCGAGGCCGCCGCTGAGTTGCAGCACCCGTTTCATCCACGCCCGATCCGGCAGCGTTTGCGGCTGCTGGTCGCGTTGGCGTTCGTGTTCGATCAACTTATCCAGGTAATCGCGAATTTGTCCGGGCCGGGTTACGGCGAGGCGGCCCACGGCGAGGATCGGCGCGTCCGTTTGTCCGGGCGCCGTCACGAACGGCAGATCCGTTCCCGGCGTACCGAACATCGGTACAAAAAACAAGGAATCCGCAAGGCTGTTTTGGGCTACGGCCGATCGGAAACCAGGATACTCCAATCCCTTGCCGATGAGGAGCAGATATTCCGGACTTGTCCAATTTTTTTTAAGAAAATAGCAAAAATTCCGCACGGCAACCGGATGAAAGCGCACGCCGTAGCCAAACTGCTCATACAGCTCCTGAATATCCGCTACCGCCACCGAGTAGCCGCCTCCGGCCGGGCTGCTCCGATAATCCGCGTAAGCCTGTACATGATTCGCGCCGCCTTCCTCGGGGTCGCTGAACAGCGCGGCATTGGAGAGGATGACGAATCGCGCGTCCATCTGCCGAAAATCGTGAAATTGCCGGGGATTTTCAACAGCGACCGGAAGGATACGGGCGCCGGCGAACAATACGAGTCGGCGCTTGCCCGTAGCGGCCGGCAGGCGCAGTTTCCAGCAGCCGTTGTTCGGCACGGCCAGATACCGCTCCGCCCGATCGAGATCGTAGAGCACCGCCTCGTTTCCGCTGTGGAACTGCTGGATTTCCAGGTACTGCTCCGCGCCCGTCGCGTCCAGTTCAAAAAACACTTTACCACTCTGGTCAAAAATAAAACGCCGCGGATAACGCAGCGAAAAACCGGCCAGCCAATGCTGGTCGCTGCCCCCCAGCGCCGACTGCAGGCGCAGGGGCAAGGGGTCGCTCAGAAAATCGGCAGGCAGCGAGTAGGCGCGATCAATGATTTTCCATCCGGCGAACGACTCCTCGCCCAGCAGCGAATCCCTGGCAAAAAACTGCTGCCGGTGCGGCCCCAGGTCGCAGGCATAGCGCAGGCGCAGCGAGGCCGGGGGGCCGGAGAAGAGGTACTTTGGAGTAAGCGGGTGCGTCGTCGTGGTCGCACTTCGGCAAAAACCGTTGCCGTCGAACCATGAGTACGTAATTTCGCTGCTGATGCGCCGTTTGCGGTGCGTGTCGGTATAAACCTGTTCGATTTCAAACCAGCAAAACGGCTCTGGAGCAGGTGGGTTTGTCAAATTGAACGTCCGCGTCTGGATACGCAAGGCCGCAGCCGTATCCGGCGCCCAGCTGAGGTAATAGGTCGAACTGTCGTTAAACAGGCTGAACCGCGGGTTGATCAGCGCATTGTCCGGATCATTCGATAACGCGCGATCCAGGGCATCGCGGTTTTGTGCGCCGAAGAATTCCAGGTAGTCCTGCGGACCGAGCGGGTCGGACGCGCTGATCCAGATCGGCGTTTCGCGCCCGCGGTGAAAAAGCCGGTATTGCGAAGCCGGCACGGAGGCGACCGGTACGCCGGCAGATTCCAGCGACTGAGCGGAAATTCGGTAGATCCCGTCGGCGGTAATCACAATCTTGCAGTACGGTTGATCAAACCGAATCCATTCGTTGCCATAAAGCGTATCGGCGCCGTTCCACATTTGGGCGTACAGCGGCGTGGCTGCCAGGAAAAGCGGCAGGAAGCAGTAAGGGGACATCACGACGAAACTGTTTGGCGGCAAATGTCCAGTTTACGCAGCGCATAAAACGGCAGATTAATCGCAGTTTTCGACAGGCGAGGCCGAATACGTCAGATCCCATCAGCGTTCAGACGCGCACTGCAATAAATCGTGCCATTTACAGAAACTTAGCCCCACCTCACCGCTTACACCGCAAAAAAATCGGCGCCGTTGTAATCTCATTACTCAAGTTTCCAGCCCGATCTTTGATTCGAATCTGATAAAACACCGTATCAAACAGCAGTGGCGCGTTGGCCGTCGTATCGCAGGGTGGGCGCGTATTGGGCGGATAAATACAGCAAGTAGTCGGCAGTACGATGGAGATTTCGCCTGAAATCCCATTTCCGGCGCCCTGCTGCTCAATATATGGAATCCGGTACGGCGGCTTGGCAAAGGTATCCCGGCCATCCACGATAAAAATACTGGCCTCATTGTCTGTAAATCCCAAATCGCCGTCTCCGTCCGTAAAAGAAAAGGTCACCACCACGCTATCCGATCCAAAGCGTGTCTGCCAGATCGTATCCTTTGAAAGGGATAGAAATTCAATCGCCGGTTCGACCGGGTAATCCGGCGGCTGGACGCAGGCAAACAGCGAAAGTGCGGTGATTCCAAGAGCAAAACAAAAGATACGCATTTCAAAAAAAATGTAGTTTTGGAAAAAAACAGATGGTTCCTCCGCTGCGCATTTGCCCAGCTTTTGAACAAACGCTAATTTGCACCCAAAAGTAATATTCAAAATGCAAACAGCAGCGCGCGAAATATTATTGTCCGCTATAACGGAAATTCAGCCCGCCGGGTTCGAAGCGCTTACCCTGGAAGTCTTTAGCTATCAGGCGGCGGGCAACCCGCTTTTCCGCCGCTATCTCGAGTTGCTGCACCGAGATTCCGCCGAAATCCGGCAACTCGAAGCGATCCCCTTTCTCCCCATTTCTTTTTTCAAAACCCATGCGGTGCAGACGGGCGACTGGGCGCCGGAAATGATTTTTACCTCCAGCGGCACGGGTGGACAAGCCTCCCGGCATTTTACCCGCGATCTGGACTGGTACCTGGCCAATGCCCGGCGGGGATTTCAACAGTTTTACGGCGCGCTGGCGGATTGGCGCATACTCGCCTTGCTGCCCGCTTATCTCGAGCGCACCGGCTCCTCGCTGGTGGCCATGGCCGACGATTTTATTCGCCGCGCCGGGCGATCCGACAGCGGTTTTTTCCTGTCCGACACCGACCGGCTGGCACAAATCCTCCGCCGACGCCAACCCGGCGAAAAAACGCTCCTGCTGGGCGTCAGCTTCGCCCTGTTGGATTTTGCCGAAAACTATCCCATGAACCTCTCCGACGTGACGATTATGGAGACCGGCGGCATGAAGG
The DNA here is from genome assembly GCA_032115775.1 of Saprospiraceae bacterium. GTDB lineage: Bacteria > Bacteroidota > Bacteroidia > Chitinophagales > Saprospiraceae > M3007. The sequence continues at coordinate 9,107 of JAUMBL010000101.1, read as the reverse complement.
GACGCCGAAAGGAAATCACCCGCGACGCGCTGCACGATGCGCTGCAAACCGCTTTTCAGACGCCGGTGATTCACTCGGAATTTGGCATGACCGAACTCTTTTCCCAGGCATACTCGACCGGTAACGGTATTTTTGTGCCCGCCCCTACCCTGCGCGCCTTCGCCTTTGAAATCAACGACCCCTTCGCCTGCCTACCCCCCGGCCGCCCCGGCAGACTCTGCTTTGTGGATCTCGCCAATTTGGACACTTGCGCATTCATCGCCACCGAGGATGTGGGCAGGGTGTACGCTGATGGCCGTTTCGAAGTGCTCGGCAGGCTGGATACGGCCGAAATGCGCGGCTGCAATTTGATGGTCGAGTAAGCGTCGGTTGGGAATTTTCCTGCCAAGTCAGAAACACTGCAATAAAAAATGCATCAATATGCCGCCTGATTTTTTCCCCTGCTCCGAATCGGTGCTACTCCTGTCCTGGGGCAACCTGATTGACCCCTCCTTGCACGAGCAGGTACAAGGGCTGTACGAGGCGCTGCGGGCGCGCGCATTGCCGGGGGTACTGGATTATATCCCGGCGTATTCCTCACTGGCGGTCGCCTTGGATTTGGGATATTTTGATCGGCATTTTCCCGGGGCTTCGGCCTTGAAAATTGCGCAAGGCTGGGTAGAGGAAACTATGCAGGCATTTCCGGAAGGCCGTCGGAGCGACGCGCCCGTGCGGCGGCTGCGTATTCCGGTTTGTTACGAACCGGCCTTCGGGCCCGATTTGTCGGCGCTGGCCGGGCAGCGGGCGCTGCGGCCGGAAGACGTGATTGCCTTGCATACGGCGACCGTCTATAAGGTATATATGCTCGGATTCCTGCCCGGTTTTGCGTATATGGGCGTCCTCGACGAGCGGATTGCCACGCCCCGCTTACCGCGCCCCCGACGCCAGGTTCTTGCCGGCAGCGTGGGCATCGCGGGTCGGCAAACCGGCATTTACCCCCTCGATGCGCCCGGCGGCTGGAATCTGATCGGCCGCACCCCTTTACGGATGTTCGATGCGGCGCGCGCCGAACCGGTGTACCTGCGTCCGGGGGATGAAATCACGTTTTATCCGATCAGTTCGGCGGAATTTGACCAAATCGCGCAATCGCTATGAGCCTGTGGGTATTAAAATCCGGGCTATTGGACACGGTGCAAGACCTCGGCCGCTTTGGTTACGCGCACCTGGGCGTCCACCGGGCCGGGGCGGCCGACGGCCTAGCTGCGCAAATCTCCAATATCCTGATCGGCAATCCGCCCGGGGCGGCCGTGCTGGAAATGCATTTTCCGGCGCCTGCGCTCCAATTCGAACAGGATGCCTTATTTTCACTGGGCGGCGGCGATTTCGACGCCCGCCTGGATGGAACGGCGATTCCCTGCTGGACGCCGGTTATGGTTGCGGCCGGCAGCAAGTTGGTTTTCAACAATCGCCGGCGTGGTATGCGTTGCTATCTGGCAATTCGGGGCGGGCTGCAAACCGCCCCTTGGTTGGGCTCCCGCAGCACCAGCCTGGTCGCAGGTGCAGGGGGCTGGCAAGGGCGGGCGCTGCACGCAGACGACCGACTCTCTTTGGTCGCAGCAGCCGATTTTTCGGTACAAAAAAACGCGGTGTTGCCCTGGCTGGTAAATATGCGGGACGCTTATCCTTCCGCACCGGTAATCCGGTACCTCGCCGGTCCGGAGTACGATTTGCTGGACGCTAAGGCGCAGCAATTATTAGAATCCGCCGATTGGCGCGCGAGCCCGCAGAGCAACCGCATGGCCTGCGCCTTGCAAGGGCCGCCCTTGCCCGCAGCGCCCTTAGAGCTGGTATCTGCGGCCGTGCAGCCCGGCCTTATCCAACGCCTGCCGGGGGGCGAGCTGCTGGCCTTGATGGCGGATTGCCAAACCACCGGCGGCTATCCGCGCATCGCGCAGATCGTAGAGGCCGACCTGCCCGCCCTCGCGCAAATGCAGCCCGGCGCGCCCTTCCGACTGACGTGCATCTCGCTCGAAGCGGCTTCCGCCGCCGCGCAGGCACAGCGCGCCTGGTTGCGGCGTTTGCAACGGGCTTGCGCGTACCAACTCGCCGCGGCGAAAATTACCCCTATCTTCGCCGAATGAAATCTATTGATCTCAACTGCGACCTCGGAGAGGGATATGCCGCCGACGCTGCGCTGATGCCGCTGATCAGTTCGGCTAATATCGCCTGTGGATACCATGCAGGCGATGCCGATACGATTCGGCGAACGGTTGATTTAGCCGTTCGGTACGGCGTAGCCATCGGCGCCCATCCCGGTTTTGCCGATCGGGCGCACTTTGGGCGGCGCGCGCTGCGCCTGGAACCGGCGGCGTATTACGATCTGGTCGCGGCGCAGATAGAAATCCTCTCGCAGGCGGCACGCGCGGCTGGCGCGCGCCTGCGGCACGTCAAGCCCCACGGCGCGTTGTATAACATGTCGGCGCACGATCCGGGACTTGCCGCGATTATTGCGCAGGCCGTTTGGGATTTTGATCCGAATCTACTTTTGTACGGATTGAGCGGGAGCGCAGCGCTCACGGCCGGCGCAGAGGCCGGCCTGCGAACCGTATCGGAAGTGTTTGCCGATCGGACATACCAGCCCGACGGCGCCCTGACGCCGCGCGAACAAACCGGCGCGCTGCTGGAAGATGAATCCGGCTGTCGTGCACAGGCGTACGATCTGGTGGTACGCGGGGTGGCGCGCGCGACAAACGGCGCCGAGGTGGCGGTCTGCGCCCAGAGTATCTGTTTGCACGGCGACGGTGAGCAGGCCGTAGAATTTGCCCGGATGTTGCGCGGATTTTTGAGCCAATTTGCCGAAATTACGGCGCCCATTCGAACAAGCGACGATACAAATGCCTATGTTTAAAATCAGCCGACCGCCACAGTTTGCCGCCGCATTCGGCGGCGCGGCATTTTTAATGGCTACCTCCGCCATCGGGCCCGGTTTTCTGACCCAAACAGCGGTATTCAGCTGGCAATTAGCCGGCTCCTTTGGATTTGTGATCCTCCTGTCCGTCCTCCTCGACATCGGTGCGCAGCTCAACATCTGGCGGATTCTCACAGCTTCCGGCCAGCGGGCGCAAGACCTGTCTAACCAGCTGGCGCCGGGACTTGGATATGCCCTGGGTCTGATGGTCGCCCTGGGCGGCCTGGCCTTCAACATCGGCAACATTGGCGGTTGCGGTATGGGGCTGCGATTGCTGACCGGGATGGATACCGCGTCGGCGGCAGTCCTGTCTGCCGCCGTGTCGCTGGCCATCTTTTGGGCGCCGCAGGCCAACCGCGTCATGGATACCGTGGTAAAAATCCTGGGCATCGGCATGCTCTGTTTCACCCTGTATGTAGCGGCAGCGGCGGCGCCCCCGCTGGGCGAAGCGCTGTACCGGAGCATTTGGCCGGCGCAGATAGACGCGTTGGCGATCGTCACCCTGGTCGGCGGCACGGTGGGCGGGTACATCAGTTTTGCCGGCGCACATCGTTTGCTGGATGCCGGCGTGCAGGGGCCGGAGGCGATCGGGCCGGTCAGCAGGGCGGCGGTGCGCGGCATTGTGCTGACGGCCTGCATGCGGTACGCCTTGTTTTTGGCCGCGCTGGGCGTTGTAGCTACCGGCGCGCCATTGGATGCCGAGAATCCGGCTGCCGGCGTATTTCGCCAGGCCGCCGGCGAGGCCGGTTATCGGATATTTGGTTTTGTGATGTGGAGCGCCGCAATTACCTCCGTCATTGGTTCAGCGTACACCTCCATTAGTTTTATTAAAAATTGGCGACCGGAGATCGAGCGGCATACCCGCTGGGCCATTACCGTGTTTATCCTGATTTCGCTGGCGGTGTTTTTGGCGCTGGGCAAACCAGTTCAATTGCTCGTATTGGCCGGTACGGTAAACGGCTTTATCTTACCCCTTGCGCTGGCCGTCCTCCTCCTTGCCGCCCGCAACACCCGCTTGCTAAACGGCTACCGACATCCGCTGTGGCTGCAAGTTGCCGGCTGGGTTGTGACGGCGGCCATGGTGGCGCTGGCCGTAAGAAGTTTTAGTAACTACTTAGCCGCGACCGGCTAAGTAGTTACAAGTTTTATATAATTGACAACCACATGCCTATTTATTCTTCTATTGAAATTATTAACCGATTGCAAGCACTTCCCGGCTGGGAACTGGACGAGCAATCTATTTTTATACACAAAACATTCGTCTTTCGGGATTTTAGCGAAGCCTTCGGTTTCCTGGCGCGCATTGCGCTGCTGGCGGAAACCCTGGGCCATCATCCCGACTGGTCGGGCGGATACCGCACCGTAACCATCCGATTACAAACCCATGATGCGGGCGGAATCACTGATCTTGACTTTGAATTTGCCGGGCGGGCGGAGCAGATAATAAACGCTTTCGTAACTACTTAGCCGGTCACGGCTGAGACAAAAAACGGCAAAAAATAAGCAGAAAAGGTGTCTTTTGTTCGATAAAGCGCATTTTCAAACAACTCGTTTTGATTGCGTGATTAAATCGGATATCTTTGTAAAAAATCGGCCAAAACTTAGCCGGTCGCGACAAAGTAGTTACAAGCATAGCGCATGAAGTTTGTAGATGTAAAAAACGATATCGCTTTTAAAAAGATTTTCGGCAATGAAAAGAAGAAAATCATCCTCATTTCATTCCTGAATGCCGTGATGAAATTACGGGGTAAGGATATAATTGAAGAGGTAGAAATCCTTAATCCATATCAGCTTCCGATCATAAAAAACCTGAAAGCGTCTATCATTGACGTAAAGGCAAGAAACAAGAAAGGTGAAACCTATATCATTGAAATGCAGGTAGCCGAGCCGGACGGCTTGGACAAACGATTGCTTTACTACGCGAGCAAGGAGTATTCACAACAAATCGAAAGCGGTGAATTTTACACCAGACTAAAACCGGTAATCTTCATTGGAATTTTCGATTTTAAATTCACGGAAGGCGACAAATACCTGTCCTGTCATGCCGTCTGCGACGTGGAGAATGGTGAACGCATCATCCGGGATATGGACTTCTACTTCATTGAACTTCCCAAGTTTAATAAATCGCTGTCTGAACTTGATGAAATAACGGACAAGTGGATATTTTTCTTAAAAGAGGCGGAAAATCTCGAAGTAATCCCTGAAAATTTAGAGGACGACGGACTAAAGGCAGCTTACCACGACGCCAGTAAATACGTTTGGACAAAGGAAGAGTTAGACGCATACGATTATGCGGCCATGCGCGAACAAGATGAGAGAGGAAAATATCAACTACTGGAAAAAAGAACGAAAGCAGATATTGCCCGCAACATGAAAACAGCGGGACTGGATCGTGATTTGATTTCCCGGCTGTCCGGTCTTTCAGGCGACGAGATTGATGCATTATAACCGCCTCACACCGGGTCGGTCAACGCCTTTTTATACGCAGCCAAACACCTTTCCCGGGCAAATTTGTGTTCCACCATGGGCCGCGGATAAGCCGGCGTGCCGAATTCCGGTACCCAGCGTCGGATATATTTGTGTTCCGGATCAAATTTTTTAGTCTGTTCCTCCGGATTGAACACCCGGAAATAAGGCGCGGCGTCCGTGCCGCATCCTGCCGCCCATTGCCAGCCGCCGTTGTTGGAGGCCAGATCGAAATCGAGGAGTTTTTCGGCGAAATACGCCTCCCCGAGCCGCCAGTCGAGCAGCAGGTGTTTCGTCAGGAAACTGGCGGTAATCATCCGAACCCGGTTGTGCATGAATCCGGTGGCGTTCAACTCGCGCATCCCGGCATCCACGATCGGATAGCCGGTTTTTCCGGCGCACCATTTTTCAAAATCCGCCGGCGCGTCCCGCCAGGGGACGAAAGCGTAGGCCGGTTTAAACGGCTGGGTTACCACCTGCGGAAAATGCGCTAAAATCTGGCTGTAAAAATCCCGCCAAATCAACTCGTTCAGGTACGTCTCGCTCAATGCAAGGGCGCGCTGCGCCTTCTCCCGGATACTGATCGTTCCAAAACGAAAGTGCACGCCCAGCCGCGAGGTTCCGGGCTGTGCCGGAAAATTGCGCGTCGCCTCATACTGTCGAATCAACCCGCTGCTGACCGTAGGTGGTGGAAACGCCACACCAGACGGTTCAAAACCGATCTCCGCCAAGGTTGGTAGTTGCGCCGGCGCACAGGCGAAAAAATGCGAAAAATACTTTTCCGTCGGATGCGCCTGGAGATACGACGGCCGCGCTTCCGAGCGCCCGTCTTCCAGCACCACCGTCTCCATACGACTGTACAACCGCGTCTTCCACTTTTTGCTGTACGGGGTAAAGACCGTGTAAGGCTTCCCGTCGTCTTTCAGTACTTCGTCCTTTTCAAAAATGACGTGGTCTTTGGACGTATGAAACGGGATTCCCCGCTCCGCCAGCAGCGTCTGCACCCGCTGATCCCGCCGGATGGCGTACGGCTCATAGTCTCGGTTTGTAAACACCGCCTGCACCGGATATTCCTGCAAGATCGCCTGCCAGACCGCTTCCGGCTTGCCGTGCCGTACCAGCAGCGTGCTGCCGAGCGCCGCTAATTCACGTTGCATGTCGGTCAGTGCCGTGTGGATAAATTCCACGCGCGCATCCTGCCTGTTCGGCAAGGCGTCCAATATGTCCGAATCGAAAATAAACAATGGAAGTACCGGCAGCCCCGATTGCAGAGCCTGGCATAAACCTGCATTGTCTTGCAGGCGCAAATCACGTCTAAACCAAAATATATTAATCATACATCAATCTCCAAATCTGACCCGTTCACCGCACCACGACTTCCCGAATATACTCCTCGCCCACCGCTTCATTTATCCGCTTCCGGATGGCGTCTTTTGCATACAGCAGCTCTTGTCTGAGGGGTGCGGACACGATCGTCAGGTACAGTATATTTTTTTGAACCGCGATATTGGACGTGTAGGTTGCGATTGTTTTGCCCATGACCTGCCCCCAGATTGCTTTGATGCGAGTTTCGTTCACCTGGTTTTCCAGACGATATTCGCGCAGCATGGATTTCATGGCGTCCTGCAAGGTCAGGTCATTTTGTTTTTTCATAAATGCAAAGATACGATTTTACAACTCACTTAATATCTGCATAAATAATAGTAACTACTTAGCCGGCTTGCTGTCTGGCCCAAAAAGTCCTATTTTCCGCCATACTTCGCAATTTTTTTTGACCGTAGCGCTGCTACGGCCTGCAAAAAATCGCTTCGTCTGGCAAAAAATGGATCCTTTTTTGTCTCAGACGCGACCGACTAAGTTGTTACAAATAATATTAAAAACCACCCATCCGATAAAAATCATGATGCCGCCCGCCAGAATCGGATAAGCGCCGTTCAGGCTGCTCAGATAGCCGGCAATCACGGGAGGCAGCGTTTGTCCGACGGACACCATGCTCTGGTTGATACCCAAAATTTCCCCCTGCTCTTGCGGGGACGCCTGCGCGCTGACCACCGCCGTCAGGTTTGGCGCCGTGATGCCCTGGAAGGTGGCGATAAACGGATTGACCCATAAAATATTCCAGGGATTGTCCGGTACGAGCACCATCGGGATGGCGATGGCAAGGAACAACATCGAATAGCGCAGCAGTTGTGCGGATTTGAACCTCGCGGAGAGTCGGCGCACGGTAAATCCCTGTGTAAAGATCAACCACAAGCCGACCCAGGCAAAAATCAACCCGATATCTTTCACCGGCATTGCGAAACGGTGAATCAGATAGACGGAAAAAAACTGCGTGAAAAAGGAAAATCCCAGCGATAAAAACAGCGAAACCGCGAAAACGCCCCGCAAATTCGGAGAGCCGAAGGCCTTGCGAATATTGGCGACGCCGGTGAGCACATTCAACCGGCTTTCCCGGCGTTCCGCCAGCGTTTCCGGAAAAATCCACCACAGCAGGCCGATATTGGCGAAGGTCAGGATCGCCGTAAACCAAAAAGGCGTCGCGTGATCAAACCAGGAAACCACGCTGTTGTCCGCCAATATCCCGCCGAGCGCCGGCCCTAGAATAAAACCCAATCCGAATGCCATACCCACCAGCCCGAAAAACTTGGGGCGATCCGCCGGCCGGTGCACCGTAATATCTGAAATAGCCGAAAACACGATGCTGATGTTACCGCCCGTAAAACCCGGCAATGCCCGGCTGATAAACAGCAGCGGAAGATTGCCGATCAGAATCGCCCAGCCGAATAACAGGTAACCGATCAGCGTGCCGGCCAATGAAAGCATCAGCAGGGGCTTGCGGCCGTGACGATCAGACAAAGCCCCCAACACCGGCGCGCCGAAAAACTGCATGAGCGGGTAAATGGCCACCAGGTACCCATACCAGATGGAGCGCTGTGCGTCGGAGGTGTCCGGCGGGAGAATGCTGGTCTCCGGCGTCATGAAAAGTGCCGGCAATACGGGAATGATGATCCCTACGCCCAGCATATCGAGCAGGACGATGAGGAAAATCGGGAGGAGCGGAGAACGAACGGACATGGAAATACAGATTGGGGGCAAAGGTACAACGGGGACGCCGGGAAATAGGTTTTAAATTGTAACTACTTAGCCGGCTCGCCGACTGGCCCCAAAAAGTCCCATTTTCCGCCATACTTCGCGATTTTTTTGGAGGGTGTATCATAAGTCTGTGAAAGATCCGTGAAGCAAAAAATATTTTGTTTGGTTGCCTGTTTTTTTTATTTTTTTAGAAAAAATTTAGAAAGGGTACACATTTTTCAAGTAAAAATGGCATTCGAGTTCTTTGATAATTCGGAAAAGAAAGTAAAAGCACACGCGCAGTTATCCTTAATGGCAAATTGTGTAAAAATCCATTGCTGGATCGAGAAAAAAATGTTTTTTTATGCGCCTATTTATATTTATTTTATAGTGCGATATTTGAAATCGTCGTTACGATTGACTGAATATCAATCGTTATGCATGCTTGAGCGGATGGGAAGTTCCTTACCTGGATATAATTTTGTTACCGTCGAGCCGAAGTTACGCATCATTTTATACGACCCCATACGCATCGTTCGGCGAAGTCCGAATCACATCTATCATCCTGTAACCCCCTGATTCATCAGGGGGAAATCAATGCCAACCCACTTTACACATCTAT
>JAUMBL010000100.1:0-17043 GCA_032115775.1 Saprospiraceae bacterium | reverse complement strand
GGTTGATGCCTCGGGAGAGTAAGTCGGCGCCAACGCAAAATACGTTTAGGGGCTCGTCCGGTATCCGGATGAGCCCCTTTTTTTCGTGCGTATAACGTCACTTCTTTGGGGTTTTAACGGGAAAACATCAACCAAGTTTGAGCGGCGCCGAAAATTCCCGTAGTTTTGTACAAAAATAAACACCGGCACGCCGGCCGCCGGCATATGACACTCCGCATTTCCCGCCCGACGTTGATAATATCAGATGAAAACACAATTTTTTACCTGATTTAAGCATTTGTAAATCAGTTTATCGCGCCGAGGCCATCCGGCCGAAGCGCCCGCGCCACGATATGCCGCTGCGTTTTCAACATCTGCCTGAGGTGGGCGAAGCTGCCCCGTCTTTTTCCGTGCACACTGTGCAAGGCAGCTTATCCTTTCCTGAATTTTCCGCCGGTATGTGGTGCGTCCTCCTGGCGCATCCCGCTAATTTTACCACCTCTTGGTGGATGTATTCGACCTTCCTTGCCCTGAAAGAACGCTGGTTCAATACCCGGAACACGAAACTGCTGACGATTTCGGTGGAACCGGTACGGCAGGCCGACTGGTCGGATCGCGTGCGGCGCTACCTCGGCATGTATATGAAATCGCCGGTCGTCGAAGATCTCGATTGCCGGATTTCAAATATCTACGGACTGGATTCGCTCGCGCGCCGGCATGCTGAGTTCAACCGACTGGCCTATATTATTGATCCCTTCGGCGTGATCCGAATGATCATTTATAATCCGCTGCCCTCCATCGAAACGGCACTGGCCGAAGTAGAACGCGCCTTGGATCAACTGCAGGGCAAAGCGCCTCAACCGCCTGAAAATAACCGGGAATTTCCAGAAACACTGGAACAGTCCGATGCCGCTGCAGATTTTAAATTTAAACCGGCTTATTTCGGGAAAAATAAGATTAATCCGAATTGATGGGTAGCAATTCGGCGCTAAAAGAAAAACCCGCTGCAAGTGCATGACTTACAACGGGTTTTTATTGAAGAAAGTTGACCCGCAAGGATTCGAACCCTGACAAACAGAACCAAAATCTGCTGTGCTACCGTTACACCACGGGTCAAAATGTCCGGCTTTATTTCTAAAGCGGGGCAAAATTAGGAGTAATTGAAATACCGTGCAAGCGTTGAGTAGTAATTTTTTTTATTGTAACTACTTAGCCGGTCGCGGCTAAGCCCCAAAAGGGACTTTTTTGGCCAGACAGCGAAGCGGCTAAGTAGTTACTTTTCATTTAGTTCACCTAACTTTGCATCGCTTAACGCAACCTGTAGATACTATGACCTTTTCCAGGCTCCTTTTTTGTTTGATCGCTTCGGTGGCGGCCGCGTCGTTTTGGCAATGCGGCGGCAAGGACGGCGCGGGCAGCGACGGTGCCGTCGTGCTGGCAGCAGTCTATAACAAAACGCTGTACAGCACGGATTTAAAAGACGTCGTGCCTGAAGGCGCTTCGGCAGACGACAGCCTGCTGATCGCACGCGCATTCGTGCAACGTTGGGTGCGCGACCAATTACTGATGTATGAGGCGGAGCGCAATATTCCGAAAGACCTGAATATTGACGAACTGGTGCGAGACTACCGCGCCAGCTTGGTGCGCTTTAACTTTGAAGAACAAATCATCGCGGCACAGCTGGACAGCACGGTATCGGAGGCGGAGCTTCGGGCATACTACGAAAACAATAAGGATCAGTTTCAGCTGGGCAGCACGATCGTGAAGTGCCAACTGTTAAAGGCGCCCTCAGGCGCACCGCAAAACGAACTGAACAAGCTCTGGTACAGTAGGAGCCCGGCCGATGAAGCCAAGTTGCGTGCAGCGGCCGATCGCTGGGCGGTGCAGGCGCTGCTGGATCGGGAAAAATGGTATAAAGTGGAGGACCTCGCAGCGATTTTACCCAAAGGAACGTTAACCGCAGAGAATGTAGCCCCCAGGCGCGAAGGCGTGCTGAGTGATGAGGATTTTCGGTACTACTACCGGATCCTGGAGGTCGTGCGCGGCAAAGAAACCGCCCCGTTTGAGTATGCCCGGGAGCAGGCCTCCAAGATTATTTTGCACCGCCGGAAACAGGGTCTGCTCGACAAATGGAAGGACGATTTGTACCAAAAGGAATTGCGCCGGGAAAATGTCAAAGTTTACTGAGTGCAGGTTTGCGCAAATACCGCCTTCAAACTTTTTTTGAAATTAATGCCATGAAAAAAGAAATTTTTGCCGCTTTATCGCTTTTTGTCGCACTGTCGCTTCCCGCTCAAAACAGAGCCGTCATTGACAAAGTGGCCGCTACTGTGGGCGGCGAAGTGCTCCTGCTGAGCGAGGTGCAAGAGCAGGTGACGTATGCCAAACAACAGCAACCGAGCTTGCCGCCAGACTTCCATTGCGAGGCGATGCAAAATCTGATCATTCAAAAACTGCTCGTCAACCAAGCCAAAATTGATTCAGTGGAGGTGAAAGACGAGGAGGTGGAAAATCAACTCGGCGCGCGGATTGACCGCCTGTTGTTGTATTTTAACCAAGACCCAAAAGCCATCGAGGAATACTACGGCCAAGGCATCGAGCAGATCAAAGAGCAAATGCGCAACGATATGCGCAACCAACTGCTCGCCGAACGGATGCAAGCGGAAATTACCGGCAAGGCCACCATCACGCCCTCGGAAGTGCAAAAATTTTACAGCAGCATTCCCGCCGATTCGTTACCGTTCTTCAACGCCGAGGTGGAAATCCGCGAAATCGTCTATCAGCCGCAGGTCAATGCCGAGGAAAAAGCAAAGGCCGTGGCGCGGATCGAAGAGCTACGCCGCCGGATACTGGAGGGCGGCGAAGATTTTGCCGAGCTGGCAAAAAAATACAGCGATGATTCCGGCAGCGCCGCCTCCGGAGGCGATCTGGGCTGGCAAAAGCGCGGCACGTTCGTCTCGGCCTTCGAAGCGATGGTCTATAAACTCGATCAGGGCCAAATTAGCCCGGTCGTTGAAACGGAATTCGGATACCATATCATTCAGCGACTCGACCGGCGCGGCAACCTGGTCAAGGCTCGCCATATCCTGATTAAACCGGAAATTACCGCCGCCGACTTCGACCGTGCCAAAGCCAAAATGGATTCGGTGCGCCAATTGATTTACGAACAAAAAACAACCTTCGGCGCAGCCGTGAAACAATTCGGAAAGGAAGATGTGCCGAGCTACAACAACGACGGTCGTGTTGCAAACCCCCGATCCGGCAATACGTTCTTCGAAGTGGCCGACCTAGATACCGACGTGTTCTTCGCTATCGAAAAACTGGAGCCGGGCGAAGTCACCCAACCGATTTCTTTCCGCGGCCCGGACGGTACGCGCTACTTCCGCTTGGTGCAACTCGTCAGCCGATCCAAACCGCATCGGGCCGACTTAAAGCAGGACTACAATAAAATCCAGGCCGCCGCGCTCGAACAAAAAAAGGCCGGTTATGTGGATCAGTGGATGCGGGAAAAACTGAGAAGTACGTACCTTGCGATTGATACGCTGTTCCGCGATTGCCCCGACCTGCAAGCGCTGCTTCAGGAGGCGGACGATCCGAACCGACCCTGAAAAACGGAATCTGCCGGAAACCAACCAATTTTCCCCCCGAAACGTCTATTATATCTGTAAATCCCGCTTTTGCGCGCTATACACATGAAAAAATTTCTCCTCGGCATTCTGCTCGCCGGCGTACTTCCCGCCCTGCTGCCGGCACAAACGCTCGATACCATCCTGCCCATCGTACCCTACGATCAAATTAAAGAGTACGAAATTGGCGGTATCCGGGTGACCGGTGCCCAATACGCCGATCCGAACGCACTGATCGCCCTCTCGGGTTTCCGGGTGGGTGAAAAAATGCGCATCCCCGGTGCGCCTTTCGCCAAAGCCGTGCAAACGCTCTGGAACCTCAAGCTGTTCACCGACGTGCAAATTATCCAGGAACGTACGGCCGGCGACGTCATTTTCCTCGAAATTGCCGTCAAGGAGCTGCCCCGCTATACCCGACACGCATTCTCCGGAGTCCGCAAAAGCTTCCATTCCGACCTGAACGACGTCGTGAGTAAATACCTGCAAAAAGGCGCCATCCTCACCGAAAGTACGAAGTCCTCGTTGAAATACGGCTTGTCCCAGTTTTTTATAGAAAAAGGCTTTTTGAACACGACCGTGCAGATTAAAAGCTTTCCGGACGAGCGCTCTACCAATGCGGTTCGCCTCGAATTTGTCATCAACCGCGACAAACGGGTGAAAATCAACAATATCATATTTGTCGGAAACAATAATGTGAAAACAAATATCCTCCGGCGGAAAATGAAGGAAACGGTGCGCAAGACCAAAATATTTAAAAAATCAAAATTGGTGCGCGACGATTACGAGGAGGATAAACGCAAAATAGAGGCGTATTACAATACCGTCGGTTTCCGCGACGCCCGCATTGTGCGCGACAGTATCTGGCGCACGCCCAAAGGCCAGCTTATGCTCCAACTCACCCTGGACGAGGGGCGCAGGTACTACTTTCGGAATATTGTGTGGAAAGGGAATACGATTTATGAAACCAAATTTTTGGATCAGGTACTCGGGATCAAAAAAGGCGATGTATATAACCAGGAACTGCTCAGCACCCGCCTGCAGTTCAGCCAGGACGGCCGGGATATCTCTTCGCTCTACCTCGACAACGGATATCTTTTTTTCCGCGCCGATCCAATCGAAGTCGCGGTGGACAATGATTCCATAGACCTCGAAATGCGTATTTTTGAAGGGCCGCAGGCAACAATAGATCGCGTGATCATCAAAGGGAACGATCGGACGCACGAGCACGTGATCCGCCGGGAGCTGTTCACCCGTCCGGGTGATAAATTCAGCCGTTCGGATATTATTCGCTCGCAGCGCCAAATCGTCAATCTGGGGTACTTTAACCCGGAAACCCTCAATATTGAAACGCCGGTGAATCCCGATCGCGGCACGGTGGACATCGTGTACACCGTGGAAGAAAAACCAGCGGATCAGTTGGAGTTGTCCGCAGGCTATCAGCCGGCGACGGCCTTTAGCCGGGGTGGGGTGATCGGTACGCTGGGTGTGACATTCAACAACTTCTCTCTCCGGAATATCCCTAATAGAGATGCCTGGAACCCACTTCCCCAGGGTGACGGCCAGCGCTTCAGTATTCGCGGCCAAACGGCCGGCGACCGCTTCCAATCGTACAACGCCTCTTTCACGGAGCCGTGGCTCGGCGGTAAAAAGCCCAACTCCCTGACGGTGGCCGGCTTCTACAACCGCTTTTCGTCGGGCTTCTTCGGCGACGACAATTTTCAACGCCTCGACATCCTGCAGGGAACGGTGGGCTTCGGTACGCGTTTAAAATTCCCGGACGACAACTTTATTTTCCGTGCTGATCTCGATATTCAAACGCTCAATCTCAACAACTGGCCTAGTTTCATTGACGATCAAGGCCGCTCCGTGCGCCAGGGTATTTTCCATAATTACAGTCTCGGCCTCACCCTTGCCCGGAACAGTATCAATGACCCGATTTTCCCCAAAACCGGTTCGCTGGTGTCGCTGAAATTATTCGCCACACCACCCTACTCGCTGTTTAAAGACGCGTCTTTCTATCAAAGCAATAACCTGCAGGATCTCTACCGCTACATCGAATATGTAAAATGGCGTTTTGACGCCGAATGGTACACCACCCTCGTGGGCAAATTGGTATTGAAAACGCAGGCTAAAATCGGTATCCTGAGCCGCTGGAGCGATAAAACGCCGCTCAGTCCGTTTGAGCGCTTCGAACTCGGCGGCGATGGGTTGAACAACCAAAATTTCGGCCTGAACGGCCGCGATATAATCAGTCTGCGCGGCTACGATGTGGCCAGTATCATGAGTCCTTTCCCGGGGGGCGCCGGGGTGTTTGAAAAAATCACCGTGGAGCTGCGCTACCCGATCTCCCTGAACCCGCAAAGCACGATTTTCGTGACGGCTTTTGCACAAGGCGGCAATGCCTGGCAGCGGGTGCGCGACTTCAATCCCTTTGACATGCGGCGTTCGGCCGGGCTGGGTTTGCGCGTTTTTCTGCCGATGTTCGGGACGTTGGGCTTCGATTACGGTTTTGGTTTCGACAAACCCGAGCTGATCGGCAGAACCACCAAATGGACGGATTTTGCGCGGTTTAATATTGTGTTAGGCTTCGAACCGGATTAGAAAAGCGGTTATATTTTGCATCTGGTTTGCCAAAAGCAAAATTGGCGGAGCGTTTCGGGAATAAATAGATATTTTGGCGCTTTATTTTAAGCGACAAAATAATCTTGTTTTATGTTCCGCATTTTGCTCTGTTTGCTTTTTATTTCCCAGGCATTAAACCTTTTTTCACAAAATTATTGGCTGCCGCAGGACGGACAGCCCCCCGTTGTTTCCGGCGAGCGCCGGATTGTGCCGGTACAATACCGTACGCTGCGATTGGATATTCCGCAGATGCAGTCTGCCCTGGCGTCCGCACCCGAACGGTTCACCGCTGCAGCCGCCGAACAGTTCGCGGAATGTGTCCTGCCGTCTCCGGACGGCGGAACGGCGCGTTTCCGGCTTTTTGAAAGTCCGGTCATGGCGCCGGCGCTGCAAGCTAAATATCCGGAAATTCGCTGTTTTACCGGCGTGGGGATTGATCAACCGACCCTCCGTGTAAAGTGCGATTGGACACCCTGGGGATTTCACGCTATGGTGACAGGTGATCCGGCGGGCGCTTGGTTCATTGATCCGTATAGCCATGGCGACACGGAGTACTATGTGTCGTATTACAAAAAAGATTACCAGTCGGACAAGGAGCCGTTTGCCTGCCTGACCGATCCGGCAACGGCAGAAACCGAAATTAAAAACCCGGCGGGGCAATCTGATCAGGTGAGCGATTGCAGGCTGCGCACCTACCGCCTGGCACTCGCCTGCACCGGGGAATACGCCGCTTTTCACGGCGGTACCGTACCCCTGGTACTCGCCGCCATGAACACGACGATGAATCGCGTCAACGGCGTGTATGAAAACGACTTAGCCGTTACCATGCAGATTATCCCGAACAACGACCTGTTGGTGTATCTGAATGCGGCAACCGACCCTTACGCCAACAACAACGGTTCTACGATGCTCGGTCAGAACGTAACGACTATAAACTCCGTGATCGGCCTCGCCAATTACGATATCGGACACGTATTCAGCACGGGCGGCGGCGGCATTGCCGGCCTGGCGGTTGTGTGTACCAGCGGCAAGGCGCGGGGCGTCACCGGCGGCGGCTCTCCCGTGGGCGATCCGTTTGACATTGATTACGTAGCGCATGAAATGGGCCACCAGTTCGGCGGCAATCATACGCAAAACAACAACTGTAACCGGGTGAGTACGGCTTCCATGGAACCCGGCAGCGCCTCTACCATCATGGGTTATGCGGGAATTTGCTCCCCGAATGTTCAAAATAACAGCGACGACTATTTTCACGCGATTAGCCTCCAGGAAATGGGCGCATTCATCACTACGGGCTCCGGCAATACGTGTCCGGTCAGAACAATTACTGGCAATAACCAACCCGAGGTAAACGCCGGTGCGGATTACGTCGTTCCAAAATCTACGCCTTTCGCGCTGACGGCGATCGGCACTGACGCCGACGGCGATTCCGTCAGCTATTGCTGGGAACAGATGGATCCGCAATTCGCCACCATGCCTCCGGTATCCTCCAATGCCGGCGGGCCCTTGTTTCGCTCCTACAAGGCTACGCCTTCTCCGACACGATATTTTCCACGCCTTCCTGATCTGGTGAACAACGTAAACAGTACCTGGGAAGAACTTCCGGGCGTGGCTCGAACCATGAATTTCCGCGTTACCATTCGCGATAACAGACCCGATGCCGGCTGCACCGACGAGGACAATATGCTGGTGACCGTTGCCGCCGCCTCTGGGCCTTTTGTCGTCACTGCACCTAACACCAACATTTTGTGGACCGCCGGCGAACAGCAAACCGTGACCTGGGATGTGGCCGGTACGAATTCGGCTCCCGTGCAGTGCAGCCATGTCCGGATCCTGCTTTCTACTGATGGTGGATTCACATACCCGATTGTGTTGGCGGATTCAGTTCCGAACAACGGTACTGCGGACGTGTTCGCACCTTTGCTTGCCGCCAATACCTGCCGAGTCTTGGTTGCGGGTCGGGGCAATATTTTCTTCGATATTTCCAACCAAAATTTTCGGATCGAGCTGCCCCCCTACCCTACGTTTCTGTTGACCCCCTCCCTGAGTTCGGCGGCAGTCTGTGCGGGCGACACCTTGCGTTTTTCGATAAATACCAACTCGATTCTCGGTTTTTCCGATACGATTACCTGTAGCCTCGACGGTATTCCGCCCGGTGCTACGGTAGCAATAAGCCCTGCTGAATTAGCACCCGACGAAACGGCGCAAGTTGTGATTAGCGGTTTGACGTCAGACATGGAGGGTAATTACACCTTGTCGCTCGTGGCTGTTGCCGACACGCTGGTACGCACTGCGCCCATCGCTTTGTCGGTCTTGCCCGGCGCGCCCACGGCGGCCGTGGTACCGGTAAGTCCGCTGGATAGTACCCTCGGGGTAAGCGGCCAGGCTGTTTTAAATTGGAATCCAGTCCAGTTTGCTGCGCAGTATGCCGTGCAGTTGGCCTCCAGCCCTTCCTTTGAGTCTGGCGCCCTGCTGCTCGATCAGTTGATTGCCGACACCTTCATTGCAACGCCTCCGCTGGCCTTTGCCCAGGTCTATTATTGGCGCGTACAACCCTTGAACAACTGCGGCGAGGGGCTGGACTCCGAGATCTTTGCCTTTCAGATCGGCGATGCAGACTGCGATATCGTATTCAACAGCGCGGATGTGCCGGTGACGATCAATACAGCCAGTACTTCCGTTGTATATTCTAAAATTACCGTGCCTGACCTGTCCCAGATCGCTGATATTGCCGTCAATGTGGCCATTTCGCATACCTACGTGGGTGATTTAAGCGCGCGTTTGCTGGGGCCTGCCGGATTCAAAGTGCAGTTGTTCGACCGGCCGGGCGTACCGGCCAGCCAGTTTGGCTGTGAGGGAGACAACATCAGTGCTACGTTCCGCGATGATGCGTTACAAAGCGCTGCGGCGTTTGAAGTGGCCTGCGGCGGCGGCGTGCCGGCTATCAGCGGCGCGTATCGGCCGGTTAATAACCTGTCTGTCTTTAAAGGCCTTCCCGCGCAGGGTGAATGGCTGTTGGAGGTTCGGGACGACTACGACGGCGACGGCGGCGCCTTGGCTGCCTGGAGCCTCGATTTCTGTTACACGGTTGCGACGCCGCCGACGGTCCTATTGCTGAACGAGCCGTTGGACGCGCCGCGCTCCGGTACGCGGGCGCTGAGCGCCGATTATTTGTCGGGCTTGCTGACGGGCGCCGCTGCCCAGGGTAAATTTACGCTGCTGTCCGTTCCGGCGCACGGTATGCTGATGCGCCAGGGCATCGCCTTGGGCGTCGGCGGGGTGTTTACCCAGGAAGATATCAATTCCGGCGTCGTGGTCTATGGGCACAACGGCGACGATTTGCCCCAGGATCAATTCCGGTTTGATTATCAGGACGAAAATAACGGCGCTTGGCTACACAATGCAACTTTTATCCTGAATATTCGGGAAAACACCCTTTCGGGCGGTGCGGATATCTTGACGCCGGTGGCATGCGCCAATGATGCCAACGGGCAGATTGCGGCGGCTGTTTTCGGCGGTTATCCGCCTTTTGAATACAGCCTCAACGGCGCGGCCTCCCAGTCTGACAGCCAGTTCGACCAGTTAGCAGCCGGGAGTTACACCGTAATTGTAACCGATGCGCTCGGTTTTACCTTGGAGATGAGCCCGGTGACCCTGGATAATCCTGCGCCGCTGACTTTGTCTGCGCAGGTGACCGGCTACACCGTAGAGGCGACGGCTACCGGCGGTACCGGCGATTTGACGTATAGCCTCGACGGCCAAAATTTCCAGTCGGAGTCGGTGTTCAACGATGTGCCGGAAGCATTTTACACTCTTTTGGTGCGCGACGCGAACGGCTGCACAGCCAGTGTGCAGATTGTTGTTGCGGTGGATTTGCTGCTGGCTTCCGCTGATGCGACGAGCCAGGTGCTGTGTAACGGCGGCGGTGAAGGCGCCCTGATCGTTTCGCCTGCCGGCGGCGTGCCGCCCTACATGTTCAGTCTGGACGGTCTTTCTTTTCAAAGTGAAAATACTTTTACCGGCTTGACCGCTGGGACGTACGTCCCGATTGTGCAGGATAATTTGGGCGCCACGACCACGGCGCTCCCGGTGGTTATCACCGAGCCGGCCGCCATTTCCTTGGATGCCCAGGCCGATTTAAACGTGATTACCGTAAATGCCTTCGGCGGCACGGGTAGTTTTTCGTATAGTTTAGACGGACAGAATTTCGGATCCGGCAATGTATTTAGTGGTCTTTTGAACGGCGAGTACCTCGTTACGGTGCGCGATGCCAACAGCTGCACGGCCGTCGTCACGGTGGTGGTGGACGTGCCGCCGCTGAATATCCTTGCGCTGGACGCGTCGGCGCTGCTGTGCGCCGGCGACCAGTCGGCACTCACCGCCATTGTCACCGGCGGCATACCGCCGTATCAATTTAGTTTGGACAACGGCGCCTTTCAGGCCGAAAATGTATTTGAGAACGTCGCGGCCGGCAGCCACACCGTGGTTGTTCGGGATGCGGCCGGTACAGAAATCGCGACCACCCTCCTGCTTGAATCGCCGGTGGCGCTTGGGTTGGACGTCGCGGTGCTTGGCAACGACGTGACCGGCACTACGCCTTCCGGCGGCGTGCCGCCCTATATATTCGCGTACGACCTGAATTTGCCGGTTGATTTGATGAACATTCCGAGCGGCGATTATTTTATCACCCTGACCGACGCGAACGGGTGTTCGATCGTGTACGCCCTAGAGATCAATTACACGGTTTTGACGGCTGATTTTCTGTCGAGCGATCCGCTTTGCAGTGGGGAAACAAATGGTACCGTGGAAATTTTGGCGCAATTCGGCACGCCGCCATATGAATACGCCCTCAACGGTTCCAATTTCCAACCGACCGGCACGTTTGAAAACTTGGCGTCCGGCCAATACGATATTACTGTGCGGGATGTGTTGGGCGATTTGGTCAGCCTGCAGGTTGTATTGAATGACCCGGCGCCGTTGAGTGCGATTGCGACGGTTACGTCGGATACGATTATTGTAACCGCTTTTGGCGGCGCCGGTCTTTTGCAATACAGTCTTGATGGCCAGGTTTATCAGAATTCCAACCTGTTCCCGGATTTGGCGAACGGCGCCTACGATGTGCGGGTACGCGATGCCAACGGTTGTCTGTACACCTTGGACAAAGTGGTGGTCAATTATGTATCCACCGTTGATCCCGTGTCGGTATGGGGATTGCGGGTGGCTCCCAATCCGGGCAGCGGCTTATTCCGTTTGCGGATGGATCGGGCGCCGGCGCAGGAGATGCAGGCGGTAGTGCTGGATGGCGCCGGGCGTTTGTTGCGTTCACTGGTATGGCGGCCTTCCGGCGCTATTTTTGAGACTGATTTGGATTTGCGCGATTTGCCGCAAGGTGTCTATATCTTGCAGTTGCGCGTGGAGGGACTTCGCGTGGCAGCGATCCGGCTTCAGGTTGCGCGGTAGGCGCGCGCGATAGTTGCGGAAATAAAAAAGAGGCCTTTCTGTTAGAAGGGCCTCTTTTTTGTGTGGCTTTCGCAGTAGCGGGCGCGATCGCGTGGGGGCGATTGCTGTGCAGGCTACGATTACTTTTGCCGTTTTGCCTGCCGGAGCGAGCGCAATTTAGGACGGCTGTTGCCATTTGAGCCGCGGCGGATTTTACCGCGTTTGCTACGATGATCTCCTTTGCCCATGACGAATAGTGAATTTGCGTAACTGCCAATCCGGGGCGTTCTGTTACGGAGCTACGACAGCCTCAGACGCGACCGGTTGAGTAGGTACGAGTTTGAAAATGAGGCGCAAAAATAAGTGTTTGTGATTTTTTTTGCAAAAGTGAGCGGTAAAAAACTCGTAACTACTTAGCCGGCGCGCTGTCTGGCCCAAAAAGCCCCATTTTCCGCCATACTTCGCAATTTTTTTTGACCGTAGCGCTGCTACGGCCTACGAAAAATCGCTTTGTCTGGCAAAAAGTGGATCCTTTTTTGTCTCAGACGCGACCGGCTAAGTAGTTACAAAAACTCAATATTTCACCGCTTTCAGTGCGATTCGTTCCCGGCCGGCTGAAATTTCGAATACATAGATACCTGTTTGCCAGCTTTCGCTGGGGATGGCGTGGTATTGGCGGCCTTCCGGCAGGAAGGTTTCGGTGAAATAAATACGTCGCCCTTGTTGGTCGAGTACCTGCAGGCGATAATTTCCTGCTTTGCGCGGGTTTATTTCGAGTTGGGCGGATTGTGCAATCGGATTGGGGAACACCTTCACCGATGCGATTGCGTCGGCACCTTCAGCGATTCCCGACACCGTGCTTTCCGGGATTTGGACAGAGGCGATGGAAGCGCCGTCGCCGGTGCTGGTACCGTTTCGGTTTACGGCATTTCCGGCGGCGTAAAACGTTACCGGGCCGGTTCCGGCCGGCGGCGCGACCCAGCGGACGGCGAAGCCGTCGGTATTCGAGATATTATCGTGTTCGGCGTACGTGCGGCCGTTGGCGATCGTGGCCAGTTTGTAGTTATTGGTACCTTGGTCGAGGAAGCCGTCTAAGTCCGTGGTATCCGCATTGCGCAGCGCGATCATTTGGAAGGCATAGCCATTCACCATTCCGGCGCCGTTCACGCGCACCAGCGCCGTGTATTGTTGTCCTGGCAGATAATTACTTACCGTATCGCCGGCGGCGTTGATCAGGCGGATCGAAACGGTCGAGCTGATATTGGTGCTGGTGTGGCAGAACCCGCAGGTGCGTGCCGTGCCGTTGGTATTCGTTTCGTCGCCTGGGGCGCCGGTATTGCCTTTACCGGCTTGCGCGGCGCGGCCGTTTTTATTGCTCAAAGAAATGCCTGCGGCAAAAAGCAGCAACAGGAGGGCTGTGGTAAATTTTATATTCATGCGTTTAGGAAATGATGTAGGAATGGGACAGCAAAACTCGCAAAAGGTTGAAATAATCGCGGGATTAATTATCCGTATTCGCGGGATCGTCCAATTCGAAGAGTCGGTAGGCTTTAATGATTCGCTCCATTTGCCCGGCGTAGTCCTCCACATTCGACAGGCGGTTTTGGGCGAAAGTCTCCACCCAGGGTTTCCAGTCCATCCCGGCGGTTGCACGCGTTTCCGCCACCCAATTTTGGCCGGCGAGGAAGATGCTAAAATCCCGGTAGCTTTCCCAGGGCGTTTTATACCGGCGGAAGCAACGGCCGTCCAGTTCCATCGTAGCGCCTTCCCAATCGCCGCCGCATACGAGCGCTGTAAAATTATTGGCTTCCACGGCCGTATTGCGCCGTCCGGCGAAGCTGTTTACATAAGCGTGCGCCAGCAGCACCGAGGCTGGTGCGCGGAACTTTCGGCTCTCGCTCTTGGCGACCTTACTGAACCGGCGCAGAAAGGCTTCCGCTTCCGCCTCCGGAATTTCAGGTAGGCGGTGTTTGGCGGGCGTTTCCTCCGGCAGAAGACCGAGTTTAGCGGCGGATGCTGCCGGCTCATCGGCGTCCGTTGTGTATTTTTCCGCCGAACCGGTTGCCGGGAAGGGCAATTCGACGGGTAGCTGGATTTTCCGACGCGCCACCGCGATGAGCGCCAGCAGCAGTAGGGCGATTGCAAACCAGTTTTTTTTGAAGAAATGTCGGATTGTGCTCATAGGACGTAGAATTTTTTCAGTCCTGCCATGTTTTCAGGGGCAAAAATAAACATTTTGTTTTCAATAAAAAACACAAATTGTATTTATTTTTTGTAACTACTTAGCCGGTCGCGTCTGAGACAATAATGGATCCTTTTTTGTCTCAGACGCGAGCTAAGTAGTTACTATTTTTTGCATTAAATTAAAACAAATATGTTTGTTTTGGACACAAAATGTTTTGCATACGCTCAACAACGCATAAATTTGTTGCTTCGAACCAAAGCGCCTGTTTATGCAGATGGAAGAAGCGCACAAAGCGTTAAAAAAGTATTTCGGGTACGATGCTTTTCGGCCGATGCAGGCTGAGATCATCCAGACGGTTTATGCGGGTGGAGACGCGCTGGCATTGATGCCGACCGGCGGCGGCAAGAGTCTTTGCTACCAGATTCCGGCGATCACCATGGCGGGCGTCGGGGTGGTAGTCAGTCCGCTGATTGCATTGATGAAAGATCAGGTGGAGGGTTTGCGGAGCAACGGCGTTCCTGCCGCGTATATAAACAGCGGCATGACGCGCGAGGCCGCTCTCCGGGTAGAAGACGCCTTGTTGAGCGACCAGATTAAACTATTGTATGTGAGTCCGGAAAAATTGGTCTCGCAGTCTTTTCAGCCCTTGTTGCGGCGGCTGAAGATCAGTCTTTTTGCGATAGACGAGGCGCACTGTATTTCCTCCTGGGGGCACGATTTTCGGCAGGAATACACGCAGTTGGCGTTTTTGCGGGCACAGTATCCGGAAGTTCCGATGTTGGCTTTGACCGCTACCGCCGACAAATTGACCCGTAAAGACATTCTGTCACAGTTGCAGTTGCGCAATCCGGCGGTATTTATTTCTTCCTTTGATCGGCCGAATATTTCCCTGTCGGTTCGCAGCGGCCGGCAGCGTTTTGAGCAGATCGAGGCGTTTATCCGGCAGCGGGTCGGGCAATCGGGTATTATTTATTGTTTAGCCCGGAAGACCTGCGTGGAGCTGGCGGAAAAACTAACCGCCCGCGGGATCAAAGCGGCGCCCTATCACGCCGAGTTGCCGTCCGCAATGCGCAATCAGGTACAGGAGGACTTTCTCAACGACCGTGCATCGGTTATTTGCGCGACGATTGCTTTTGGGATGGGAATTGACAAGAGCAACGTCCGGTACATTATCCATTACAACCTGCCCCGGAATCTTGAGGGATACTACCAGGAAATCGGGCGTGCCGGGCGCGACGGATTGCCGGCCGAGGCCGTACTTTTTTTCAGTTACAACGACCTGTTGGTGTATCGGCGGATGATCGAAGAAAGCGAGGCCTCGCAGGAGCAGAAGGATTTGAAAAACGCTAAACTGGAGCGTATGTACCAATTTGCCGAGGCGCCGCTTTGCCGGCGGCAGATGGTATTGGGTTATTTTGGCGAGCATTACGACCGCCGCTGCGGAAATTGCGATATCTGCCAAAATCCGCCCAAGGTCTTCGACGCTACCGTCGCCGTACAAAAAGCGCTTTCTGCGATCCTGCGCAGCGGCGAAAAAGTCGGCATGCACTTGTTGGCGGACGTGCTGCGCGGCAGTCGGCGGCAGGAAATTTTTCAGCAGCGCCTGCACGAGATCAAAACCTACGGCGCGGGCAAAGAGCACAGCTTCAACGATTGGCTGAACCTGTTGTCGCAGATGCTGCACCTCGGGCTGCTTGAAATATCCTACGACGATTTCAACCGGCTGCGGGTCACGGAAGCCGGTAAGCGCGTGTTGTACGAAAACAGAACCGTCTCGCTGGCGCTGCCGGCAGCAGCGCCAGCTGAAGCGCCCGAAAAACCGGCGCAAGCGCCCACGCATGCTATGCGCCGGGAATTGTTCGACCGGCTCAGCAAACTGCGCCGCGAAATCGCCCAGCAAGAGAGCGTGCCGCCGTACATTGTTTTCAGCGACGCCAGCCTGGACGATATGGCGGAAAAGCGCCCGTTTACGCGGTTCGACCTGCTTTCCATTTCCGGGATGGGCGAACGCAAATTAGACCGGTACGGCGACCGTATCCTCCACGTCATCCGGAGCTTTATCCTTGAAAAAAACGAGGCCGGCATAAAAATGAAGGGCAGTACCTACTTGCACACCCTGCGGCTTTATCGGAGCGGACTGCTTCCGGATGAAATTGCCCGGCAGCGCGCGCTGAGCGGGATGACGATTATCGAGCATTTGCTTACGTTGTACGAAAACGGCGAGGAAATTGACCTGCGTTACTGGGTGTCGCCGGAAGAAACAGACCTCATCCAGGGCGCCCTGCCTTTGTTTGCGCCGCCGTATAAACTCGAAGATATTTCTAACCATTTTGCGGGGCGATTTAGTTACGACAAAATTCGCTGCGCCCTAGCCGCGCTGCACCGAAAAATGGCCGCCGGGTGATGCGGCGACTCCGGCCCGGCAGTGTGCGCGACAAGAAACGCTTGTCGGAGTTGCTGGATTTACACCTCCGCGCGCTGCGGGAATCGCCGCTGCAAGTCACGCTTCGGCGACTCAGTTACGACAGCGGTATTCCGGAGCGGATTTTGTGCCGGCTCGCTTCCCTGTATTGCAATCCTGCGGACGAAACGCAGGTTCGGCTGGAGGACTACTATATCGTCTTTGCGAATATCCAGTTTCGTTATCCGACGGTTAAGATGTACGAGTGCCCCGATGGCTCGGTATTTTTCAAGATATGAGCACCTGCAATTGTCTGAACCAAGTCGGCCAAATGTTGTTACCTTTGCATAGAATTTGTCTAAACAAAGAAATAAACAAGTTATGGAAGCCGTCGCAAAAAATCCGGTCATGCTGTACACCGAGCAGACCCCCAATCCGGAAGCGCTCAAATATGTAACGAACCGCTTGTTGCACCACGGGATTGCCGATTTCAAGGATAAAGAAGTGGCTGCCGAGTGGAGTCCGATGGCGAACAGCCTGATGGAATTACCGTACGTGAAGAGCGTGTATTTCAACAACAACTTCATCACCGTCACCAAGGAGCTCAACTACGAGTGGTCGGACGTGATGCTCAAACTCAAAGAATTCATTAAGGAGTACGTCGAGGCGGGCGGGATCGTTGTTCGCGAGGGTTTTGCCGACTTTCTGAAGCAGGTGAACGCCGAGCACAGTGCTGCGCAGTTTAGCGGCGAAGACGGTGAGTTAGCACTCAAGATCAAAGAATTGATTGA
>JAUMBL010000099.1:0-5819 GCA_032115775.1 Saprospiraceae bacterium | reverse complement strand
CGGAAAAATGTGTACCCTTTCTAAATTTTTTTTGGAAAAAAATCAAAAAACAAGCGCCCCAAACAAAATATTTTTTTGTTTAGAGAGGCGCCGCGATCGTTTTTTACCGAAATCGTTCGCTTCCGGGGTACTACACCCACCCTTGTCATCCCGTAGAAACCCGTAACACGCTACGCGAGCCCCCGTAGAGCGGACGGGTCCCTCCAGGATGACAACGCACCCCTAAGACGATCCGAACAAGCATCGCTCCCGGCGCCCCAACCAAAAATCCAACCATACGCTCCAATCTTGCGATTGATCCTCTTACCGGGAATCACCACCAAATTATCTTGTAAATTTGCAATCGAATTGCGGATTTGCAAAAATTTTTAAGCAGGCTGATCGAGCGCGCCATCACATCAACCCTGCACAATTTCCGGGAATGGTTCCCGGTCGTTTATTTGGGCGGTCCGCAAAACGCCGCCGTCTAAAAAAACCGCTCACCGCCGGGCAAGAAATTGGCAAAAATCCTCCGCAAACAACAGGCTCCGATCCCGGTAGTGCCGGTGCGGAAGCAAAAAACGCTGCAAAGCGGCGCCCAGTTCGGGGTCTTTTTCTAGGAAGGTCATCAGCGTTCGGAGCACTTTAAAATAGCGCGCCAAATCGTGCACCTCGGGAATGTCGCGCGCCTGCAAACGAATCAGGGCCGCCCGAAAGATCTCCAAATCGTAAAACGCGTAGGTTTCCGGATACCGGCAGCCCAAATACAGGGCGATCATGCGGTAATCGCCGTGATAGTGGTTGTTCACAACCACCAGCGGATACGCCCGCTTATAGTCGGCCAGCAAGGCGTCGCAACCGAAAATGAACCTGGAAGCGCGATTTTCCACCGCAAAAGACTCGTTGAACAAATCCTCAAACAAGGTGCGCACGGTAGCCGGCTCAAAGCGCCAAAATTCCGTCAGCACGCGCTTGGGTTCCCAGCGCTCCGTTTGCCACAGCCGCCGGGTTTCGCTGTTTTGCAAACTCTGCTCGTACATCTGCGCCGGATCGGCGGCTTTTAAGTCCCAATGCAACTGAAACTGGCGCACCGTTTCCCATTTATATGCGCAGGGATGCTGCCGCAAACCGAGCAGCCATTTTTTATAGTCGAGCAGACCAGCCTGTATTTTAGAAAGTACCATACTGCTTGTGCAAGGTTTACCGGTTAGGATCAAATGCAGCCGTCGCAATCGGACTCGCCTGTCCCCGTGCCATATCCGCCACCACCCTGCCCGTGGCAGCGCCCATACTGACGCCGAGCATCGCGTGGCCCGTGGCCATGATCAGGTTTTTGTTGTTCGCCGCAAAACCAATATACGGCAGGCCGTCGTGCGACACCGGCCGGAAACCAAACCACACTCGCTCCCGAAGTGTTTGCCGCAACTGCTCAAAATCAGCCAGCTGCCGAAACGCCGCATCTTCCGTCAAACCCGGCAAAAACCGCGGCGCCGCCTCCAAAATACCCCGGACGCGCGGAAACAGGATGCGATCATTGATCGCACCGATCTCCATCGTGCTGCCAATCCGCAACCGACCCGGCCAGGGCGTTAGGGCTACCTTGGCCTCCAGCAAAATGCACGGATAGCGCAGGCGCCGCACCGGCGATTCAATGGTCATAGAGTATCCCTTGCCGGGCATCAGATCAAGGCGCTCGCCGGCAAGACGCGCAACGCCGGGCGACCAGGCGCCGGCGGCCAAAACGAATAAATCGGCCTCGTAACGCCGTCCGCCGGCGTGCACAGCCGTAATTTTTCCCTGCGCCCGCTCAAACCGCTCCGCCGCGCAGCACCGTTCGATCTGCACGCCTTTGGCCGCCAATTCCGCTTGCAAACGCGCCATCAAGGCGTTCGGATCCACGTGCGCGTCATCTTTAAACCACACCGCGCCGCGCACGTCGGGCCGCATATCCGGCTCCAAAGCCTGCGCCTCCTCCCGCGATAAGACCGCCGCCGCCAATCCCAGATCCTGGGCGATGCGGGCGTTTTCCAACTCCTCTTTCTCCTTGTGCGCCGTTTGGTAGTACATCAAACAACCCTTTTCCTCCAATCCAAAATCAAATCGCTGCGCCCATTCCCGCATCAGTTCTTTATTGAACAGCAACAATTCAGCCAGCGGCCGTACGCTCCGCGCCACGTGCGCCCGGGTGGAGGCGCGCAAAAAACGCCAGCCCCAGCGAAGCAATGCCGGATGTGCAGAAGGCCGAATGTAAAACGGACTTTTCTGATCGAACATCCACAAAATGCCCTGCTCCACTATCCCCGGCGCCGCAATGGGCACAAAATGAGAGGGAGAAAGGTAGCCCATGTTGCCAAAAGAACAGTTGTCGGTCAAATCGCCTTTCTCCAACACCGTTACCTGCCAACCGGCTTCCGCCAGATACCAGGCCGAACTCAGGCCGATGATGCCGCCGCCAAGGATGATTACACGCATACGATAAGCTTGCAATAGAAGATTAAATTTGAGCAGGGGCTAAGGTAAAGAAATATTTGCCGGTTTTCAGAACAAACGTTTACTTCAATCGTTTGTAGTAAAACTTTTTTACGTGAAACGCTTTTTTCAACACACCGCCCTTTTTTTACTGATATTTGCCGCCGTTTCCTGCGGTAAAGTCAGCACGCTCGAATTCAAACCCGCGCCGGTCACCCTCACCGCCGAAGGGCCGCTTTTTGAAGGCTCAAATACCGCACAGGGGGTGCTTATGAACGCCGAACTGGAGGCCATGCTGGCTAAAGGCGGCTACCGGGGCGCCGCCATCAAATCGGCGCGCCTCGTCTCTGCGCAAATTTTTACCGAAGCCGATACGCTGACCCTCGACAACCTCAGCGAAATCACGCTCCAACTGGCCGCCCCGGACGTGGATATGCAAAAAGTCGCCGTGCTCAACCCTGTGCCCGCCGGTTCTAAAAGCGCCGCGCTTCAGGTAGCCGGCGAACAGGAAAAAATCGCTAAATTGCTCCTGCAACCCGCACTGACGCTGGTGGCAGACGTCAACCTCAAACAGGATGCCGAAGCAACCCTGGCCGTAAAATGCCAACTCGTATTTGAAATTAACGTAAAAGATTAACGCCGCACATGAAAAAATTTACCCTGCTCACGCTCTTGGCACTCTTTTTCGCCACCTTCCTGTCCGCGCAGTCCGAATCGGACCAACTCATCGGCGTCTGGGAACCCAGCAACGGCAAAGCCCGCGTCAAAATTGAAAAAATCGCCGATAAGTACTACGGCAAAATTGTCTGGCTCCGCGAACCGATTGACCCGGTAACAAACGCGCCCAAAGTGGACAAAAACAACCCGGACGAGTCTATGCGCGCCGTACCGCTTAAAGGCTATCGCATGCTCAAAGATTTCGTGTTCAAAGGCAGCGGCGAATGGGCCGACGGCACGATCTACGACCCGGAAAACGGCAGCACATACAGCTGCGTCATTAAACTCAAAGACGACAATACCCTCGATATCCGAGGCTACGTAGGCGTGAAAGCGCTCGGACGCACGGATGTGTGGAAACGCCTCGGGGCTAAAAAATAGTCGGTCGAATACGCCTGACCTTTCTATGTATATGAAGAAAATCCAACGCTGGCTCCTCCTGCTGAGCCTCCTGCCGCTTGCCGCCGCCGCGCAACAACGCGATACCCTGCCGCCTACACCCGCGGAAGAAGAAGATTTTAGCGAATACGAAAATCTAGGATTCGCCGATGAAGCCGCTAAACGCTATTGCAACCCCAAAATCCTGGATCTAAGCCCAAATCGCTTCGTATCGCTGGGCTGGGACTGGCAACTCCCCTATCAGGCGGAATTTTCGCCCCTCGGCGCCTTCGAAGACGGCGAATCCCCAAGCCCGGCGGAAACCGCCGATTTCCGCTCCTCCCAAGGCCTGCGCCTGAGCGCAAATATTCCCGTGATTTCGCGCAATAGCTTCGTGTGGCAAATGGGCGCCAATTTCTGGAATATCAATTACGGCGGAAAAGTGCAGACCGAAAATCAGAACGCCGCCCGCCTGGCCGACCGCCTGCTCTCCCGCGGACTACGCACCGCCGGTATCAACACCACGATCTTTAAACCACTGGGGGAAAAACAGTTTCTGCTCCTGCAAGGCGCAGCCGACCTCAACGGCGACTATACGCTCGCAGATTTTCAATCGCTGCAGTACCTGCGCTACTCCGGCGCCGTGATCTGGGGCAAACGCCCGCACGACCGCCTACAATGGGGCGTCGGCCTGGCGCGTACCTACCGGGTGGGCGAACTCAACTATCTCCCGGTCGTGCTGTATAACTGGACGGCTCCGAACCGAAAATGGGGCACGGAAATCCTGTTTCCCGCCCGCGCGCATGTCCGGCGCACGTTTAACCCGCGCAGCCTGTTGCTGGCCGGCTACGAACTGGAAGGCCAAAGCTACCGTATAAACAACCTGTCAGACGAAGATCAAAGCCTCGAAATCCGCCGCGGCGAACTGCGCGCCCGCCTGGAATATCAGCGCCAACTCGGCGGTTTTATCTGGATGGCGCTGCAGGTTGGCTACCGCTATAACTATTCGTTTAACGCCGATTATCTCCCCAACGACGGACAAGAGTTCTTCCGGGGCTTCTTCGGCGATCAACGCTATGCGATGCTAAATACCCTGACCAATGCGCTGTATGTAAACTTGAGCGTGAACCTGGTCAGCCCTTAACCACGTCGTTCCAGCCCGCCAAGCGGTCGAAAAACAACCATTTGGCCGCTTTCGGAAATTCCTGCCCCCAACGAGCCTCGTGATGCCGACCCTGCGGATCCACTTCCAATTGCACCTGCACGCAATCGGGGCTAATACGCTGTTTGTCCAGGGTTTCCTTGAAGCGCTTCATGTTGGTCACCATCCCGGAGCCTTCCTGCTCGCCCCCGTACAGGTAAATACGGGTCAGCGCGTACTGGGAAAAACGCACCGGCTCGAAAAACAACGCAGGGGAAGCCCAAAAAGAAGGGGAAAAAATCATGAACCGGGAGTAGATATGCGGAAACATTAATCCGGCGTAAATGCTGATTAGTCCGCCCATGCTGCTGCCTCCGATGCCCGTGTGCGCGCGGTCGGACAGCGTTCGGAAATTCGCATCAATATAAGGCTTCAGGGTCTCCGCTAAAAAACGGGTGTACTCCTGCCCCAGTCCCTCGCCCCACTTCGGCGAATCATACGGGGCATACTCCCGAATCCGGTCTTTGCCGCCGTGGTCTATGGCCACCACGATGAAATCACCCACCCCCCGCTGCGCCAGCGCCGCCAGCTGCTTGTCGAGCGCCCAAGTTCCAAAAGGCGCGCTGTCCTCAAACAAATTCTGGCCGTCCTGCAAATAAAGCACGGGATAGCGGCGGGTAGTTTCTTCGTAATTCCAAGGGAGCAGCACGGCAATACGGCGACGGCGATTGAGCTGGGGGATACTGAACCGCTTCGCCACCACCCGGATATCGGGATAGAAAACGGGATCATACCCGGTACCGTGCGTTTTCCAGCGCGCCACCACGTCTATGACTTTTCCACGCGGCGTTTCCATGCGGCGGTTGACGGGCGGGTGGCCTTCATCGTCCAATTCTTCGCCCTCCCAGCCGCCTTTTACATATTTGTATTCCAGCGGCCTTCCAGCCGGCAAGCGGCCTTCAAACGTAAAATGATAGTGCCCCGCGCGCACCTTGGTCATGCAATAACGGGGATCGCGGATTTTCCAACTGTTGAACGTGCCGGTCACGTAAACTGGCCGGTCGTCATCGTTTGGCGTGTATAATTCGAGCGTAAGCATGGGTCAAACAAACAGAAGAAACCGGACAAATGTTGC
>JAUMBL010000098.1:0-23150 GCA_032115775.1 Saprospiraceae bacterium | reverse complement strand
CCATTTTCCGCCATACTTCGCAATTTTTTTTGACCGTAGCGCTGCTACGGCCTGCAAAAAATCGCTTCGTCTGGCAAAAAATGGATCCTTTTTTGTCTCAGGCGCGACCGGCTAAGTAGTTACTGATTGTGAACGATTTGATTTTAATTCTAGGCCATGATCATCGTCGCTCAAAAAAGCGCAACGAATAAAAGAGGCAAATACTTCCCCGCCCGCTACAACAACCGAAACTCGACCCGCCGGTTTTTCGCCCGCGATTTTTCATCAACATTCGGTATTGCGGGGCGGCTCTCGCCATATCCGGCAGTCTGGATTTTTTCCGGGTTGCAGCCGTTGGAAACCAGGTAATTTTTAACGGCGGCGGCGCGATTTTCCGACAGTAACTGGTTGCTTTCCGCGCTGCCGACATCATCGGTGTGACCCTGAATTTCAATAGCCAGGTTGCTGTCTTTCAGGTATTTGGCCAGGGCGTCCAGATCAAACCGGGATTCGGGGAGGATATTAAACGAACCCGTTTCAAAGAACAGGTTGTTGATGAGGATGCTACCGCCCGAGCGCTTGAGATCTTCCGTTGTGGCGATGATTACGGGTTCTTCCACAATGCCTTTTGCCGTGTCCTGTGCAAAATCTATGTTTAGGGAAACCGGCGGGATATCCGCTTTGCGGAGTTCGGCACGATAATTTTTTTTCTCCGACATAGGGATAAAAACTGCGCCGGTCACGGGATCGGGGCGAACGATTTGTACAATTTTTCCGGTTTCCAGGTCCTGAATGACCACCTCTCCGTCAACGGGCTTCCCCGCGGCGTCCAATACCGTGGTCTCGAAGGTGTAAACCGGTGCCGGCCGATACGATTGCGGAAGATCTATATAACTAATATGGTCACCCCCCAGATCATCGCTGGAAACCGAATACGCCCCGGCGCCATCCGTCGTCACGACGAAGTTCCAGTCGTCAGTTTCTGCGTTGAACAGGAGCCCGAGATTGCGCGGTTTGCTCCAGTTTTTCCAGGTATCATCGAGGCGGGTACTCATATAAATGTCCTGGCCGCCAAATCCGTCGTGCCCGTTAGAGGCGAAATACAGCGTTTTCATATCGGGGTGGAGAAAGGGCATGCGCTCGGCGCCTCCGGTATTAATGACGTCTCCGATCGCGAACGGGGTTTGGAGGGTAACGCCGTCGGCACCATACAGTGAAATGTAAAGATCTTGGCCCCCATTTCTTGCCGAAACGAAGATCAGGCCCTTGGCAAAATAGCGGGAATCCCCGTCCCAGTAACTCGAATTGATTCCGCCGGCGAGGAGTCCGGCCTTTTCCCAGCCGGTTGCCGTTTTTTTGCTCTCATAGATATCGCCGCTTACAAACAGGAGCATTTCGGTGCCGTTGCTGCTGATATTTAGCACGGCCTCGTTATTGGTCGAGGTATTGAGGCTGGTAACGGGTACCGGTACCGACCATCCTGTATCAGCGTACTGGGTGAAGAATACATCTTCCGTACGATTTTCCATCGCCCAGTTCGTAAAATAGAGTTGTTTTCCGTCTCCTGTGAGCGCCGGGCAATATCCGGGGTACTCCGCTCCGTCCGCCCATTTCAGCAGGGATTTTCTCGTTGCGAGTTCACCACGCTGCATGCGGGCGTAAAAATCCTGGAAAGCCGTATTTTTTTGAGCGAACAGGGGCGCGTATTGCTTCAGGGTATCTTCAACTCCCTTCCAGTTGCTATTTGAAAAATCCCGAAACATCATTTTTTGCAGTAAAAAAAACGCTTCATCGGAAGGGGCGAACTCC
Organism: Saprospiraceae bacterium; assembly: GCA_032115775.1. Taxonomy (GTDB): domain Bacteria; phylum Bacteroidota; class Bacteroidia; order Chitinophagales; family Saprospiraceae; genus M3007. The sequence continues at coordinate 21,362 of JAUMBL010000098.1, read as the reverse complement.
TTGATATAGTTGGAATAAAGTTCCCAGTTATCGGCGGAATAGCGCGATTTGAACACTTGGGTTGTGAAGAGGGCGGCGCGATCCACCTTAATGCGCAGGCTGTCGAAATCGGGGTACGCTTCGGCGAAAGCGTTGATCGTCTGCAGGCTTTTGTTGGCGTTGCTGACCAGATAGAGCCGTTCCAGCACGCGTTGTCGGTACGGATGGCGGGGCAGTTCTTTCAGGAAATCGCACATTACGCGCTCTGAATTTGCGGAGAGCAGGCGTTCTGCCAGTTTGTCCTGCGCCTCTTTGGAATATTTCCTCGGCGGTTGTTGGGTGGCATACTCCAACAGGTCGCTCAGATCCCCCGCGACCATGCGTTCATAGGATTGTTTTTCGAGGCGTTCCTCCCATTCTTTTTTTTCTGCGATCGCGCTTTTGCGGAGGTCGGCGGGCATCTCCGGATGGTCGTTCAAAAAGGCATCCACCGCAGCCGGGTTTATTGCGCCTGCGCGCGCGACGGTGTAATAGCGATGCCATACCGAATCCACTTTGGGGTACGCGGGGTAGTTTTGCAGGAAGCGTTTCATCCGGCTCAGGCTGTCGCTGCGCATGGTTGCCTGGTAGAAAAAGTCCAGCGCGGTTTTTTCGTCTTCCCGGAGGCGTTCCTGAAAAGGGAAACCGGGGAAACGGGCGGCGAAAGCCTGGATGCCGGCCGGGTCGGGGTATCCCGCGCGGTAAGCGGTGTACATTCGATCCCACAGACGATCCTTTCTCGGGCCGTTGGGATAGGCCTTGAGGTATCGTTCGCACTGAGCGATGTTTCCGCGTTGGAGGATGAAACCGGACAGGGAATCCAAGCCCAGCGATTCAAATTCCGTACCGGAGAAGCGCCGCAAAAAAGATTCCCATCCGTCCGGCTTGCCGAAGGCGGCCATTTCGGAGGCGGCCGTTACGAATTTCAGCATGGTATCCCGCGCAAAATTTGCTTCCGGATACAAGATTTTGAATTGCGCCTGTTCGGACCAGCCGCTTTCCTTTACGAACAATTCTAAGAGGCGGAAGCCGGCTTTTTGAAGGAGCGCGGGATTGGTTTCGCGCAGGCTTGCGCCGTATTTTGTAATGAGTGGATACCAGGCGTCCCGGGTATTTTGTGCAGCGGCCGTTTCAAAAACCAGTTGGTTGCGAAGCGCGACGAGGGTGTCAATCTGTTCGCCGGCCGCACTTTTCGCAACCTCCAAAAAACGTTCCAGCGTCTGGATGTTATTTTGCGCCTTGACTTCCGCGAACCAGCGCTTTTCGATTTCCCGCCTGATTTTTACCGGCGTATCCGTCCCCATATCTTTCTTGGCATCTTCCTGTTTTTTGGGGGGCATACTGCGGTACGCTTTGGCGCCTGCGAGTGCGCGCGCGTAGGCGGAGTCCAGTTGGAATGCCGGGTTTCCTGTTGTCGAAAAGTAGCGCGCCATGCCGAATTGTTCCAGCGCCGGCGTTTTGACGCCTGCTTTTTGGAACATGCCCAGGGCTTCCTGGAACTGTTGGCTTTGGAGGGCTTCCAAGCCTTTTTGGTATTGGGCGTTGAGGAGAAACGGCAGGCAGCTAAGGAGGAAGGGTAGGAGACGATAGTTTTTCATGATGAGGTGATGCGGTATTGATGAACAAGAAAAATTTTGTTTGGTGTGAACCCGGTTTTGGGCGCTGACGGGGGCAGGGTTTTCATCTAATTTCTGAGAGGCGGTAAAGCCGGTAACGAGGATGGTTGGCGCGCTAGTTAAACGTCGCCATTCATCACGCAACTAGACTCCCCTGCTGCATAGAAGCGCGATTGGAAAAAAAATACATCCGTTCAAAACCTGCACGCATGATCGAAAATGCGTACCTAAAAACGCTGCCCCACAAAACTACTCCCTGCTAGCGAACTTTGCCCTATTATTTAGTATTTGGTCGTTTTGGTTTAGTAGTTGGTAAAATCGGCCCGAATTTTGGCGGATTTTTAGCCGGCCGCGGCCGCAAGATTTGTCTGATTTCGCACATCATTTTCTTGCGATCGTCTTTCAAAACCGAAATCCGGATATGCTCTGCGCGGATATTCTTTTCGCATAACATTCACCGTTTAACTCCCCTACATTTCCTGCTAAACAATATATTTGCACCCTAAATACGAATATGTTCCATGAATAAAATCGCAGGATTAGCGTTTGCCTTACTGCTCAGCCTCCAACTCGAGGCGCAACAAACCGAAAAATACCACCGTGTCCGGATAGATTTGCGCGGTCGCGCGATGCAGGATCTCGAAAAACTGGGGATTCCCGCAGATCACGGGGTGTATGAGCCGGGGCGTAGTTTTTTCACGGACATTTCCGACTCGGAGCTGAATTTGTTGAAACAGGCCGGATTTTCCACCCAAATCCAGGTTGCGGATATCCAAGAATATTATCGCTCGGGCCGTTCTTTGCCGCTTCAGACCGCCGCGCGCTCGGGCGCTTGCGACAATACCGCCGATACCGGGCCGATCTATCCGACGCCGAACAATTACACGTACGGCTCTATGGGCGGTTACCATACCCTGGATGAAATGTTGGCCGTATTGGATGACATGCGCGCGAAATTTCCCCAGCTCATTACCGCCCGGGCCGTATTGAGCGATACGCTCGCCACCCACGAAGGCCGGCCGATTTGGTATGTCAAAATCTCCAAACAGGCCGATGTGGATGAAAATGAACCGGAGGTGCTGTACACAGCCTTGCACCATGCGCGGGAACCGAACGGGTTGTCGCAAATGCTGTTTTTTATGTGGCAGTTGCTCGAGCGCTATCCGACTGATCCGGAGGTGCAGTATATCCTCGATCATGCCGAACTGTATTTCGTACCCTGCCTGAACCCCGATGGATATGTGCTGAACGAAACAACGGAGCCGAACGGCGGCGGCATGTGGCGCAAAAACCTGCGCGACAACGGAAACGGCACGTTCGGCGTGGATTTGAACAGAAACTACGGCTACCAGTGGGGTTTCGATAACTCGGGCTCTTCTCCGAACCCCGGCTCTGCGGTTTACCGCGGTCCCGGCCCTTTTTCCGAACCGGAAACCCAGATGGTGCGCGATTTTTGCCTGGCGCATAATTTTCGCCTGGCCTTCAACTATCACACCTTCGGCAATCTGTTGATCTATCCCTGGGCTTACAGCGACACGCCCGCCGAAGAGGGATTCCGGCATTTTGGCAGGGTGCTGTCCCGGTATAATCGCTACCTGACGGGCACCGCGTTGGAGACGGTGGGTTATCCGGTGAACGGCAGTTCCGACGACTGGATGTTCGGCGGCGCGGACGCCTTCTCTTTCACCCCGGAGGTGGGGCCCGGCAGCTTCGGTTTTTGGCCTCCAAAAGACACCATAGACGGGTTGAACAAGGCGAATGCCTGGTCGAATCGGGTACTGGCGCTGTGCGCATTGCGCTACGGGGAGGCCCAGGATGCCGACAATGGCGATTTTAACCTGTCGAATCCGCGGCTGCCGGTGCGCTTCCGTCGGCTGGGGATCGAACCCGGCCCGATTACGCTGTCTTTGACGCCCCTCTCCGCCAACATCGCTGCGGTGTCCGGGCCGATTGTGTTGGATATCCCGTTGTTCGCCCTTCAGGATACAACTTTTCAAATTTCGTTCGCGCCGGGTACGCAATCCGGCGAGGAGGCGCGGTTTTTACTACAGGTGGACAACGGCGATTTGGTGTTTTCCGATACCCTTGTTAAGATCCTGCTCGGTCCCGCGATTCCCCTTTCAAGCGATCCGGCGAACAATCTGAATGGCTGGCCCGTCGCCGCCGGCTGGGGTCTTACGCAGGAGCACTACAAAACGCCGCCAAGCAGCTTTACCGACTCGCCCGCCGCCGTGTACGCGCCCTTAGCGGCCACGGAGCTCGTCGCCGCGCCGCTTGCTTTGCCGGCGGGCGCCGCCAATATCCAGTTGCGTTTCTGGACGCGCTGGGAAATTGAGCCCCTGTACGATTACGCCGTGGCGCAGGCGGTATTTGAAGACGGGAGTTTCAAAAATTTGTGCGGCCTTTACACCAAGCCCGGCAGCGATAATCAGCAAGCGGGCGAGCCGGTGTATGACGGATTCCAGTCCGACTGGGTGCAGGAGTGCATAGACCTCACGCCGTACCGCGGGCAGACCATCGCCCTCCGCTTTGCCTTGTTCTCGGATCAATTCCAAGAGTACGATGGGTTTTACGTAGATGATCTGGAAATATTCTATGCTGAATCCGGTTTTGTGCAGGCCTTGCCGCTTTCAGCGGCAGGTACGCGCTTGTTGCCCGTTCGGCCCAATCCTGCTACCGACCAGGTTACGATTTCCTGGAGCCGGGGCGCAGACATGCCGGCAAGTGGTACGCTGACGGTGGTGAATGCGCTCGGAAAGACGGTCTATAACCAGACGATCCATCTCGCCGGAACGCCGCAGTTGGTATTACAAACAGCATCCTGGCCCGCCGGGGTGTACTCCTGTTATCTGGAAGCCGGGTCGGCGGTATCGGCAGTTCAAAAAATAACGATTGTGCGGTAATTGTTTGGTAGCTCATTCCGACCTCGGAGCGGTCGCATGTTGGTACATGCTTGTTTCCCGGATCATCTGCTCCATCCATTCGGCGGCAGCGTCGCGGTACATCTGAAATTCCGCGCGCTCCGCTTTGTAATCGAAGTTGACAAGCAGGTTTTCAAAGTGGTTTTCCGGGACGGTGAAGACCCCGAGAAATTGCGCCTGCCAGCGAATCCGGCCGTTTCCGGATAATTCCGTAAGCGGAATTTCCAGAAATCGCCGATCTGGGAAGAACCGGAACAGGCTTTTAATGCGTTTGAAAATGCCGATGGCGATTTGCCGTTCCGGTACGCCGTTTTCGTATTTGAACTCGCTGATTTCACGTAAATAGCGGGTTTCCAGTTCTCGATACCGCTTGTCTGCGATCTTCCGCTTCGTCTCAAACAGGTTGTAGCGCTGCGGCTCCAGGCCGGCGATTGTTTTCAGCAGTTGTATGGGATGCAAGCGGCTTGCGGGCAGATCGAGCGGCAGCCAATTACCCGCTTCGTCCAGGGCGATCCATTGCAATTTGATCTCCTCCGTCAGTTCCCGATGCACCCAGTCGAGGTACAGCGTTTGCGGATCGGTCTGGTAAATTCGGAGCGCTTGCAGCAGCAGCGCCGTCAGTTCCGGGCGCCGCGTGCGATCCCCCGGCGGGATGGCAGCGTATTGCGGTTCGAGGAATCGTTGGAAAATATTTCTGACCGTGATTTTCTCAATTTCGGGCTTGTTCCAGGGCAAATCCAGTTCGAGTATTTGACGGTAAGCTTGGGCGGCGTCGAATCCGAGCGCGAGGCTGTCGGGGTGCGCGACCAGTTGATCCGGACTGAAGTGCATCCAAATGAAATGTCCGGCGCCGTGGAGTTCGTCCAAGGCCATTTTGAGATATTGCAGGCTGCGATCCGGGTAGGCTTTGTAGAGCGTGGACCATTTTTTCATGCAGGCGATGAGTTGCCGGCGCGCCGCGTCGTCTTTCCAGCGGCGGATATCCTGCCAGGACAATCCGGTGTTGACTGTTTCAAACTGCTCGGCCACCTCTTTTTCCAATTGTTCAAACACTGTTTGCCGGATTAGTTCCGGGATCAGCAGGGCACTGTGGCTGCCGGCGTGGCGGCGGACGACGGTAGTGGTCAGTTCCACCGCGGGGAAAGCGAGGTGCGCACAATCAGGGTGGGGCGCCAGTTGGCCGCGGGCGTCCAACACAAACCAAGGCGCTTCGGGGCGTCGCAGGAGTTCGTCGAGCGCCATTTCCAGGAAATCGCTTTTTGCAGCGTGCAGGTTTTGGTCAAAAGCAAGGTATCCAATGACGCAGGCGTACACAAATTGGGTTAAGGATTTGCGTTCGTCAATAAATTCGCGGAAGAAACGGCGTTCTTCGCCGATCGCGGCGCTCAGTCCGGCGCGTTTTTGCTTCAGGCGCCACAGCAAATTGTCGCGCAGCAGGGCGCGCTGGTCGTATAATTTGCCGCGGTTGCGCTGCGCAGATTCCACCGGATCCTCGGGGTGAATGGGCGCCGGGTCGCAAAGCAGTGTTTGCTGGTGGTTAATTTCGCTCAACAGGTCAAATTCCCGTCGGTTTATCAATTGAAATTCCTTGTCTTGAACTTCCAGCGTTTCCGCCCACAGATATTTTCCGCCGCCCAGGAGCTCGTTGCAAGCCAGTTCGAGAAAGCCTTCTGCGGGAAACATGTAATTATAGATGTCCAGCGAAAGCCGAATACAGCGCAGCACCTGGTCGCGGTGGTCGGGATATCGGGCGGCATGGAGGCCGGTGTCGAGGATATAGTCGTTGGGGATGCCGGCGTAATACCGCCGCAAGCCGCCCTGCAGGGCGGCTGCTGTTTCGGCGAGGTTGTAAAATCCGGTTTCGGACGGGCAGCGGCCTTGGTTCTGCAGCGTCCGGAAGCGCATGGCGTAGCGGAGGGCTTTTTCCGCAGATTGGGTTCGGCCGGCCGCATAGTCGCTTGCGATGCGGTCGGCCGATTCTTTTTGCACCAGGGTGATTAGTAGAAATTCATAGAGTTGAGCGGATTCCGGATCCAGGCTGGTTTGGATTTGTTCGGCCAGTGTATGCGCCCGGGCATACTGTCCGACGGCCTGGGCGTCCTGTGCCAGCATGAACAGCCGCTTAAATTCCTGCTGTTGTTCCGGTGCGAGGGGCGTTGCGGCGGTTTCCCCGGCGCGGGGGAATTGCGCAAGCGGGAGCAAAATTTCCTCCGAGAGCAGCGAAAGCGGATGGAGGCTGCCGTCCGGCTGATCGGGCGCGCGCATGCCGAAATACGCCGTTTCGAGCGTTTGCTGCCAGTCGGGTTGGAGCTGCGCAGCCTCCAATTGGACAATCAGGTGGCGCATATCCAGAAACAGCGTCTGAAGCGTATTCGGAAATTCCATGCGCCGATCCGGCTGGTCGGCGTCCCGGCGCAACAGCCGTCGGTGGGTTTCCCGGGCGTCGAAGATAATCTTATCCAGCGCGGGGTCTTTCACCAGCCGATGCAGGAGCTGAAACGCGGCGCGTAAGTCGTTTTTATCTAAAAAAGACAACAACCGAATTTGCGCTGCCGGCCAGGCGAGGGCTGCCCCGGCATCGATGCGCGCAGTGCGGTTTTTTTGGCGGAACGCCGTCATGCGATCGCGCGCGATGCCGGCCGTCCCGGCGATTTGCAGTTCGTTTAACACCCCCCCATTGCTCAGGGGCAGGCCGTCGGCGGGCAGCAGTTCGTATTCTTCCAGTTTCGGCGCAGCGGCTACGGCCCGGCTCCGAATCGGGACAATTAGGGGTTGGCGCGGACTTCTTTTGGCGTAATCGCGTTCGCGCAGCGTTTCCGCCGTATTGAAGTAGTCGGCGCTACAAAAAAGCAGCACCACCTCCGCCGATTCGATCATTTTTTGGGTGAACTCAGCGGTGTCCGCATTCGGCGGAATCGTCTGCGCATCCGTATAGCGCAGGGTGTCCGTCGGGTAAAGCATATTGAGCTGCTTGCAAACGGCCTGTACGACCGCAGCATCCTGCGCGTGATAGGAAAGGTATATAGGTATTGGATCGTGCATGAAAAAAATCGGTCACCCCGGCGCCGGGTGGTGTTGCGGCGACCGGGTTTAAAAACGCTCAAATATCTGAAAATTTGATGTAACTACTTAGATGGTCGCGTCTGAGATAAAAAAGGATCTATTTTTTGTCTCAGACGCAACCGTCCAAGTAGTTTCAAATTGAAGAAAAACCGGGCGCCGACAGCCATTTTCAAAATCAATGACCTCAAGCCTTAAAATCAGGAAAAATCCGGCATGGAACAGCCGAACCGTACTATCTTTGCGTTTTTAAAAAGCACATCTTACCGCCCATGGCATCTGTTGATTCTCAGCCAACCTTGGAAACCGCAAAAAAGCTGGGCCTCACGGCCGAGGAATTTGATAAAATAAATGAAATTTTAGGTCGCGCGCCCAATTTTACAGAGTTGTCGGTGTACTCCGTGATGTGGAGCGAGCACTGTTCTTATAAAAATTCAATCCTACAATTAAAAACCCTGCCGCGCAGCGGAGGCCGACTGTTGGTCGGCGCCGGTGAAGAAAACGCCGGATTGGTAGATATTGGAGAAGGACTTGGCTGTGCATTCAAGATCGAAAGCCATAATCACCCCTCCGCGATCGAACCGTACCAAGGCGCTGCGACCGGCGTCGGCGGCATCCACCGCGATATTTTTACCATGGGCGCCCGGCCGATCGCCGCGCTGAACAGTCTAAGGTTCGGCCGGCCGGATCAGCCGCGGATGAAACGCCTGATTGCCGGCGTGGTAAAAGGAATCGGTGATTACGGCAACTGCTTCGGCGTGCCGACAGTCGGCGGCGAGGTCTATTTCAATTCCTGCTACGATCACGATATTCTGGTCAACGCCATGTCTGCCGGTATTGTGAAGGTGGGCGAGACGATCAGCGCCACTGCCGGCGAACCCGGCAATCCGGTGTTCATCGTAGGCTCGGCAACAGGCAAGGACGGTATCCACGGCGCAACGTTTGCTTCGGCCGATCTGACCGAAGACAGCCACCAGGATCTGCCCGCAGTGCAAGTGGGCGATCCGTTTCAGGAAAAATTGCTGCTGGAAGCAACCCTCGAACTCATCCGCACCGGCGCAGTCGTCGGTATGCAGGACATGGGCGCGGCGGGCATCACCTGCTCCACGTCCGAAATGAGCGCCAAATCCGGCGTGGGCATGCGGATTGACCTGGACAAAGCGCCCCGCCGCCAAGCCAACATGAAAGCCTGGGAGGTGTTGCTCTCCGAAAGTCAGGAACGCATGCTGGTCGTCTGCAAACCCGGGCGCGAGGCCGACTTGCGCGCGGTGTTCGACAAATGGGATCTACCCTGCGAACAAATCGGCGTAACGACCGCCGGCGGCAGATTGGAATACTACTGGGAAGGCGAAAAAGTCGCCGAAGTGCCCGCACACTCGCTGGTGCTGGGCGGGGGCGCGCCGGTGTACGTGCGCGAACAACACCGCCCGGCTTATATGGATCAACTCGAGCAGTTCTCCATCGACAATGTGCCGCAACCCGCTGATTTGCACGCGGCCGCCCGCAAGGTATGGGCTTCGCCCAACATCGCCTCGAAACGCTGGATCACCCAACAATACGATTCCATGGTGCGTACCGGCACCATGACGACCAACCGACCCGCCGACGCAGCAGTCGTATATATTAAAGGCACGCAAAAAGCGCTGGCCCTCACCACCGACTGCAATTCCGCGTATGTTTTCGCCGATCCCTACAAAGGCGCGATGATCGCCGTGGCAGAAGCGGCGCGTAATATCGTGTGCTCCGGCGGGACGCCCCTGGCGATCACCAACTGCCTGAACTTCGGCAATCCGCACAACCCGGAAGTGTATTACCAATTCGCAGAAGCAATCCGCGGCATGGGCGATGCCTGCCGCAAATTTGACACGCCGGTCACCGGCGGTAATGTCAGCTTCTACAACCAAGCCACGCTCAAAGATAAGGTCGTTCCGGTGTACCCAACCCCCACCATCGGTATGCTCGGGCTGCTTGAGCACTACGATCAAATGATGAGTCTGGATTTTAAAGCGGAAGGCGACCAGATCTATCTCCTGGGCGTCAGCCGCAACGATCTGGGCAGCAGCGAATACCTGCGCACGGTACATCAAATCGCGGAAAGTCCCTGCCCGTATTTCGATCTGGACGAAGAATTTGCTCTCCAACAGGTAGTTCAACAACTTATCCAACAAGGGTTCGCGCATTCCGCACACGACGTGTCGGAAGGCGGTGTGCTGGTTGCGCTCCTGGAAAGCGCGATGCCGCGCGGACTTGGCTTCGATATTCAGATGAATCCGGCTATTCGCCCTGATGCCTGGCTGCTTGGAGAATCCCAAAGCCGGGTGATTGTCTCTATCGCCGCCGACCGGCAGACCGAATTCGAGCATTTCCTCCGCGCCGCCGGACAAACGTTTGAACACCTGGGCGCCGTCCACGGGTCGCAAGCGCGTATCAACGGCGCCGACTGGGGCGAAATTGCCGACTGGCAGCAGCCGTACGATACCGTACTACAAGATATCATGAATTAAACATCCACCTAGTATATGAAACAAGTTAAATCTTTATTTCTCCTGATACTCCCGATTTTTTTCATCCTGGCAGCTTGTAACGGACAGGGCGGCGATCAGGGATACGTATTCAAAGGCGCAATCAAGGGCGCCGGCAACCTGCAGGCCTCCCTAGAGCAGGCAAATTTCGATCGGACCAACAAGGCGCTTGCACAGGCTACTTGCGACGGCGACGGGAATTTTAAAATGCAACTTCAGGGCCCGTTTGACCAAGGCCTCTACACCCTGACCATCGGCGTGAAAAAAGTGTTCTTCATCCTCGATGGAAAGGAACAGGTGGTCGAACTAACCGGCGATATCAATACGATGGATCGCATGGAGGTCGGATTTAAAGGTTCGGAAACCGCAACCTGCTTCACTGATTTTGTGAAAACGCTCTATCAGCAGCAATTCAGAACACCGGAAGAGGCAAAAGCCCATATTAATCAGAAATCCTGCAATCCGTTCATGCAGGCATTCTTTACCATGCAGTTGTTGGGCAATAATGCCGCATCGTTTCTTCCTGATTTTAAAGCATCGGCTAAAAATCTGAACGAATATATGCCGGGTTCCAAGTACGCCGAGGACTTCAATCAAATGGTGACCGGACTGGAAAAGCAAGTGCTCCAATCCCAGGCCACGGAACTAATCCAGGTCGGCGCGCCCGCGCCCGAGATCAGCCTGCCGGGTCCCGACGGGAAAGTGCGGTCTTTGTCCGGGCTGCGCGGAAAAGTCGTACTCATTGACTTCTGGGCCAGCTGGTGCGGCCCCTGCCGCCGCGCGAACCCGCATGTAGTGGAAATATACAAGAAGTATAAAAGCCGCGGATTTGACGTATTCAGCGTATCCCTGGATCGGCAAGACGGCAAGGACAAGTGGATTCAGGCAATCCAGCAGGACGGACTGGAGTGGGACAACCACGTCAGCGACTTACAATATTGGAACAGTGCCCCGGCGGCAGTTTATGGCGTACGTGGCATTCCCAAGACTTTCCTCGTTGGCCGCGACGGTAAAATTGTGGCGATTGACCCACGGAATAATCTCGAAGAAGCGGTGTTGAACGCGCTGTAGAGCAGAACGAGGCGATATGTAAAAAGCCCGTTGATCTTCTCCAAATAAAAAAAATCAGAAAAAGACAACCGCCTACTATTTTGAGGGCGTATCATAAGCCCGTGAATGACCCGTTAAGCAAAAAAATATTTTGTTTGGTCGCCTGTTTTTTTGATTTTTTCTAAAAAAATCAAAAAAACAGGCGACCAAACACTATTTTATTTCGCCGCCTTCGGCGGCGAAATAAAATAGATTACCCATTGCGTACGGGAGACTGATTCATTTCGTCCGTTTCGATCAAGCCATCGCGCAGGCGGACGATTCGTTGGGCGTGCAGGGCAATATCCTGTTCGTGCGTCACGAGGATCACGGTATTGCCGGCCCGGTGGATTTCTTCAAAAAGCGTCATGATTTCATAGGAAGTTTTGGTGTCGAGGTTGCCGGTCGGCTCGTCGGCGAGGATAATCGCCGGATCGTTGACGAGCGCGCGGGCGACTGCTACGCGCTGGCGTTGCCCGCCCGACAATTCGTTGGGCTTGTGGTATATCCGATCGCCCAAACCGACGGATTCCAATACCTTTTTCGCTTTTTCGAGGCGTTCTTCCCGGCTGAAGCCGGCATACACGAGCGGCAGTGCGACGTTTTCGAGGGCGGACAAACGAGGGAGCAGATTGAACGTCTGAAATACAAATCCGATCTGTTTGTTCCGCACTTCTGCCAGTTCGCTATCATTCATGGTGCTTACTTCGATGCCGTTCAGCCAGTATTCGCCGCGGCTGGGAGAATCCAGGCAGCCTAGCAGGTTCATCAGCGTGGATTTTCCACTTCCGGAGGGCCCCATTAGGGCGACGTACTCGTTTTTTTCAATATCGAGGCTTACATCCTTCAGCGCTTCCACTTTTTCGGCGCCCATGATGTAGGTTTTATTGAGGTGTTTGATTGAAATCAGCATACCAGTGGATTTAGACAAATTTTCAAGCTGTAAAATAAGGACATAAACCCATGCGCGCATAAAAGCTTAGATGTTGGCGGGGGCTTTTTCGGTGAAAGTACGGTTGTTTTCCACCAACGTTTTAAAATCGATCAAATATACCCCAAACCAACCCGGGAAGGCCTATCTTCGCAGCGAACAAAAATGATAGAATGAACGGAAATTTTCCTTTGGATAAGCACATTGTCAAACACGTAGCCGTTGCGGGGAACATTGGCGCGGGAAAAACGACGCTTAGCGAACTCCTGGCCCGCCATTTCAGCTGGGAAGTCCACTATGAAAATACGGAAAACAATCCCTATCTCGCCGATTTTTACCTGGACATGAAGCGCTGGTCGTTCAACCTTCAGGTGTTTTTCCTTTCCAGCCGCTATCAGCAAGTGCTGAAAATTCAACAAGGCAGCCGGACGATTATCCAAGATCGGACGATTTACGAGGACGCGTTTATTTTCGCGCCCAACCTCGCCGATATGGGGCTGATGGAACGCCGGGATTTTGAGAATTACACGGCCTTATTCCAATCTATGGTCTCGCAAATCAATGCGCCCGATCTGATGATTTATCTGAAAGCCTCCATCCCGACGCTGGTAGAGCATATCCAGATGCGCGGGCGGGATTACGAAGGCAGCATTAGTATTGATTACCTGCGTCGTCTGAACGACCGCTATGAAAACTGGATCAGCAACTACAATGTCGGCCGCCTGCTGGTAATCAACGTGGACGATATTGATTTTCAAAATAAAATCGAGGATGCAGGGAAAGTAATCGAAATGGTTACCGCCGAGCTGCATGGCTTGTTCTAATCTCCTTCTATATGGAAAAAAAAGTAGCGATTGTCTCCGGCGCGTCCCGGGGTATCGGAAGGGCGGTAGCGACGCAACTTGCCCGTGATAACTATTTTGTGCTCTTGCTTGCCCGAAATGCAGAAGAAATCACGGAGCTGGAGTTCGAAATTGACTCTGCCGGCGGAAAAGCGCTGGCATTTGCCCTCGACGTCTCTGACGAGGCGCAAGTAGAGGCCGTGGTACAGCAGGCGCTTCGCGATTTTGGCCGGATAGACGTGGTCGTAAATAATGCCGGTATCGGTATCTTCAAGCCCGCAGAATCAATTACCGCTGAGGAATGGTCCCGACTAATGGATGTGAACGTGAAGGGTTCTTTCCTGCTCACCAAAGCAGTGCTGCCCGCCATGAAGGCGGCCGGAAGCGGCCATATCGTAGCGATCGCTTCGGATGTTTCCAAGCGCACCTTCGCGGAAGGCAGTTTGTACTGTGCCAGCAAATACGCCCAGGACGCCTTCTTCAGCGCGCTGCGCAAAGAAGTTCGACCGCATAAAATTAAAGTCAGCGTCATCTATCCCGGCCTGGTGGATACTTTTTTCCACGAAGGCGACCCCGGCCAGCCTCACCGGCATTATTACCTTCAATCGAAGGATATCGCCGACGCCGTGTCTTACGTAGTGGGCGCCCCGCCGCACGTTGTGGTGGATGAATTGATGATTCATCCGCTGGAACAAGTTTATTAGTACCTGTGCCGATTTTGTTGATCCGGCAAAACTTTAAATTTGGCGGGTTTTGACCCGGCAATTAAAATCTGCGCATGTCACTTGACGATTTCCGGGAATATTGCCTGCAAAAAAAGGGTGTCACCGAAGATTTTCCCTTCGATGAGGTCACCCTGTGCCTGCGCGTCATGGGAAAAATATTCGCCATCACCGGACTGGACGGCGAGCGCTTCGCCGTCGCGCTCAAAGCAGATCCGGAATACGCCGCGGCGCTGCGAGAACAGTACCCGGAGGTGCAGCCCGGCTGGCACATGAATAAGACACACTGGAATACGGTGGATTTTGAGGGCGACTTGGCCGACCGGCTACTCCAGACGCTGATTGACCATTCGTATGAACAGGTGGTGCGCGGCTTGCGAAAGAAAGACCGGGAACTGCTGGCCGCGCTGTAGTGCAAGGTTGCGCGCTGCCTAGTGCCGCATCCAGTGAATAACGTATGAATTGGGCCGCCATATTCATGCCCTATTTGCCGGCCGCGGCACTAGGGTTGTGTAAATAGTCCCTTGATTCTTTTCAAATAAAAATAATATTTTGAATGGATGTCTTTTTTTTGATTTTTTTTAGAAAAAAATCAAAAAAAAGACATCCATTCGTTATTTTATTTCGCCGCCTTCAGCGGCGAAATACTTTACACACGCTCAATCTGCAAAATACAGTAGCAACCCGGAAATCACCATCGTCACGCCGGTGATCAATCCGGCGTTGTGCTCTAGTTTGTGCCAGTCGAGCCGCTTCAACCCGCCTAAAACCAGCCAGACCCAAAGCAGCATACCGCCCAGGGTAACCGCTCCGTACATGAGCGCCACCAGGCTGACAATCGCCCAGCCGTAGCTGCCCGCAGCCAAAAAATACGCCTCAATTTCAAAACACGGCGAAAAGAACATCGCCAGTGCCAGCGTAACCAGCACGCTTCGCCCTTGTACCGGCGCATGGATATGCAGGTGGTGGTGGTAGTAATGCCGATAAATAAAGAAAACGCCCATCCCGCTCAGCATCAGCGGTGCGATCCAGGCGGTAAAAGCTTCCAGTCGGGTGGATAGCAGCCGGCCTGCCACGGCTACCGTCAGGCCGACCGCGAGGGTGCTAAGCACGTGCATTAGCCCCGCCAGCAGGGTTACCCGCAGTGTTTGTGATACAGACCAGGCCTCCCGGCGGCTGAGCGCGATGACCGGCAGCCAATGGCTGGGGATCAGCGCGTGAAAGAAACTGAGCAGCAGGCTGCCGGTCAGAAGTGCTATAATATCCATAAGAAAAGTTGACAGTAAGCCCTGCTTCAGGCGTGAATGCCGGTTGCGCTATAACCGGCCGCCCGAAGGGCTGTCTGGATAGCTTCTTCTGATTCGTCAGTTTCGAACTCGACCGTCAGGATTCTATCTGGGCTCTGGAGATCCACCGACCAGTTTTTCAGACCGGCTACTTTTTCCAAAAACGGCGTGACCGTGCTGACGCAGGCCGCGCATTTAATATTTGTTTTAAATTTTAGTACGTGCATTGTGTTTTATTGTGCTGGGAGCGTTTCCAGAATTTACGGATTTCGTTGAAAATTACCGGGTAAGCCTCCAAATATGCTATAATTGTAACTACTTAGCCGGCTCGCTGTCTGGCCCCAAAAGTCCCATTTTCCGCCATACTTCGCAATTTTTTTTGACCGTAGCGCTGCTACGGCCTGCAAAAAATCGCTTCGTCTGGCAAAAAATGGATCCTTTTTTGTCTCAGCCGCGACAGGCTAAGTAGTTACCTATAATTTTAAATTTCGCAGCCGCAGGCTGTTGCTGACTACCGATACCGAGCTCAGCGCCATGGCTGCGCCCGCAATCATTGGATGGAGTAAAAATCCGTTTACCGGGTACAAGACGCCCGCGGCAATCGGGATACCGATCAGGTTGTAAACAAACGCCCAAAACAGATTTTGGCGGATTGTTTTTACCGTTTTGGACGACAAAATTAAGGCTTTTGGCAGAATCCGAAGGTCTGAATTTAAAATGGTCATTTTGGCCGTTTCGAGTGCGATATCCGAACCTTTTCCCATGGCAATCCCGACGTTGGCAAGGGCGAGTGCTTCAGCGTCGTTGACGCCGTCGCCAGTCATGGCCACAATATGCCCTTTCGCCTGCAAATCGCGGATATATCGGGCTTTATCGGCGGGCAGCATCCCGGATTCGACGATCTCGATTCCAGCCGCGCGCGCGATGGCCGCGGCGCTTGCCGCCTGATCGCCGGTGAGCATAATACTTTGGATGCCGGCTTTTTTCAATTCTTGCACGGCCTCCAAAGCGCCCGGTTTGAGCTGATCTGCCAGGGCAAACAGCGCGATCAGCCTTCCGTCGCCGGAAAATCCGACGATCGTGTAGGCTTCAGACGCCCAGGTTTCAAGCATTTTCCGGACGGATTCCGGCAGATCGGCGCCTTCCTGGAGCAACCAGGGCAGGGCGCCCACCCGGTAGCGCTTGCTTTCATACTGCGCTTCGACGCCTTTTCCGGTCATACTTTGAAATTGTTCCAGCGCGAGCAGACCCGTTTGGGGCGCTTGCAGCGCCCTGCATATCGCCTCGGCGAGCGGGTGTTCGGAGCGTTTTTCCAAGCTGAACAGTAGGTTTGCGAGCCGTTCGGTTCGCGGCTCTATCCAGTACTGATCCGCCACGGCCGGTTTACCTTCTGTGAGCGTGCCCGTTTTATCAAAAACGACGGTATCCACTTCGTGCGCGGTTTCCAGGGCAGCGGCGTCTTTGATCAGGATGCCTGTTTCCGCGCCTTTTCCCACCCCGGCGATGATGGCCGTGGGCGTTGCCAGTCCGAGCGCGCAGGGGCATGCGATTACGAGCACGGTAATGCTGGTGAGCAGGGCGTGCCCCAGCGCTTGTTCGCCGCCGGCGAAGTACCAGACCACAAAAGTCAGCAGGGCGATACCCAGCACAATCGGCACGAATACGCCGGCGATCCGGTCGGCCAGTCGTTGGACCGGCGCTTTGCTGTTTTGGGCGGCTTCTACTGTTCGGATAATCTGTGCCAGCAGGGTGTCGGCGCCGATTTTTTCTGCTTTAAAAGAAAAGCTTCCCTTTTGGTTAACGGATCCTGCGTACACGTCGTCACCCGGGCGTTTAGCGGTCGGGATCGGTTCTCCGCTGATCATACTTTCGTCCACGTAGGAATCGCCTTCCGAAACCCGCCCGTCCACGGCGATGCGTTCGCCTGGTCGGACGACCAGCGTGTCGCCTACGGCGATTGCGCTGATTTCAATTTCCTGAACCTGCCCGTTTTTAAATATCTGTGCAGTTTTGGGCTGCAGGCTAAGAAGTTTTTTAATGGCGGAAGAAGTGCGCGACCGAGCCCGTTCCTCCAGAAGTTTGCCGAGCAGGATAAAAAAAATAACCACTGCCGCGGCTTCATAATAGACATGCGCTTCCAGGTTCAGCGATTGGAAATAGCCGGGATTGGCGGTATTAAAAGCGCTGAATAGAAATGCGATTCCGGTGCTGAGCGCTACCAGGGTATCCATATTGGCCCGGCCGTGCCGCGCTTGTTTCCAAGCGTGCACGAAAAAGCGGCTGCCGAAAACAAACACCACCGGCGCCGTCAGGGCCAGCATCACCCAGTTTGCCGGTGGCCAGTGCATCAAAAACATTCCGATGGCAGCAGTTGGGATGGCAAATGCGCCGGCAAGCAGCGTGTCCCGTTGAAGCAAGCGGTAGCGCGCCTGTTGAGCTGCTTCCTGCCGGTTCTCCTGTTGGTCATCCCCGTCTTCCGCCGGCAATAACAGGTCGTAGCCGGCAGATCGAACGGCCTGCTGCAGGCTTTCCGGCGAATTCATTTCGGGATCGAAATCCACGGTGAGCGTTTGAGCGGCATAGTTTACCGAAGCAGCGCGGACGCCGGGTTTCGCGGCCACCACGCTTTCGACTGCGGCGGCGCAGGCGGCACAGTGCATTTCCAGTACGGGGAAGTTTTTTACCATGACGATGGAGTGATCAGTACAATTTGGGTTTGCTTTCGTTCGCACGGATTAAACGAACCGGCACAAAGATGGTTTTTTATTGGCTGCTTCTATTTACTTTTGTATTCCATAATTCTCTAAATGCGTTCAACAAGATCTGTATTATGTTTTATCCGTTGATTTTGATTGCAGTCGGCGTGTTCAGCGTTTCATTTGGCGCTCGGATACTGGTGGGCGGCGCATCTTCACTGGCCAAGCGCTGGAAAGTATCCGACTTGGTCATCGGACTTACCGTGGTAGCGTTCGGTACTTCCGCGCCGGAGCTCACCGTTTCTCTATTTGCAGCGGGCTCTGGAGCGGCCGATGTGGCTTTGGGCAACGTGATCGGAAGCAATATTGTCAACATTTGTTTGATCTTAGGTGTATCTGCCTGGATTACGCCCTTGGTAGTGCATCGCAATACGGTTTGGAAGGAGATACCCCTAAGTTTGCTCGGAATACTTGTAGCTTTTGTTATCGCGTACGATTCGTTGTTCAATGATACGGCAGATTCTGTCATTTCACAGGGAGATGGCTGGGTTTTACTAGCCTTTTTCGTTATTTATATGGCATACATGCTGGATCTGGCTCGGAATAGTTCGGAAAATATCCACACGGAAGAATCCGGACAGTATCCTGTTTGGCAGGCAGCTTCAATGACGCTCGGCGGGTTGTTGGGTTTATCTTTCGGCGGGCAGGTGATCGTAGAAAATGCGGTCTTCATTGCTCGGCAAATGGGGATTAGCGAAGCGGTGATTGGTCTGACTTTGGTATCCATCGGCACGTCCATACCTGAACTGGCAACCTCTATTACGGCGGCACTGCAGCGCAAAACCGACATCGCAGTTGGTAATATAGTGGGCTCCAACATATTCAATACCTTTCTGATTCTGGGGCTTAGCGCATCCGTTTCGCCGATTCCATTGGGTACCATCACCATGTTGGATTTTGCGGTGTGCATCGCTGCAACGCTGCTACTTTTTATCTCCTGCTTTATTTTTACGCCGGGAACGATTTTCAGAAAGGAGGCTGGCATACTAATACTATTGTACGTGGGATATCTTGCTTTCTTGTTAGCGCGCATTTAAAGTAGTATTGTTGGTATGGAGCGGATACAAAAACGGTTAAATCGCCGATTGCGCCCGAGCCCCCGAGGATTCATTTTGTACGAGTGCCGCGTCCAGCGAATAGCCCATGAATATGGCGGCCCAATTCATGGGCTATTCACCGGACGCGGCACCAGACGAAGCGATCGCGCGCCTGATTGGCCACAGAGACTTTTACGAACAGGGCCTGCTTTAGTTAAGTTTTTGCAGACGTTTATATACATCGGCGTAATCAAAGGTCTCCAGATTGCGCAGGAAGTCCAAGGTTTCTTGTAGTTGGACGATATTTTTCACGCCGAGCACAGCGCCGTGGAGTTGGTCGTTGTAGGCGGCGTACAACAAACCGAGCTGATGCATGGCGTATAGGGGTGGGCGGACGAACGCCAGGTTCCATTTCGGCAGCCAAGCCCGAATGGCTTGGAGCCGGGCTTCGAAGGCCTCCGGTTGCCCGCCCCGGAGCAAGAAACTGCTGTCGGCAGGGTAGGGTGGGTGGATTTTTACGCCGCCGGCGTTGATGCCGCATGCAAAAAAGCGATTTCCAGGCTCAAACAGGGGCTTGTAGCGCGCGAGATCGGAGTGTAGGATGTTGTGTTGCACTTGAATATCGAACGAAAGCCCGAAGGGTGCATTGGCCGCGCGATACACTTCCGGGTGCGCAATGCCGCTCAACCCGGGTCGGATGCCATACCCGTCGCGCAGGGTTTTCATGACCTCGAGGGATGCGGAAACAGCCGGTTCATCGGAGCGATCATCCTCATGGATCATTATACAAGATAGGTTGTCGCCCCATATTTGGCGATATTCCGCTGCCGTATTCAAGAGCAAGTCGGGTGTCAGGTTATTTTCGGGAGCGGACAGGTTGCGGACGCCCCCGATTTTCATGGTGATTTGCAGATCGCGCAGGCCGTGTGCTTGGATATACGCTGTCAGGATTTTTTCCGCCGCGCGGAAATCGGCGGGGTTTGTCTTGATAGGATAATCTACGGCGGCGTCTATCACTCGAAATCCTTTTTCAAGCCAGGCGTCCAACAAAGCGAATGCAGTCTTCCGATCTACATTCCAGCCCCAGGAAGCCGTGCCGAGCGCAAAAGTGAAGTTCATAGTTCCGTACGGGATTGAGGAGGCCAAAATAAGCAAGTAGTTACCAGGTTGGAAAAATGCCGAATCAAGCCTTCCGACGCTGCAAAGAAAAACCAATTTTAAAACTTAATTGTAGGTACTTTTGCCTTAGTTTGTCTGAATTTTGGATACGATCGCCGACGATTTGGGCAAACCCGCGGGCGTGCCTGCATCTTTGCCCTGTTGTTTACAAGTACATTTAACTTTTTCGCACAATTTATGAGCATGGAATTGCATCCGATCAAACCCAAAAGTTTCTGGCAGCGTCCGGAAGGCGTAGCCGGCGGACTCGTTCTGGCTGGCATCGTCATCGGCGGCGGCTATTTACTCTTCAAGATACTGCCTACCCTGATCCA
Source organism: Saprospiraceae bacterium (assembly GCA_032115775.1). Classification (GTDB taxonomy): domain Bacteria; phylum Bacteroidota; class Bacteroidia; order Chitinophagales; family Saprospiraceae; genus M3007. Next base: position 1,069 of record JAUMBL010000098.1, on the reverse strand, counting down.
ACTCGCGGAAAATGCCCTTTACCTGGCCGGCTTGCTGGCGGCGCTGGGCGCGCTGATCTATATTATATTGGATCCGAAGATGCGCAACTTAGTCTGGTATATGTACAAATCCCTGATGCGTTGGATTACCGGGCTGTTCGTTCAGCTAGATCCGATCGGGATTTTAAAGAGTTATATAGATGATTTAAAGGATAATCTGGGTAAAATGAATACCCAAATTAGCAACCTGAAGGGTCAGATGTATAAATTACACGAAATGATCCGGCAAAATAAACGCGATATCCAGAACAATCTGGGTATTGCCAGCAAGGCAAAAGAAACCGGGAAAGAATCGGTGATGGTGTTGCAGGCTCGGAAAGCCGGGCGGCTGCAAGAGTCGAATATGAAACTGGAAGACCTCTATAAGCGCATGGAGGTGTTGTACCGCGTGCTGACCAAAATGTACGAAAACTCGGAAATCATGCTGGAGGATCTGCAGGATCAGGTAAAGGTCAAGGAGCAGGAGTATAAAGCCATCAAAGCCAGCCACAGCGCGATCCGATCCGCCATGAATATTCTCAGCGGCAGTTCGGATAAAAAATACATGTACGACATGGCCTTGGAGGCGATGGCAGAGGATGTGGGGCAGAAAGTTGGCGAGATGGAGCGGTTTATGGATATGTCCAGAAACATCATGGACTCCATTGACCTGCAAAATGGCGTCTTCGAGGAAGACGGCCTGGCAATGCTCGAACGCTGGGAAAAAGAAGGGGTGTCTTTCCTGCTCGGCAGCGAGAAGGGGAAAATTGTCAGCCAGGCGCACAACGCCGGCGATGTGCTGGATTTGAATGCCCCCCTGCACGTGCCCAGTAAGCAGGAGCGGGGCGGTAATCAGTACGATTCTTTTTTTGGACGGTGACCGCTGTTTTCAAGATTTTTTGTAACTACTTAGCCGGATCGCTTTCTGGCCCAAAAAGTCCCATTTTCCGCCATACTTCGCAATTTTTTTTGACCGTAGCGCTGCTACGGCCTGCAAAAAATCGCTTCGTCTGGCAAAAAATGGATCCTTTTTTGTCTCAGGCGCGACCGG
>JAUMBL010000097.1:0-3356 GCA_032115775.1 Saprospiraceae bacterium | reverse complement strand
GTTAGCGCCGGCCTCTACGGTAGCAGCGCTTGAGGCACTGGATAGCAGCATCCCTAAGGATCTGAATATAACGGATATTTGTACGGCGGATGGTGATTTAGTCGTGACGTACAGCAGCGTTCTAACTGGCGGAAAACCCGTTTTCACACTTACGCGAACCTATTCGATCACGGACGCCTGCGGAAATACTTCGCAAATCACCCATAAAATCACCATTACCGTAACCTGCTTTACCATCAGCGGATACCTGCTGCATTCAAAAGCCCTGCCGGCTCAGGTCGGGGTCGGCTTGGGTATCACCTACATGACGGGTAGCCAAATGGGTACGGATACCACCGCTTCGAATGGCTACTACGAGTTCGGCATAAACACCAGCGGCTTCAACCCACATACCGTGACGATTCGCCCGCGCAAGTTGATCAACAAACTGAATGGGGTAACGTCTGCTGACGTGACGCGGATCCAGCAGCATATCGTCGGTAGCGTGCCGTTTACCAATCCGTACGATCTGATTGCGGCCGACGTGAATCGCGACAAGGGTATCAACTCGGTGGACGCCTCGATCGTTTCGCAGGCACTGCGCAATAACCCGACGGCCCTCCTACAGTTCGACTCCTCCTGGCGTTTCGTAACGAGCAATCACACGTTCCCGTCAGGTCCGTATTTCCCGACGCCGCCCGCCGCAAACCCCTTCTGGAGTTTCCCGCAGCATCGCGCATATACGAATCTGACAAACGACACGACGAATCAGAACTTCGTCGGCGTGAAACTCGCTGATGTGGTTACGCCGAACGCCAACCCGGCCAACCGCCCCGCAGCAGACGACGCGCTGATCCTGGTCGGCAACGACCGGGTGCTGCGCGCCGGCGAAGAAACGACGATCTCGGTACGGGTACTGAACTTCGAGGACATCGTTGCCCTGCAATTCGTGCTGGGCTTCGATCAAACGCGCCTGGAATTCAAAGGCCTGACCACGCCGACGAGCTCGCCGCTCAAAGCAGATCACTTCGGCCTGTTCAATACGGCCGACGGCGAAATCCGGGCGGTCTGGAATGTCATCCAAGGGCTGAACCTGCCGGACGGCAGCGTGGTGTTCAACCTGACGTTCAAAGCGCTCGAAGACAATGTGCGCCTGAGCCGGACACTGAACCTGCTGGATGAGGTGCTGCCAGGCGAAGCGTATCATACCGACCTGTCGCCAGTGGACATCGAACTGCAGTTTATCCAACGCGCCCGCCCGCTCGCTTCGCAACGCGACGACGAGGAAGGCAGCGAGGGCACGCCGGAGGTATTGCTGATGCAAAACGTCCCGAATCCGTTCTACGATAAAACGACGATCGGATTTGTGCTGAGCGAAGCGATGGACGCCCAATTGCGGGTATTCGATATCACGGGCCGACTGCTCTTCGAATATTCCGGGAACTATCCCGCCGGCTATAATACGGTGGAATTGCAACTGGATTCGAACGCAGATCGCGGCCTGATGATCTACGAACTCACCACGCCTTACGGCACGCAAACGCGGAAGATGATTGCGGAATCGAAGTATTGATTAAAAAAGCGCTAAGTGACGTTACTAAAGGCCGCTCCGTTTTTCGGAGCGGCTCTTTTTTTGCGTGGTAACTACGCTGCGTGTTTAGAGTGTGCAGATTGTTGACTGCGGATTTTTAGCTTGTAGCGGGATTACTCGGGGGGGCGGGATGACAAACGGAGGGCTTCCGCTCGAGCGGAAGCCCTCCGTTTGTCATCCCGGGCGTTCGGTAGGTTATCCCGCGATAACACCCCGTTTCCCTTCGCCCGGAACATACATTTTGCCGCTGACTTCGAAAATTATACGGATGCATCCAAAAAACCTGCATATTTTGCGCGAAATTTATCCAGTTAGCAATGAAGCGTTCCAAACCCGCACCTGCAAAAGTTGAAAAAAGCAGCCCGGAAACCCCGCTGCTGCCGATCGCAACCCTGCCTGCCTTGGCGCTGACGATAGCGCTCGGCGTGTTGATTTACTCCAATTCTTTCGACTGCTCGTTTCATTTTGACGACGCACCCAATATTACCGGCCAGCCGGGAATACGCAATTTTTGGGACTTCCAGTCGTGGTGGAATATTCAGTCCACCCGCCAACTGGCTTTCGGCTCTTTTGCCCTGACGTATCACTTTTTCGGCTACGAAGTCTGGGGCTGGCACCTATTCAATTTGTTGATTCACCTGGCAACCGCCCTCGCGGTTTGGCGCTTGGCCGCCCTGCTGTTCCGGACGCCTGCGCTGCGAAATTTACCCATCGCCGCCCAAGCGCCTTCACTCGCGCTTGCCGCCGGCCTTCTATTTGTGGCGCATCCGTTGGCTACCCAAAGCGTGACGTATATCGTGCAGCGCATTGCTGCGCAAGCCGCTTTGTTCTACCTGCTGGCCCTCGGATTGTACGTGCAGGCGCGCCTGACCGATCTTCGAAAACCCGATGCCTGGATCCTATACGCCGGCGCCGCCTTGGCGGGCGTTTGCGCAATACTGACCAAGGAAAATGCCTACACCCTGCCGTTGGCCGTTTTGCTGGTCGAAGTATATTTTTTCCAGTCCGACAATATTCGCCGAATTATTTCCGACAAACGCTTTTTAGCCGCCGCCGCATTGCTCCTGTTGATTTTTCTGCGCTTTGTCCTGATCAATTTTAAACAATTCAATTACACGCTGAATTTGGATTCCGGCGGCCGGATTAACGCGCACAATTACCTCCTGACGCAGTTTAGCGTAATCTGGAAGTATATCCAATTATTGTTCATTCCCCTGGGCCAAAATTTGGACCACCAGATCCCCGTCTCCGAAAATTTTTTCCAACCGCGTACTTTCGTGGCCTTTTTAGGCCTGGTCGCCCTGGTCGCCTGGGGTCTCTTGCTCTTTAAACGGAACCGGTTGGTATCCTTCGGTATCCTGTGGTTCTTTCTCACGCTGTCGGTCGAATCCAGCTTTTTGCCTATTGCCGACGTAATTTTCGAACACCGCACCTACCTGCCGGCCTTCGGATTTGTAGTCGCCGTATGCGCAGGAATCCTATATCCCGTACACCAAAAATATGGTCGAGTCGCCTTGGCCCTATTGCTGGGCTTGGTCGCAACCTATTCCATACTGACCTATGCCAGAAATCGCGTGTGGAAAGATGACGAGACGCTGTGGTCGGACGCAATCTCCAAAGCGCCTTCCGTACGCGCATACAACAATCGGGGCGACTATTATTACAAACAAAAAGAATATGAAAAAGCCGCCGCCGATTTTAATGCGGCGCTAAAGATCTATCCGGATTATCCGCGTGCGTATCGCAATTTAGCCAAGGTCGAACGCGATCGCGGCAAGCCTGCCGC
>JAUMBL010000096.1:0-27880 GCA_032115775.1 Saprospiraceae bacterium | reverse complement strand
GGGGCGCAGGGCGCCGCGCCGAATTTGGAGCGTTTTCAGACCGGGAAGTTGAAAAAGCAAAACCGGGAATGCGTCGAGGCGCGTATTTTCCATATAGATGCACTCCAGCGGCATGCCGGCGATCAGGGGGAACGAGGCGGCGAGGTCAAATTCTTTACCGGCGGGCAGGAAGAGGTATCGGATAAAATCCAGCGAAGCGACGGAGGGTGGCAGGACGGCGCCGGGGAAATGGGTGAGGTTGAGGGTTTGGTGCGACAGGGTGAAGTAGGCACCCCGGCCGGAGGGGCTTCGGTGCCAGTTGCACATTTTTGCTGCGAGGATGAAATCAAACAGGTCGAAACCGGCGTCGGCGTATTTATTAAAAAAATCTGCCTCGTTGTAGTGATACATAGCGCCTTCCCGCAGTTTTTGCGCCTGCAGCGCCAGTGCGTCGCCGCCGGTGCGGCGCAACAAACCGGCAGCCCGATTGGCTACTGGCCGGCGATGGTGAAAAGCAGCCAGCCCGAACAAATACCCCAGAATACGCGTATTGGAACCGCCCCCGTCAATCAGTTCCAGCGCTAAAGCGCTGTTGTCGGTGTGCTCGTCGCGAAGAAGCCGGCTAATCCTTTCGGTGTACCGGCTCATTTCGTCCGCCTGTAAATAATCGGAATCTTCTGTGTTGTCCATACAGAAAGAACACCGGATAACCCAATAAGTTTCTGCGAATTATTGCCCGCGTTGTTAATTTTCAATAATTTTTGAAAACAAAATACCGCGTATTTTATTCTAAGGTAATCAAGCGGTTTTAAAAAGTCCACGCAGCGCCGATCAAGGCATTTTTTGCCAAATTCCCGCAGGGGATGATACAAAAAATCGAACAAGGCTTCGCAAAAAATAACTTTTCAGGAAATTTTTTAAAAAAACGCTTTTTTTTAAATCCATCAACCCGCATCCGATATGCAAATCGAAGAAGGCAAAGAAAAATTCATTGAAGCGTGGGGCAAAATGGCCGGCGAGTGGGGGATCAACCGCACGATGGCGCAGGTACATGCTCTTCTGATGATCTCGCCGGACGCGTTGTCGGCCGATGAGGTCATGGATCAACTGGGCATTTCGCGCGGTAATGTCAATATGAATCTTCGGGCTTTAATGGATTGGGGGCTTGTGCACAAGCAGCTCCGTTCCGGCGAGCGCCGGGAGTATTTTTTGGCTGAACGCGACATGTGGACGGTCGTGCGTCAGATCATGCTGCACCGCAAGAAAAAAGAACTGGAACCGATGATCAAGGTGTTGGAGGAGGTCGGCAGCGTGGAGCCGAGGTGCCCGCAATCCCAGCGCTTTTCCGAAGTGGTGCGCGATATCCAGGTGCTATCCGTCAAGGCCAACCAAACGCTGGATGCCCTCATCCAGGCAGATTCGAGTTGGTTTAGCAAGGTATTTCTCAGACTGGTTAGATAGGCGCGTGTTTAGCGCCTCAATACGCTCTTTCGTCCACGTTTTCCATAAATTTCACAAACGCCCGATTGGCCACCCTGGAGCCGCCCGGGGTAGGATAGCGGCCGGAAAAATACCAATCGCCCGAGGTGGTGGGACAGGCTGCGTGCAGGCCGTCGAGGGTTTGAAAGATCACCTGAATTTCTGGTTTGATGCCTTCCGGCGTGATCAGTTTGGCGATGCGGTTGCTGATTTGGCCGTATTCGAAGGCTTCGTATAGTTGCACCACTTCATTTTTGACCATTTCGACCGGGATATTTTCCGAATCGCGGCAACGGCGGCAGGTATCTTCCAGCATTTTTTCTTTGCCCTGTTCTTTGAGGAGCGACACGAGCGCCTGGAAGGCTACGAAATCCTTCATTTTGCTCATATCAATGCCATAGCAATCGGGGAATCGGATTTGCGGGGCGCTGGAGAGGACGATGATGCGTTTGGGTCGGAGTCGGGACGCGATGCTCACGATGCTGTCGCGCAGGGTGGTGCCTCGGACGATTGAGTCATCGAGCAGGACGAGCGTGTCTTTATCGTTCTGCACTAGGCCGTAGGTAACGTCATAGACATAGCTGACCATGCTGTTACGGCTCTTGGTGTCGGCGATGAAGGTGCGTTGTTTTTCGTCTTTGTGGATCAGTTTTTCTACCCGGGCGCGGGTGGAGAGAATTTGGGCGAGTTTTTCCTCCGTGAGTTTTTTGGCGTTTTTAGCTTGCAGGACTTGCTGGTGTTTCCAGGCGTTTATTTCTCTTTCCAGGCCTTCCACCAGTCCGTAGAACGCAGCTTCGGCGGTATTTGGGATATACGAGAAGACCGTATGTTCGAGGTCGAAGTCAATCGCATTCAGTACGGGTCGGGCGAGTTGTTCGCCGAGTTTTTTGCGTTCGAGGTAAATTTCCCGGTCATTTCCGCGGCTGAAGTAGATGCGTTCGAAGGAGCAGGCGCGTTTTTCGCGGGGGTCTGTGAACGGTTGTTCCATCACCTTGCCATTGCACTTGATGATGAGCGCGTGGCCGGGTTTAAGTTCTTTAACGTTGTTGAAATGGGCGTTAAACACTGTTTGGAGCGCTGGTCGCTCGGAGGCGGCGGCGATTACCTCTTCGTCCATATACCAAAACGCGGGGCGGATGCCGTTGGGGTCGCGCATCATAAAGGCGTCGCCGTGGCCGAGGAGGCCGCCGAGCACATAGCCGCCGTCGAATTTTTTGGAGGCTCGGCGCAGGAGGCGTTGGATATCGAGATTTTCAAAGATTAGTTGGTTGATATCCTGGTTGGTGTAGCCGTCGGGTTTGAACCAGGTATGCAGGCGTTGGACTTCATCGTCGAGGAAGTGGCCGATTTTTTCTAATACGGTGACGGTGTCGCTTTTTTCCTTTGGGTATTGGCCGATTTCCACCAGTTCCTGGAAGAGTTCGTCCACATTCGTCATATTGAAATTGCCGGCCAGGAGCAGGTTTCGGTTGATCCAGTTGCTTTGTCGGTGGAAGGGGTGCACGCGTTCGATGCTATTGTCGCCGTGCGTGCCGTACCGCAGGTGTCCCATCATCACTTCACCGGCATAAGGCGCGTTGGCTTTCATCCAGGTGGGGTTGTTGCGCTGTTCGGGTGGATAGGCCTGAATTCGGTTCCAGACCATATCGAAGAGATCTTGGAGGTAATTGGGTGCGTTGCTGCGTTTGCGGCTGATATAGCGAGCGCCGGGGGTTGGATTGAGTTTGATGACGGCCAGTCCGGCGCCGTCTTGGCCGCGGTTGCGCATTTTTTGCATCAGGATCTGCAGTTTTTGCAGTCCATAGAATGCCGTGCCGTATTTTTTCTGATAAAAATCAAGCGGTTTCAGCAATCGCACCATTGCAATGCCGCATTCGTGATGAAGATAGTCGCTCATGGCGTACTCGGTCGGATTGTTGGAAAGGCTCCGCGAATAGGAAGATGTGGGTACAAAGGTACGATGATTGGGGGTGAATTAAGGATTTTTATTGAGGAGAAGTTTATTGTGTGTGCGCCTGATCGAGCAGATGGACGAGCACGCCGCTTTTCAGGCGCGGTTCGAAGTACGTGCTTTTGGGGGGGAGGCTGCCGCCGGAATCGGCTACCCGGATCAGATTATTGAAGGTAACGGGGAACAGCACGAAACCTGCTTCTTGGCGGCTGCAGGCTTTTTCGATTCCGCGGAGGCCTTTCGAGCCGTCCACATATTCGATTCGGGTATCCGTTCGGACGTCCTGGATATTCAGGATATCGCGTAGCACGCACTCGTTGAGCAAGGTAGCGTCGAAGAGCACGTCTTGTTTGGCGTATTGCGCGAGGATTTCGGGTCGCCATTGCAGGCGGAACCATTCTTTGCCGAGGAAAAGCGTCAGTTCGTGGTTTTTCTCCGGTTTTCGCGCTTCGGGCAGCGGTTCGATTTCGAACACTTTAGAGAGTTCGGCCAGGAAATGCAGGGGCGATCGGTCGTTGCGGAGCGCGGAAACCGCGCGGTTGTAATCGAGGATATCCAGTTGGTCGTCGGCAAAAAAAGCACAGAAGAGGTGATCCACATCGAGTTCGGGGTGCTGCGCTTTGCGTTCGTGGAGGAGCGCCATCGTGGTGGTTCGGTGGTGGCCGTCGGCGATATACGATTCGGGCACCTTGTTGGAGAAAAGCGATTGCAGGGTCTCGATATCGCCTGGTTGCGCAATTTGCCACACCCGGTGTACGTGTCCCCGTTTACCGAAGCGCGTATTAAAGATCGTATGGTGGTGTCGGGTATAATTTTGGAGCCACTCGGAAATTGCCGGCACGGCCGGGTAGGTTAGGAGTACGGGTTTGAGCACGGCTCTCCACTCGAGGGTGAGGTTCATGTGCAGTCGTTCTTTTTCCCCGAGGGTATTTTCGTGTTTTTTCACCTTGCCGGCGAAGAAGTCCTCCACGTCGTTTAATGCCACGACGCCGGTGTGTTTGCGGCCGCCATGCTCGATCTGATAGATATAGAGCGCTTTTTTGGGCGTTTTTCGGTAGAGTCCGGTCGTTTTATGCGTATTGAACTCGTACTTCACGGTTGTGCAGTAGCGGTCAGGGTCATCAATAGCGCTGAAATCCGGAAAGGCCACCTGAAACGGTTTGATCTTCATACGTGCTGTTAACCGATCTGCGGTTTTTCGGGGCGAAATTACGAAATCTTACGGTCGAGCCGCACCGTAAATTTTCTGTTCCGTTTTGCGATCCGGTTTCAAATTACTACATTTGCTGTAGCTACTTAGCCGGCTCGCTGTCTGGCCTAAAAAGTCCCATTTTCCGCCATACTTCGCAATTTTTTTTGACCGTAGCGCTGCTACGGCCTGCAAAAAATCGCTTCGTCTGGCAAAAAATGGCTCCTTTTTTGTCTCAGACGCGACCGGCTAAGTAGTTACCATTTGCTTTCTGTAACCAATCGGGCCGATCGGCTGAACTTTCACATGACGTATCATTTTGTCTTTGTTGTTTTGTTATCTGCATTGCCCCTTTCCGGCGCGTTGCACGCGCAGTCGGTGGCCGAATTGGAGGCGCGGCTCCGAAAATCAGGCGCCAAGAGCGAGCAGATGAATTTGTATTTTGAAATTTCAAAAAAAATAATCGGCTCGAATGCGGCCAAAGCAGCGGATTACGCAAATAAAGCAGCCGATTTGGCGGTGCAATTGGGCGAAAAACGCACCGCCGCTGAGGCTACGTACCTGGCAGCCGACGCGTATTATCGCCGGCGCGATAATAAAAACGCCGCCGCAAAAGCGCTGGACGCTTGGAATATGGCCCGCAATTACGGCTTGCGCGATGTTGCACTCGACGCCGTCGGCAAACTGGAAGAAGTGGCTACCCGGGAGGAAAATACGGCTGAAGCCCTCAAGTGGAGCCGCGAAACCGTCAGCTACCTCAAAAGTACCGGCGGTCGTGCAGTGGTAGGAACCGACGCCTCCCGCAAACTGGAAACGCGCATCGCCGATCTGGAAGCCGAAAACCGCCGCCTGCGCGATGAAATCGCCGGCCTGACCGGACAAACCCAGGTACTGGAAACCAATGTCCGCCAGGAAACCGAAGCGCAAATCAAAGAAATACAGGAAAAATCGCAGGAGGAAATGGTGCGCCGCGATGAAGAAATTTCCAAAATCAAGTTGGAAAAGCTTCAGGTGGACTCGATGGCGCGCGTCAAAGACAAACTGGTGGCCAGTCTCACCAAGGAGCAGATCGCCGCCCGGCTGGTGCAGTCACAACTGGCGGAGGCGGTTCAATCGGAAAAAGCCAAGGCGGCAGAATCGGAAGTGGCCCGACAAAAAAGCGAAAACATGCGCAATGTGCTCGCCCTGCTGTCCTGTTTCGTGCTCCTGCTCGCGCTGCTTTTTTACATTCGTTTCCGCGCAAAACGCCGCACGGCCAACGCACTGGCAGAAAAAAACGCCATCATCGAAGCAGAACAGCAGAAAATTGACGCCCTGTTGCTCAATATCCTCCCGCCGGCGATCGCCAACGAACTCAAAGCCCGCAATAAAGTGGCCGCCCGGCAATACCCCAAGGCGACGGTGATGTTTATTGATTTTAAGGGATTTACCAAAGTGGCCGAAAATCTAAGTCCGGAAGGATTAGTAGAACTGCTCGATTATTGTTTTACCAATTTTGACCGCATCATCAGCCGCTATAACATTGAAAAAATCAAGACGGTGGGGGATGCGTATATCTGCGCCAGCGGCCTGTCCGACAAAAACGCAAGCCCTTCGGACATGGTGCGCGCCGCGCTGGAAATTCAGGATTTCCTGCTCCATACCCGGGCTGCGCGCATGGATAAAAACCAGCCCTTTTTCGAAGCCCGTGTGGGAATTCACACCGGTCCGGTGGTGGCCGGGGTGGTGGGCGAAAAGAAGTTTGCCTACGACATCTGGGGCGATACGGTCAACACGGCGGCGCGCATGGAGGAGGCTTGCGATATCGGCCGCGTCAATGTGAGCGAAGACGCTTATTGGCTCGCTAAATACGAGTTTGAGTGGGAGTTTCGCGGAAAAATCGCCGCAAAAAACAAGGGGTTGATGGATATGTACTACGTGACGGCGATCAAACAGTATTGACGTTTTCAATAGGCATTTCGCCGCCGGAGGCGGCGAAATGAAATAAGATTTGGGGCGTCTTTTTTTGATTTTTTCTAAAAAAATCAAAAAAAGACGCCCCAAATCTTATTTTTTTTGAAGATCGGCAAGGAACTTGTTGTACAATCTCTAGAGTTCCAGTTTCAGGTACCTGCCCGTCCAGCTCGCTTCCACGCCGGCTACTGCTTCCGGGCTGCCTTCGCAAACGATCGAGCCGCCGCCGCTGCCGCCCTCGGGGCCGATATCAATTATATAATCGGCCATGCGGATTACATCCAGGTTGTGTTCGATCACGATGACCGTATTGCCCTTGTCCGCCAATTTATTGAGCACTGTCAGCAGCTGCCGTATGTCTTCGAAGTGCAGGCCGGTGGTTGGCTCGTCGAGGATATAAACTGTGCGGCCGGTATCCTTTTTGGAGAGTTCCTCCGCCAGTTTTACGCGTTGCGCTTCGCCGCCCGACAGCGTGGTGGCCTGTTGGCCGAGGGTGATGTATCCCAGTCCTACGTCTTGCAGGGTTTTAATTTTCCGGTAAATCGCTGGTATGGCTTCGAAGAAATCGGCGGCTTCCGCAATCGTCATATCCAGCACGTCGCTGATACTCTTGCCTTTGTAGAGCACCTCCAGCGTTTCGCGGTTGTAGCGCCGTCCCATACAGCGCTCGCAGGGCACCGATACGTCGGGCAGAAAGTTCATTTCGATGACGCGCATGCCGCCGCCTTCGCAGACTTCGCAGCGGCCGCCCTTGACGTTGAAAGAGAAGCGTCCCGGCGCGTAGCCGCGGATTTTGGCTTCCGGCGTTTCGGAGAACATTTTCCGGATATCGGTAAACACATTGGTGTAGGTAGCCGGGTTGCTGCGCGGCGTTCGGCCGATTGGGCTTTGGTCAATTTCGATCACCTTATCCACCAGTTCCAGCCCCTGTATATTGACATACGGCAGCGGGCGTTTCAGGCTGTTGTAGAAGTGATTTTGGAGAATGGGGTAGAGCGTTTCGTTGACCAGGCTGGATTTGCCGCTGCCGCTCACGCCGGTGATGCAGATGAATGTGCCGAGGGGGAGGCGGAGCGTGACATCCTTCAGGTTGTGTCCGGTGGCGTGTTCGAGGACGAGGAATTCGCCGGCGCCTTTTCGCCGTTGTTTGGGCGTTTCGATGCGGCGGCGGCCTGCGAGGTAGTCAGAGGTGATGGTTGCGTTGCGCATATAAGCCTCTGGCGTACCGATATCCACTATTTGGCCGCCGAGTTTTCCGGCGCCTGGGCCGAGGTCTATCAGGTAATCGGCCTCCAGCATGATATCCTTGTCGTGTTCCACGACGAGCACGGTATTACCGATATCGCGGAGATTTTTGAGCGCGCCGATCAGGCGGTGGTTGTCGCGTTGGTGCAGTCCGATACTCGGTTCGTCGAGAATATACGTGATGCCTGTGAGTTGCGAGCCGATTTGGGTGGCGAGTCGGATGCGTTGGCTTTCGCCGCCGGAGAGCGTGCGTGCGGGGCGGTTGAGCGCCAGGTACTCGAGGCCGACTTGCATCAGAAAGTGCAAGCGGAAGCGGATTTCTTTGAGTACGTCCCGCGCGATGGCGCGTTGGCGCTCGCTCATACGGTCTTCGAGGTCTTTTTGAACAAATTGGTAGAGCGCGTGGAGATCCATTTCGGCCAGTTCGGCGATATTGCGTTCGCCGATTTTGAACCAGAGGCTGTCCTGTTTCAGGCGTTTTCCGTTGCACGCGCTGCACACGGCTACCGTCATAAAGTCTTCTGCCCACTGGCGGATTTTTTCGCTGCTGCTGTCTTCGTACCAGCGTTGGAGCATATTGATAAGGCCTTCTGCGGCGAGGTTGTAGTTGTATTCGCCGCTTCCCCAGGGGACGCTGATGTCGAATTTTTCGCTGCCGCCGTAGAGGATAATCTGCAGCGCTTCTTTGGGGATATCGCGGATGGGGGTTGAGAAGGTAAATTTGTATTTTTTGGCGATTTCTCGCAGTTGTTTGAACATCATATTATCGCGTACTTCGCCCAGCGGCGCGATTCCCTGTTCGTTGATGCTTTTGGAATCGTCCGGGATTACGCGTTTCATATCCAGTTCGTGCACTTCGCCCAGGCCTTTGCAGCGCGGGCACATACCGTAAGGGGAGTTAAAAGAAAACGAATTGGGCGAGGGTTCTTCGTAAGAAATCCCGGATTCCGGGCACATAAGGCGTTTGGAGAACGTGGCGATGCGTCCGCCTTCGCTTTCGGTTGGCGCGACCAGCAGCATGCCGTCGCCGATGCGCAGGGCGATGCGGACGGAATCTGCGAGCCGGCCCGAGCGATCGTCTCCCACCTTCAGGCGGTCAATTACAATTTCAATATCGTGGATTTTGTAGCGATCCACCTGCATTCCCGGCGTGATGTCGAGAATTTCACCATCCACCCGCACCTTTGTGTAGCCTTGTTTGCGCACCTGCTCGAAGAGTTCGCGGTAGTGGCCTTTTCGGGAGCGCACTGCGGGTGCGAGCAGGGCGATTTTGGCACCGGCGTAGTCTTCGGCGATTTTTTCGATAATTTGCTCCTCGGTGAATTTGACCATTTTTTTGCCGGTGACGGACGAATACGCTTCGCCGGCGCGGGCGTAGAGCAGTCGGAGGAAGTCGTACACTTCCGTCACGGTGCCCACGGTAGAGCGCGGGTTGCGGCCGGTGGTTTTTTGTTCGATGCTGATGACCGGGCTGAGGCCGGTGATCTGCTCTACGTCCGGGCGTTCCATTTCGCCGATAAATTGGCGGGCGTACGAGGACAATGTTTCCATAAAGCGCCGTTGGCCTTCTGCATAGATGGTATCGAAGGCGAGCGAGCTTTTTCCCGATCCGCTGATTCCGGTGAGTACGACGAGTTTATTTCGGGGTATCCGGACGTCCACGTTTTTCAGGTTATGGACGCGGGCGCCGACGACTTCAATGAAATCCTGCGCGGTATTTTCCGGGGTAAGGGTGGCGTCGTTGGTCGAAGATCCAGGCATGGCGAAAGTTTATTTTTTTTTGGGTAATATTAACCACATTCGGGCAAAACGGTTGATGCGGCGGGCGGCTTGGAGGCCATTTCGTCCGATTCCGCTGTAAAGATCCACCCTTTTGGTGGTTTTGATTGCGCCGCCGCGGTCTTGTGCGAAAAGGATGCGATAGGTCGTGCCGATTTGCGTTCCGTCGGGTTCGATATCGGGCAGTTCGGCCAGCAGCATAGCGCCGAGCGGGATAAAGCGGGTGTCCACGGCCAGCGTATAGCCGGCGGTCACGGGGAAATTACCGGCGCCGATCACGACCTCGTCCACCACGTCAAAAAAAACGTAGTTGTCGCCGCCGCCGCGCACGGCGCCGTCGAAACCGAAAAATTGCCGTTTCCCATCGGGAAATTCGAGCAGGCAGGAGCCTTGCAGTTGGGCGTCGCGCACTTCTTTTTTGCTGGCCACCCAGGCCACTTCGAGACCCCGGCCGGCCAGTGCGCCATTGTGGATAGCGGCTGGCGACGGGCAGGCGCCTTTGGGTTTTTTGTACAGCGGATAACGGAAAGCGCCCCGATGCTGTCGGTCTGCATTGATGATCGGCGTGTAATAGCCGGTTATCCGGATATTATCGCTTTCTAAGTCTGTTTTTACGCGGTAAAAATCAAAATTACTGAGCAGGGTGTGCGGGTCTAGCAGCTGAAAGGCTTGCAAGCGCTTCACCGCTTCCAACATTTCTTCTTTGCTGATGCCGGGTACGGGATACCGTTTGACATCCGACCGGCGCAGGTATTTTTCCTGTTGAAACAGTGCTTTCAACATATTCAGGTCGAAAGCGATAGGTGGCAGGGTGTCCGGCATTTCCGGGAAAAGAAATTCGGAGACCGGGCGCTCTGTGGAATGCGCATACAGGCTGCTGTCCACCCCGACCGGCGCATCTTCCCGCAGCACCGCCTTGAGCAGGCTGCGGGTTTTGCTGCAGCCGCCCTGCGACGACCAACCGAGGCCTGCAAGCAACGCCAGCGCCAGGACGGTACGGAAAGCCATACCGCGTGTTGTCGGCATAGCAGACCGCATCCGCTGCCAAGCCCGGAGAATCGCGTCGTATAAACGGGGTGTAGGCGCCAAAAAGCGTACTTTTTAACAAAAGTAAGGAACTCCGCGCAAGCGGGTAGCATTCGACGGATTATAATTTAAAGTAACTACATAGCCGGTCGCGTCTGAGAAAAAAAGGATCCATTTTTTGACGCGGATGCGCGATATAGAATAATGTTATCCCTTCGGGGTTTTAACGGCAAAACACCATATAGAATACTGTCACTTTTTCGGGGTTTGGCTAACCAGTTACAAAATCAGTTCGCCCCGCCGGATCAATTCGCCGGTTTTCAGTAGGGCGGCCACCGAAATCGAATCGGTGATTTCGCCGCGCATCACCATTTCCACGGCTTCTTCCAGCCGGATGCGGCGCAACTGTAACTGCTCGGTGGGTTCGGGCCGGCTTGTCCCCTGCGTCAGTTCTTGCGCGACAAAAACGGCGGCGAATTCATCGGTGACTGAATTGGAGAGGTGCATCTCCAAGATCGGCGTCCAAACGCGCGCCTGCAAGCCGGTTTCTTCTTCCAATTCCCGGTGCGCCGATTCCAAGGCCGATTGGCCGATCGGACTGCCGCCTTCCGGAATTTCCCAACTGTAACGCTGCAGGGGATACCGATATTGCCCGACCAGCCAGGTGTATCCTTCCGCATCCAGCGGCACAATGCCGATCGCCAGGTTTTTAAAACGCACCATTCCGTAAATGCCGGCGCCGCCGGAGGGGTTAATCACGGCGCGGTGCGTCACCTCGATCCAGGGGTTGTCGTACACGGTTTCTGTCCGGAGGGTTTGCCAGGGGTTCTCGGAATCGTCGGGGCCTTGCGTACGGAAAATCTTATGCATACGGGCTGGTCGTTTGTCGCAAATATACGCTGCCGGCTAAGTAGTTACTATAGAAAAACCGTAACTTTGCGCCCTTATTTTTTGCGCATGACGCCCCGTACCGTCGCTTTTCATACGCTTGGATGCAAACTGAACTACTCGGAGACCTCCGCCTTGGCGCGGTTGTTCGAGGAAAACGGTTATTGGCCCGTTCAATTTGAGCAGGGTGCGGATATTTACGTGATCAATACGTGCTCGGTCACGGAACAGGCGGATAAAGAATGCAAAAAAATCGTACGCTCGGCCCTGCGCAAGCAGCCGAACGCGTTTGTGGTCGTCACCGGTTGCTATGCGCAGCTCAAGCCGGAGGAAATCGCCAATATGGAGGGTGTGGATCTGGTACTGGGCGCCGGGGAAAAATTCCGCATCCTACACTACATAGACGACCTTTCCAAGGCGCAGGGGAAGGGGATGATTCAGGCGGGAGAAATTCGGGACGTCAATACGTTTAATGCCTCTTTTTCTTTTGGCGATCGCACGCGCTCTTTTCTGAAAGTACAGGATGGCTGCGATTACAAATGCTCATTTTGCACCATCCCGCTCGCCCGCGGCGCCAGCCGGTCAGATACGGTGGAAAACGCCGTGGCAAACGCCTGGCGCATTGCGGAAAAAGGCATCCGGGAAATCGTGCTCACCGGGGTGAACCTGGGTGATTTTGGCAACGGCACGGCGGTCATCGAGGGAACAAAAGCCAAAAAAGAGGCCTTGTTCAGCGATCTGATTCGTGCCTTGGACGATCTGCCCGCAGACCTGCGTTTTCGCATCAGCAGCATCGAACCCAATCTGCTGACGGAAGAAATTATTGATTTTGTGGCCGGTTCCCGGCTTTTTATGCCGCATTTCCATGTGCCGTTGCAGAGCGGCAACGACCAACAACTCCGCGACATGCGCCGGCGCTACCGCCGCGATTTGTACGCCGGTCGGGTGGAATACATCAAAAAGCGGATGCCGCACGCTGGCATCGGCTGCGATGTGATTGTAGGTTTTCCGGGCGAGACGGAAGCGGATTTCTTAGAAACCTACCGGTTTATCCAGGACTTGGAAGTGTCTTATCTCCATGTTTTTACCTATTCCGAACGGGCCGACACCCCGGCGGCAAGCATGCCCGGCGCTGTGCCGGTGGAGGAACGCCGCCGCCGCAACCAGGCGCTGCGCGGGCTTTCGGAGATGAAACGCCGCGCCTTTTACGGCGAGCATCTGGGTACGGTGCGCCCGGCCCTGATCGAACAGCACAAGGATCCGGGTTTGCTGAGCGGATTTACGGATAATTACGTGAAAATTGAAATCCCGTTTCAAGAAGGGCTCCTCAATACCGTGCAGCCCCTCCTACTGCACCGATTGCAGGAAGACAGCGTGGCCGCTGCGCGCGCCGAAGGTCGGAATCAGCCGGCGTAAAATTTCAGGCAGGTATCGCACAGGCATCTCGGCCCAAACTGCCGCGCCAGCATTTCGCGGGTGGCCTGGTGCAAATTGGGCCAGCGCGCCCAACAATCCTGTCCGTCGTAGCTGATAAATCGGCTTTTACAACGCGGGCACTCCTGCAGGAATTCCTGCTCCTCCATCACCCAGGCGGAATCTACCCGCCCGCCGAGCGGCGGATGCATCTTGCGCACGCGCACGCGGAGAAATTCCATGTTTGAAAACTGGTGTTTCATCCGCCGCATGATGCCGGCAAGCACCGTTTCGATCAGCGATTTGGGGGATTCCATCTCCAGCCGGCAGATTTGATACACCGTCTCGTAGTTGATGGTCTGTTCCAGCTGATCGGTCTGGCCGGCCGCTTCGTTGCGGGTGCGCACATACACGTCCAGCAGGTACTCGGTACCCAGAATTTTTTCGGCTTCGTACACACCGTGGAAGGCGTGAAAGCGTATTCCTTCGAGGGCGATCCAACCCATACAGATTCAGTTTATATTTTCTATTCTCCGAGCATTTCCTGCAACAGGTCGTGCTGCGCTGCGAGTTCCGGGCATTTTTGCGCCAGCATTTTTTCGATTGCCGGCAGTTCCTCCGGTTTGAGTTTGCCAAACTGCCCGATCAGGGTGCCGGAGCATTCTTTGGCTTCCTGATAAGCATCTTCCAATGCGCGAAACAGCGCGATGGCCTGTTCGCTGGTATCTTTTTCCACTTTTTCCTGCATGTCTTTGTTCATCTGCACCAAGCGCGTCATGCACTCGCAGTAGGCGCCGGCGATTTTTTCCTCCCGACTGGGCGGCGGCGATTGGCAGGCATTTGCAAGGAGGCCTATGGGCAACAGGATGGCGATCAGGCGAACAATCTTCATGAGGCGAAGGTAGCAAAAAAAATGGGCTTGCAAGCGGCTGATTTTAAACATACGCTAAAACGATGGCATCGCCTATCTTTGCGACAAAGGCCTGCTCATTCCTATTTTTGTCCTCCCGCTGTGAATATTACCGCACTTTCCATCCGCCGCCCCTCGCTGATCATCGTGGTGTTTGCCATGCTCACTTTTATGGGTGTGGCCAGTTACCTGAACCTGCCGATCGAACTGGTGCCCAAATTCAGTCCGCCCGTCATCACCATCACCACGATTTACCCCGGCGCATCGCCTTCGGAGGTGGAAAACACGGTGAGCAAACCGGTGGAAAATGCGGTGTCGTCTATCGAAGGCATCGAGCAAATTCAGGTGAGTTCGAATGAAAACGCATCGTTTGTGGCGGTGGAATTGGATCAAGCAGTGGATTTGGACAAAGCGGTGGAGGAAATCCAGCGCAAGGTGAATCAAATACAATCCACCCTGCCGAAGGAAGTCCGCGCGCCGGTCATCAATAAATTTGCCCTGGACGAGCTGCCCGTCATGCGGCTCGGCGTGAGCGGCAACATCAGTGGCACTGATTTTTACGATTTGGTCAAAAATCGCGTGGCGCCGGAGATTGCACAGGTAAAAGGGGTGGCTCAGGTGGATATTCTCGGCGGCGAAGAGCGCGAAATCAAAATCAATATCAGCAGCAGTCGGCTGGAGCAGTACGGGCTTTCCCTGCTGCAAATTGCGCAATTGGTACAGGCGGCAAACCTGGAATTTCCGACCGGAAAAATTACCGGCGCCTCCGGGCAGTTGCGGATCCGCTTGGCCGGCAAATTCAACGACCTCGATGCCATTCGGAACCTGGTGGTGGGAAAAAACAAGTTTGGTTCGTCTATTTTTCTAAAAGACGTGGCGGAAGTGGAAGACGGCGTCAAAGACGCGGAAGTGGTTTGTCGCGCGGGCGGCATGCCGGCGGTCGGCCTGTTTATCCGTAAACAGGGCGATGCCAACGCCGTGCAAATGACCGATCTGGTGCAGAAAAAACTGGAGGCGCTGGAAGCGAACTACGCAGCGGAGGGTTTGAAATTTCAGATTGTGGCCAACAATAGCAAGTTTACGCGGCGGGCCACGGAGGCGGTACTTGAAGACCTGGTCATGGCCGTCGTGCTGGTCGCGCTGGTCATGCTGCTGTTTCTGCACAGCCTGCGCAACGCCCTGATTGTGCTGGTTTCGATCCCGACTTCCATCGTCAGCACCTTTGTCATGATGCAGGTGATGGGGTACTCCCTCAACCTGATGTCGCTCCTAGGGCTTTCCCTCGCCATTGGTATTTTGGTGGACGACGCGATTGTGGTCATCGAAAATATCTACCGGCACCTGGAGATGGGCAAGAACAAGGTACAGGCTTCCTACGACGGGCGGATGGAGATCGGATTTACGGCGGTGAGTATTACCTTGGTGGACGTGGTGGTGTTTTTGCCGGTGATTTTCACCGTAGGCCTGGTGCCCAATTTGCTGCGGCAGTTTTGTGCCACCGTGCTGGTATCTACTCTGATGTCGCTGTTGGTGTCTTTTACGTTGGTGCCGTGGTTGACGTCCCGTTTTGGTAAGTTGCACCGATTTGAGGGGCGCAACCTGGCGGGTCGGGTGATATTGCGGTTTGAGGAATTTCTTGACTGGATATCCGAACTGTTCGTTTCGGTGCTGCGCTGGTCGTTGGGCTCCTTGCGCAGCCGGCTCATCACCTTGGGTCTGGCAATCGCCTTGTTTGTCGGTTCCTTCCTGCTGGTCACGGAGGGTTTTGTCGGTAACGCATTTTTGGAACCCGGGGAGCGCGGGGAGTTTTTGATCGAAATACAAATGCCCAAAGACGCCTCACTGGCGCAGACTGACGAGATTACCAAGCGCGTGGAGACCTGGCTGCGCGCCCGGCCGGAGGTGACGAATACCTTCACGACGGTGGGTACGAACAATAAGTCCTTTGGACTGAAAAATCCGTTTGTCGCCGAGGTGATGGTCTTTCTCGTCCCGCTCGGCCAGGGGCGTGAAACTCCCACCGCCATTTTTGCCCGCCAAACCAAGGTGCAACTCGAAGAATTGGTTGCCGGCGCCCGCATCACCTCCTCGCCTTTTGATATCATGGGCCTTTCCTTTTCGCCCATTGAGGTGATGCTGATCGGCCCGAATCTCGACAGCCTCCTGACGCTGGCGGAGGGGGTAAAACGCGAAATGGCGACCGTGCCCGGCTGTGTGGAAATTGAATCTTCGGTCGAGGGCGGCAACCCGGAAATCCAGGTAGATGTAGATCGCCGCCGCCTGGCCGATTTCGGCCTCACCATGGCGCAGGTGGGGCTTACGATGCAGACGGCGTTCAATGGGAATACTGACGCGAAGTTCCGACAGGGCGAATACGAATATCCGATCCGTACGGTGCTCGACGCGTTTGATCGCCGCAGCGCACAGGATATTGAAAATCTTTCCTTTCTCAACCCCCTCGGCAATACGGTCTATCTGAAACAATTTGCCGATGTGCGCGAAAGTACCGCGCCTACCCGGCTGGAGCGGCGCGACCGGCTCCCGTCGGTTATGGTGCAGGCGCAGGTCATCGGTCGGCCCAACGGCACGGTGAGCCGGGAAATTCGGCAAAAACTCGACGGACTGTACAAACCCGCCGGCGCTTATATCAAGTACGGGGGCGATCTGAAGCGCCAGCAGCAGGCGCTCGGCACGATGGGTTTCGCGCTGATTACCTCCCTGCTGCTGGTGTATCTGATCATGGTTGCTTTATACGACAACTGGGTGTATCCGCTGGTCGTACTCGTGTCCATCCCGCTGTCCGTCATCGGCGCTTTCCTCGCGCTCGCGCTCGCCCGCGAAAACCTCACCGTCTTCACCGGCCTGGGTCTGCTGATGCTCGTGGGGCTGGTGGGCAAAAACGCGATTTTGGTGGTGGATTTTGCCAATCACCTCAAACGACAGGGTGTGGAACTCCAAAAAGCGTTGCTCCTGGCGACCAAGATGCGTTTCCGACCTGTGCTCATGACGAACATCGCCATGGTCATCGGCTTACTGCCCATCGCCTTGGCAGAGGGCGCCGGCGCCGACTGGAAGAACGGGCTGGCCTGGGCCATCATCGGCGGCCTCAACTCTTCGATGTTGCTGTCGCTGATCGTCGTGCCGGTTGTGTATTGGATGTTCGACCGATTGCTTGCCCGGTTTGGCCTGGATAAGAAGGAAAAGATTGATTTACAGGAGTAATGATGTGTGTGGTGTTAACCGTAGGCTTGCCGCCGCGCGTTGGGTTTGCGGGCTGGCTGTTCGGTGGTATGGACGGCAAGCTGTTGATGGGCAGTTTATTTATTAAACTGATTTTCAATGATTTGATTAATTTCTTGCTCGGATTTTTTTACAATTTTTGCGATTTGTGCTATAGAAAAGCCTTCTTTGTGCATTTCCAAAATAACCGCTGCTTTTTCTTCTTCTTTACCTTTATTTATCAGATCCTGCGCATCCGCCATTATTGTGTGTTGCGCACTTGCAATGTCCCGAAGCCCTTTTAAGTACCTTTTGTACTCCTTCGCATCTTTCTCGTTCAGTTTCATTTCGTCAAGCCGCTCGCTTGCCTCTTTCAATCCTTTTGCTGAAAAGTCCGCTTTTATCTCTGCGTTCTTGAAAAAATAAATCCATTCGTCCAATTTATCTTTAATTCGATTTTCAAACTTACCCACCTTAATGATCCAAAATTCAGGAAAAATCTCGTGCACGTTCGTCTTTTTGTATAGTTCTATTTGCTTATCTGCGAGCGTGAGAATATCGTTTTTATGAATGCCTTTGAATACGGTAGTTCCATGATAAACGTAATCCTTCCCTTGACCTAAATCAAAGTAAGCAATCGTGATAGAAATTACTTTCTTCACTTCGGCGTAAGCCTGTCCTTCCTTGATGTATTCTGTGATTGCTTTGGCTGCGCCAAAAAGTATCCGATGAAAGTAGTCATACTCTTTACTGTTTTGGACTTCGATAATCACAAGTTCGCTTTTTGAATTCTCCACCAAAATATCAACCCGGTTGTATTTATCGTCCTGCGTTTCCTTGTTGCCCTCGCTGTCAAGGATTTGCTTTATTTTGATTTCTTCGCTGAGCAATTCAGAGAGGAAACCTTCCAGTATATCGAAGTTCGCTTTGTGGCGAAGCATTTTTTTCATCGCCCAGTCAAATCGGATTAATTTTTTTGCCATTAAACGCAGTTTTATTGCAAAAATACAAATTTTTGATGAATTCTTTTTCGATATTACCGGAAAGTCAATGGAGCATTCTGTGCGTCCTAGCGATACCTGTCATCCCTTTGATGCGCAAAAATGATCATACTGCTTTGTCAATTCTCCTTCGTACCGCCGGGAAAACTCCGGATCGAAATTCGCCGCCGATAAGCGCTGCAACACGGTTTTGATGCTTGTTTTTTCCTGTATCCACTTTTCGCACACGGCTTGCCGGTAGCGAACGCCCAGGAGGAGGAAGCCTGTGACGGCGCCGCGGTGGCGGTCGAAGTAAATCCGGATGGATTTTTTGCCGCCGGGGTGTTCCCAGTGCAAGCTGGCCGTCGTCGGGGGGATTTGAGCCGGCGCCTCGCCGTACACTTGGTATTCGATATCGAAGAATTTGGCGGAATTGAACCACAATCCGGGCTGGTATGCCGTTTTTTCGCCGCATACCGTGGCGGCGACGGTTTCGCCCATTTTCCGGCCGGCGTACCAGGTCGCCTCGATCGCCTTGCGGCCGGGCTCGGGTCGGCGCAATTCAGCGCAATCGCCGATGGCGAAAATCCTTGGAATATTCGTTTCCAAAAAGGCGTCTGCGAGTACCCCTTGGGCGCATTCGATCCCGCTGTCGCGCAGAAAAGCGATGTTGGGGCGGACGCCGACGGTCAGGCCCGCGAAATTGCAGGGGATGGTTTCGCCGGCGGAGGTGATTGCGGCGCGCACGCGGCCGTGTTCGTCGCCGACGAATTCCCGGACGGTCGTGTCGAGCCGGAGATCAATCCCGTATTCGCGGAGGTGACGGTTGACCAGGTCGCTTTCGGCCGGCGGCAGGGCGGCATTCCAGAAGCTGCTTTCCCGTACCAGGAAAGTGACCGGGATCCCGCGGGCGTGCAACATTTCCGCCAATTCGACGCCGATCAGTCCGCCCCCGACAATCGCGGCGCGCGTTATTCCCGGCGTTTGCTTTTCCAGCATTTCCAGATCGTGCAGGTGATACAGGCCTTGCACGCCCCCGAGCGTTTCGCCGGGCAGTCCGGGCATATTGGGTCGGGCGCCGGCGGCGAGGATCAGGCAGTCGAAGGGCAGCGTTCGTCCGTCGGCGAGCGCGAGGGTTCGGTTGTTCGGGTGGACGCGCGTCACCCGGCCGAGGATCCGTTCGATGCGGTTTTTCTCCCAAAAATCCGCTTCATAGAGATAGGTGTTTTCCAGTTTCAGTCGGCCCATATAGACGTACATCAGAGCCGTCCGGGAGAAGGGCTGCCAGGATTCGTCGGAGATCATCGTCACGGCGTGATCGCTCCGCATGCGGATATTGCGTGCTGCGGTTGCGCCGGCGATTCCGTTGCCGATAATCAGGATGCGCATGGTTATTCTGTTTCCACCTCCTTGCGGTTGTCCTCCGGTATGCGGTCAATCAATTTGTTGTATGGGTCAATACCGGCGCGGACGGGTTTTCCCTGCACGCGGAGGATGAGGGTATGTTCGCCGTTTTGGAGCCGGTGTTTTTTCAAATAGAGCGGCTGGGTGCGTTTTTTGCCGTCTTTTTCTATTTTATCTTCTGCGAAGACGCCGATATCCAGGTAGTCGTTCATAGCGTCGGCTTGTGCTTCGTTGCCTTTTTCGTCGGCGTACATTTTACGCGCTTTGAGTTTCAGGGTGACCTCGTATTCATTGTCGCGCAATTTTTTGGCTTTGGCGCTGAGGATCCGGTTTTCATACAGCGCGATTTTCATCCAGGAATCGTCCAGAAAGTAACGGAGCGAGTCGGGTACGCATTTTTCGACAAAAGCATACAAGTCGTAGCTGCCTGGGAACGGCGGGTCTTCTTTCAGGCCGAAGCTGTCGCGGAAGGCTTTTATTTGCGCGTTGAGTTTTTCTTCGCCCACATAATCCTGTAGGGCGTACAGGATCAGGCTGCCCTTTTGGTACCACTGGTAAGGCCGATTGCAATTGATGAATACATTTTCTTTTTTGCTTTCGGTTGCGCGGCCGCGCAGGTAGAGATCGAGGTCGTATTTTAGGAACTGTTGGACGTTATCGCTGCCGTATTTTTCTTTTGCGACCATGAGGGCGGTGTACTCTGCGAGCGATTCGGAGAGAAGGTTGGAGCCTCGGGTATAGTTTGGGACGACCTGATGGCCCCACCATTGGTGCGCGAGTTCGTGCACGGTGACATAGTAGAAGTAGTCGTAGTCGTTCGGGTCGGAGAAATCGGCGTACCACCCGAAATCTTCCGAGTAGGGGATGGTATTGGGGAAAGACTGGGCGAAGCCTGCGTAGCGCGGGAATTCGAGGATGCGCACCTGTCGGAACTGGTAGGGGCCGAAGTTGCGGTGGAAATAGTTTAAGCCGTCTTTGAGCGCCGCCACCATGCGGTCGAGGTTGTAGTCGTGTTCATGGTGGTAGAATATCTCGATATTGACGTCTTTGCCGTCCGGGCTGGTCCATTTGTCTTTCAGCACGGTATAGCGGCCGGAGACCAGGTTAAAAAAGTAATCTGTTTTTGAGTCTTGTTTGTAATGAAAATAGCGTCGGTTGTTTTCCGTCCATTCTTTTTGGATATACCCTGGCGCCACGGCGATTTGGTCGGGGGAGGTACTGACGATGCACTCGAAGGTCACGAAATCGGCGTCGTCGTTGAACAGGAGCGTTTTTTCGCCGTAGGGGTCGCGGTGTGGCGGCAGGTCTTCCGGTTTTTCTGGCAGGTTATATTTTTTGCGGTCTTCGTCGCTGCTGAGTTCCAGATCCTGGCTGTAACCGATAGACGGGATACCGCCGCTGGTGAAGGTACCGTTGTAGATAAATTCGCGGTTGAATCCGTCGTTTACGAACCCGGTTTTCTGCAAGCGGGTGCGGATTTCCAGCAGGGCGGTGTCGCCGGGTTGCAGGGTTTGGGGCAGTTTGAAGATGCGGTATCCGCCGGTATCCGGTTTGCTGTAGAGGAGCGTAAGTTTGGGGCGCGGCATTTGTTCGGCATAGTTGGGCTGGAGTTCCCGGCCGTTGAACAGCAGGGAATAGCTTTGGCCGTCTTCCGACAGCAAGTGCAGCGAATCAATCGGTTGGTTGGTTTTATTTTTGATTTTCAGTTGCGCGCGCATGGCGATGCTGCGTTCAGCCGGATAAATATCGGCGTACAGCAGCACATCCGTCACTTTGGGTTGCGGGATGCGTTCATATTTTTTATACCGTTTTTCGTATTCGGCGCTCCATTTTTTTCCTTCGTCGGCGGTGCGGTATTTGTTTATTTCGCTCACATTGTAGTAGATAAAACTGGCGCTCCCGAGCCAAATCAAGCCCAGGGCTGCCAAGCCGGCGACCGATCGGAGGTTCCAGCCCTGTCGGAAGGTCTGCCAGCGCATTCGGGCGGTGTTGTCGGCGCCGCGCGTCCACAAGCGTGCGGCGAGCAGGAGCAGGATTCCGCCGAAAGCGGTCCAGTAGAGATTAAACCAGAACAGCGGCTGGGCAAAATGCCCGAAATCGTTCATGTCCGAAATCCGGTAGTTCGGTTTATAGCTGTACAGCGCGAGATTGTAGTCCCAGTCAAGAAAACTTTGCGCCACGAAAAGCAGTACCCAGCATCCGATGCCGGCGAAATGCCCGAGGAATTTGTTATTGACCAGGGCGTGCACAAAAAATGCGAGCAGGGCCATCTGGAAATAATCCCAAAACGTGATGGCGTATAAGTCAATAAAATAGTAGTGAAATTTAAAATTAAAGAACCCGCGCAGCACTTGAACGGTAAGGCCAACCAGCATCGGGATGGTTGCCAGCATCAGGCATACGCCGGTGATGGCCAGGAATTTGGAACCGAGTTGCACCCAATTGGGTACGGGCAGGGCGTCGGCGATATTGGCAAAACGCGTGGCGCGGTCGCGATGCACTGTTTCACCGGTGTAAAACATGATGATGATAAACACGAAGAGGCTGTAGTTGTAGGTTTTGAACAACAGCATGTTCATCGTAACCGGCCTGTCGGGTACGCCGTAGCTCAGGTTGCCGATCCAGTCGTCCAGGAACAGAAACACCACGGCGCCGAGCATGATCGAGAGGAAATAGGAATCCCGCAGGATATTCTGGAATTCCAGTCGGCTCAGACTAAACAAATTTGACCAGTGCAGGCGCCGACTAAAAATCGGATTGAACACCGGCAGGCGCGTGCGGGGCGGTTTTGTTTCGCCTTCTACGGATTTGCCGCCGCGGCTGCGGTCTGTCACGAAGCCGCTGATGGTAAATCGGACATAAGAAAAAAGCAGAAGCCCGAAGCCCAGCGCCGACCAGAGCAGGCGGTTCAGGAGCAGATTACCGCTCATCGGGACGAGCTGGTTGTTTTGCTCCGCCGGGGTAAAATATTTGATTGCGTTGGTATAGGTATTCAGCGCAAAGGGGTCGAGTAAGTCCACCAGATCGCGTTTTTCCAGGTCTTGCACCAAAAAATTCGCCAGCAAGTACAGGATAAACAGCAAAATGGAGGCCGAGTACAGCACCCGGTTGTTGCGCAGCCACGCTACCAGTCCGTAAAAAACGCAACTTGTAAAAAACAAGCTGGGCAGGAAGATGGTGAAAAAAGGCCAGAGGTAGTTGATTGCCAAATTCGCGCCGTAGCGCTCGGGCTTGGTCCAATCCGCCAGCGGCCCCAGCCACGAACCGGCGATATACCCGAAAATTGCCCCGGTACACAGCAATACCAGGACGACAAAGGATCCCCAAAATCGACCCCAAAAATAGGCGTTCCGACCAATTGGCGAAGTCAGCAGGTATTCTTTGGTATTGTGCTCCAGGTCGCGGTAGAGTGGCACGCCCATAACGGCCGAGCTGACCAGCACGCTGAAAATACCCAGCAGGGCGAAAAAGCTGCCAATCATGGCCGGGGAGTTGTGGTACACTTTCTCACTGGCCGGCGTACCGCCTTCGGCGATAATCAGCATGGTGAATACCAGGAAGACGGCGAAATAAATATAGGTTGCGGGTCGCCGCAGGCGATAGCGAATTTCGAAGGAAAAAACGGGCCAAAACATAGCGGAAGGAATTTAGAGGGTGACAAGATCCATTTTCGAAGAAATCGAATGGAAATACACGTCTTCCAAACTCGGTTCTCCCGGCCGGAAACCTTCGCCCGGATCGCTGTCGGCCACGATGCGGATAAACAGTTTGCCCTCCGCAAGTTGGGTGGCGATCACGTGGTAGCGATCGCGGTATGGATCTATCTCGTCTTTCGATATCGCTTTCGTCCATACTTTCCCGTCCAGCCAGCCTACCGCTTCATGCGGCGTGCTCACGTGCATGACCTCGCCGCCGCAGATGATGGCGAAGCGCTTACAAAGGGTTTTTACATCCTCCACAATGTGCGTGCTCAGGATCACGATGGTATTTTCTCCAATTTCGCTGAGCAGGTTGTAGAAGCGGTTGCGCTCGGCCGGGTCGAGCCCTGCCGTCGGTTCGTCCACAATCAGCAATTGCGGGTTGCCCACCAGCGCCTGGGCAATACCGAAGCGCTGCTTCATGCCGCCGGAATAGGTTCCAAGATTGCGCTTGCGTTCTTTCCACAGGTTGACCTTTTGGAGCAGAGCCTCCACCGTCTCCTGGCGTTCTTTTCGGTTGGAGAGCCCTTTTAGCCGGGCGATATGATCGAGCATCATCTCGGCGCTCACGCGCGGATACACGCCGAACTCCTGCGGCAGATAACCCAGGACTTTGCGCAGGGATTCTTTGTCGCGCAAGACGTCCAGATCGCCCAACTGGATCGTTCCGCTGTCGGGCTCCTGGAGCGTCGCGATCGTCCGCATCAGCGTACTTTTACCTGCGCCGTTGGGCCCCAGCAGGCCGAACATGCCCTGCGGAATGGTGAGCGAAATATTATTGAGGGCTTTTACGCCGTTGGCGTATGTTTTGGACAGGGCGTTTAGTTGCAGAAACATATAAAATGGGTGATTTTTACTCAAAGACAAGCAATTTTCCGTTTAGTTGCGCTACGGCAATCCATGTCTTTTTATTTTTTCGCTGAATGACCCGGATATCTCGCACGGCGCCCGCGGGTTGGAAACCGGATTGCGCGGGCGGGCAGGCTTCGAAACCGCCGGTTGATTAGGCGCTTGGTGTGGTAGCAAGACCTCAAAACCTCGGATTGTAGAGTTTCAGCCCCTTGATAAAATCGAAATCTGAACGATTTAAAGTGAAAAGTGCCACATTGTGCGATACTGCTGTCGCTGCGACCAATGCGTCAGGTACGCTGATTCCTTTGTCACGATAACCCTGCATAAATTGTATAAACAGATTCGAAATTTCTTTATCCAAATGATACAGGTTGAATTTGCGAATGAGATCTTTCGTCCTGGCCGTTTCTCGCTTGCGCATACCATAATAAATCTCAGCCGCCGCAACCACAGAGATTGCAAGCCGGTCAAATCCCAGGTAATCCAATTCTTGGATCATGCGATCATTTTCGTGGAATAGCTCAATAAAAATATTCGTATCGCAAAGGATTATTTTTTTCGTTGCCATGCCTTCTGTCTTAGTTTATTGGCGTCCACTTTTTTTCTGCCTGCCCAAATTCCGGCAAAATCCGACGGCTTTTCGCCCGGGGCGTATTCCCCGCGAATTAGTCCCTTTTCGGCCGGCTGGGGGACTTCTTCGTCGCGTTGCTCTACGGCCTCCACATAATCAAGCGTTTTGAGAAAATCCGCCAGGCGCTGGGCTGCCTGTTCCGATTTTATTTTAATCACCAGTGTTTCCATTATATTCAAATTATGTACAAATATATGCTTTTTTTACGTAAATATGTAGCCGGTCGTATCTGAGGCAAAAAAGGATCCATTTTTTGCCGGACGGCAAAATACACTAAACACTTTTAATCGAAAAAATCCCGAATAGGCGCTCTACAATTCATTAAAACAGCATTGGCCGCATGAAGCCCAAAATCCAAATAGGCGCTTACATAACACAACGACACACGCCTCAATTCCACTCAAAAACCTGCACGTTTCCTCCGTATTGCGCTACAACGATCAGCGATTTTTTATTTTTTCGCTGAATGACCCGGATATCCCGCACGGCGCCTGCGGGTTGGAAGCCGGATTGCGCGGGCGGGCAGGCTTCGAAACCGCCGGTTGTGCGCGCGCGCAGGAGCAGTCCGCTGCAGGCATCCTGCCGGCCGATTGCTGGTTGGATATCGAACAGGTTGCCGCCGAGCAGGAGGTCGGTGCGGCCGTCGCCGTCAAAATCGCCGGGCAGGACGGCAAAAACGGGGCTTGCCTGCGCGGCGTCGGGCAGGTCGCGCCGGGTGAAGCGGCTCTGGCCGTCGTTTTCAAAGAGGCTGCTGGCCAGGGTGTTTACGCGCAGGTGGACGCTGCCCCGGCGTTTTTCTTCCGGGAAAATTTCCGCCAGGGTGCTTTCTGCGTATTTCCGGTATTGTACATAGTTTTTTTTAAGCCCGGGCAACTGGCTGAGCAGCCAGTCTTTGTCGGCCACGGGATATTGTTTGCCCTGCCGGTAGTAGCTGACGATGGGATCGAAGGCGCCGTTGCCGTCGAAATCTTTCACCCACAGTTCGAGGGGTGTTTCGGGAGCGGCTTGCAGGGGCGAGTTTAGTCCGAAATTGCCGGCAACGAAATCCAGGTCGCCGTCTTGATCCATATCCGCCACGGCAAGGGCGTTCCACAGGCCCTCGGAGGCGGGTAGGGCCTCGGGCGTCCAGGGGGCGTCCGGGGTGTTTTTAAAGATAACAATCGGCATCCACTGTCCGCAGACGATGAGTTCGGGCCGTTGGTCTCCGTCGAGATCGGCCCATTGGGCGTCGGTGACCATGCCGAGTCGTTGGAGTGCGGGCGCGCGCCGGGCGGTACAGTCTGTAAAATTTCCTTTTCCGTCGTTTTCGAGCAGTGCGGATTTTCCGGGCAGCCCGTATGCACCGCGCACGCTGCCGGCGCCGACGAACAGGTCGAGGTCGCCGTCGCCGTCAAAATCAGCGGGGCGGACGGTGGTGGTATTTTCGTTAGTGGGCGGCAGGGGGCGGTCGGTCCAGTCCGACAGGCGGTTTTTGCCACGTATTTGGAGGAGTAGCGCGTCGCGGAGCGTTTCGGGCGACTGGTCGGGCGGCGTCCCGGCCGTTCCGGCGTACAGGTCGGGCGCGCCATCGCCGTTGACGTCGAAGAAAGCCCCGACGGCAGCGTCGTCGAGGCGGCGCGCGGGCGTATTATTTTCGGCGTTCGGGGTTTGCGCGGCGGTAAAGCCGGTTGGGGTTTGGAAGAACAGCCCGTCCGCCAGACCGGGCAGGAAGAGGTCGTCGGCGCCGTCGCCGTTGACGTCGCCGACCGCCAGGCGGGGGCGGTAGTTTTCCGGTTGCCAGAGCGCGAGTTTTTCGGTGAGCAAGAAGGGTGGGGCGGCGTAGGTGGCTTGGATAACCTCTCGGGGGCGGAAAATGGGTTTTTCCGGAGTCGGCGGGGCGATTTTGTCGGTCGCCCGGCCGGCATCCAGGCGGAGCGTCTGACCTGCCGATACGGTGTACAGGGTTTGTTTGCCGCCGCCGGGCCACAGGACGGCCAGTGAATCCGCCAGTTTTTCCGTACCCAGGCCGAAAATGATTTCCGGCGCTACGGCCGATTGGAAGCCGCGGGTGGGTTGGTTTTCCTGCATTTGCATTTGGCCGCCTGCCCAAATTTGCACCCGGGCGCCGATACCGAAGGGGTTTTTTTCCGTGCCTTGGAAGCGGATTTTCAGCCAGTTGGCATTTTGGCTGTTGTTTCGGAAGAGCGAAGCGGGTTCGTTGAGGTTATTGGTTACGAGGTCCAGATCGCCGTCGTTGTCCAGGTCGGCATACACCGCCCCGTTGGCGCAGTTGGGGCGGCGGAAGCCCCAGGCAGCGGAAACATCCTGGAAGCGGCCGTGCCGGTCGTTTTTAAAAGCGTAATTGGGTACGGCGCCGTCGGGCATTTCCCGGATAAGATCCAGGTCGGCGGCTTTTCGTTGCACTTCGGCGGAGGAGATGAACTTGAGGTAGTCCATATCGTTGGGGCGCCGCGCGATGCCGTTCGAGATAAAGATATCCTTGTGTCCGTCGAGGTCGTAATCGGCGATCAGCGCACTCCAGCTCCAGTCGGTTGTCGCCACGCCGGCGATCCAGGCTTGGTCGGCGAATTGCAGCCGGCCGCGGTTGTCTCGCGGTCCCTGGTTAATTTGCAGGCAATTTCGAGCCAGTTGCCAGTGATACCCTTGTTGGTGTTTGAACTGATAGACGTCGAACAAGTCGGCGGGTTGACTGGCTTTCAAAATCCGTTCGTCTTCCGGGCGCATATCCAGGGTGAGCACATCGGGCAGGCCGTCGTTATTGACGTCGGCGATATCGCAGCCCATAGTGAAATTGGAGGTATGGCCTATAGAGGCGGCGATGTCCTCGACGAAGAATTTACCGCCCTGGTTGTAATACAGGTAGTCATTTTCGTGGAAATCGTTGCCGACATAGATATCCGGGTAGCCGTCGTTGTTCAGGTCGCCGACAGCCAGTCCGAGTCCGTAGCCGGCCGTACCGCCATAGATTCCGGTTTCCCGGGACACGTCGGTGAATCGGCCGCCGTCGTTGCGCAGGAGGCGGTCGGCTGCGAGCGGATCCGGGCGTCGGGTTTGGGCGGTATCGCGGTAGCTGCCGGCGGAGTGCACGCTGTGGCAGAGCACGAAGCAGTCGAGATCGCCGTCGAGGTCGTAGTCGAGAAAAGCGGCCTGCGTGCAAAAGGCTTTCAGCGCCAGTCCGAAATCCTCCGCGCGTTCGTCGAAGCGGCCGTTGCCCTTGTTGATAAAGAGTTGATTTTGTCCGGAGAACTGTTTGTATTGGCCGACCTGGCAGACGTAGATATCGA
>JAUMBL010000095.1:0-4331 GCA_032115775.1 Saprospiraceae bacterium | reverse complement strand
TGCGTCATCACGGTTTGCAGTTCTTTGTCTTGTTCTGCGCGCAGCGTTTGCATCGTTGCGCGCATACTTTCCCAGTCGCCCTCTGCGACGCCGGCGCGGGCGTCCTGCATTTTTTGGGCGTATTTGAGATTGATTTCGCCGACTTTCGCTGATTGCGCCTCGGAGAGCGCCAGGCTGTCGGTCATCAGTTGGGTTTGCGCTTCGGCGCGTTGTTTGGGGTCGCCGCCCCAGCCGCCGCCGGGTTGGGCTTGGAGCGCCAGGTGTCCGAGGAGCAGGACGATTGCGGGCAGGACTTTCCTATTTATTTTCATAAAAAAAATTAATTTAAGAGAGCAAAGGTGTCGTTAAAAAACGGAGCGGCAAAAAATATTCAACCAATGGGCGATAAAATAGGACGAAATGATCTTGGACTGCATTTTCCCGGCTTGGTTCAATGATCGGCAGGATTTTATTTTTCAGCCGGCTGCTGTTGCGCGCAAAAATAATTTCTCCGGATGCAACCTTTTGCCTGACTGAATTCCCTACCTTGTAATTCATTTCCATGACGGAATCCGATCTTCAATACTTGGCGCGCCTGAGCGCGGAAGGCCGACGCGACGCCCAGCGGCGTTTGTACGATCATTTTAAGGGAAAAATGTTCGGGGTCTGTCTGCGTTATGCCAATAATAGGCAGGATGCGGAAGATTGGTTGCAGGAGGGTTTTGTCCGTGTTTTCCGCGATCTGCATCAATACCGGGGCGCGGGCAGCCTGGAGGGCTGGATTCGGCGGGTGATCGTGCATACCGCCCTGCATTATATCAAGCAACAAAAACGCCGATTGTTGGAAGAAGACCAGCTGCGGCAGGACGCCCCCTTGGACGAGGAGGACCATCCCTCGGTATTCGAATCGGAAGAAACCCCGAAGGCAGTGTTGCAGCTGATGCAGCAGTTGCCGCTCGGATTCCGCACCGTGCTCAATCTCTATGTGTTGGAAAATTACTCGCACCAGCAAATAGCGGAGGAGCTCGGCATTTCCGTCGGGACGTCTAAATCTCAATTGAACCGGGCTAAGGCAAGCCTCCGCGCCCTGTTGGAAAAAAACCTTGTACGCTAACCTTATTTTAATGCGCATGAAGAAAGACTTTGACAAAGACGAGTTGGACGATTTCCTTAAACGGAATCTTTCAGAATACGCGGAGAACCCACCCGATCATCTCTGGGACGGGGTTGTTGCCGGGCTTGCTCCGGCCAAACCGCCGATAAGCGCCGGGGTTCGGCTGCGTTGGCTTGCCGGCGGGTTGGCGCTTGCGTCCATTGCGCTGCTATCGGGTTTGCTATGGCAGCGCGCGCATTATCAACGACAATTAGACGCTTTACAGCGGCAAATAAACCGGCAGGCTGCCGCCCGGGCGTTCGAACGGGCGCCCGCTGCAGTCCGCCCGAATGGAGCCACTGGCATCCATGATCACACCTATTTTCTTTCTGACGCTGCTACCGGTGCACGCCTGCCTGCTAATCCCGCGCAGGCCGCACAAGCTGATCCGTACCGGATCACCCCCGGGCCGTTGCCGCTGCAAGGACCTGCCATTCCGCAAAACACGTGGCAGGGGACGGCAGAGGCGGACGGCTCGGGGTCGGAAACAGCGCGGACGGAACGGCCGGCGCAACGGGTATCGCCTTGTATTCCGGGGCTTATTTCTTTTTTGCGCGCTGATGCGCCGGCGATCTCGCCGGCCGCCTGGCCTGTGGTTCGCGGAAAAATATCCGGTAAATGGTCCGTGCAGGGCCAATGCGCCTACTTCAGCGAGCAGTCGAGGGTCGCGTCCACACAACTTCCGCCCGCCGGCCCGAGTAGTCCCCGGATTTTTCAGGAAGAGCATATCGAGGACGGACAGGTGTTGCTTACCGGCCTGGGGCTGGAGCGGAAAATAGGCGGGCGATTCAGTTTGCAGACAGGTCTCCTCTACCAACAGACCGCATACATCGCTTCCCATCAGGCGCGCTTGCGTTTTGGCGACCGCCATGTGCACGGCCCGGGCGGCCCGTCTCCCGACCACAATTTCATCTACCGGGTGAATACGCCTGCCGGCGCCATGCAGGTGGACGTCCGGGTGTCGGAAGTGGACAGCTCCGTGCCAGTTCCGGATCAGGAGGTGGTGGAATTAGCGATTACCCGAAAACAAAGCGCTCGCTACCTGAGCGTACCGCTGCTCGCAAAGTACACCCTGGGAAAAAACCGCCTTAAAATGGTCGTTAAAGCCGGCGTGATGACCGATATTTTGCTTCAGAATGAACAGCAGTTCACCGGCGCGTCCAGCCTGAATCCGCGATTCCAAATCGGATCGGGCGCGCCGCCGACTGCCACGAACGCCGGGTTGAAACCGGTGTCGCTCAGCGGCGTGGTTGCCGCAGGCGTGGAGTACAGCCTTACCCCCCGCGTCCTGCTCCAACTGGAACCGACCCTGATCCGCGGTCTCACGGCGCGGCAAAAAGACCCGGGCGTGTCCGTCGGCAGGTTGGCCACCGGATTGAATGCCGGCGTGCGGGTGCAAATTTAACGCGAAGGATGCAACCATTTTTTCCAACGCATTCCCTATGCAGTAAACCTTGAATTTCCGTACAAAGACAGATGCATCTGATCCCTATATTTCACTATCAATCGTAACAACACACAAAAATGAAACAGTATCTTTTTGGCGCGGTGGCGCTTTTATTCATTTCCTTTTTCGCTGCTTGTGAAAAAGAATCCCTAACCGGCGATTTCACCCCGACGACCGACCTCGCCGCCGGCGACCGCGGCGGCGGTTCGGACTCTACGGCTCACTGTATGCGCGGCGATACCCTGGATGTTGCTTCGTTGCCCCAGGCGATCACCGACTATCTCACGGCTAATTATCCGACCGCAACGGTGGTCACGGCGGTTAGCAAACGCGACGGCCGCGCGTTTGCCGTCGAACTTTCCGACGGCACGATCTTGATCTTCCGGGGCAATGGCGACCTGCTGGGCGAATGCGGCAATCTGCCGACGCATCCCGGCGGCCCGCACGGCCCCGGCGGCCCCGGTAATCCCGACGGCGGTTGCCTCAGCGGCGATACGCTGACGATCGCGGATTTGCCGGCCGGCGTAACGGATTATGTGTCCGCTAACTACGCCAATACCACCATTCAAACGGTGGTGAGCAAACGCAACGGGCTGGCTTTTGCGGTAGGACTGAGCGACGGTACCGTCCTGATTTTTAAGGCCGACGGCACTTTTGTCGGTACTTGTCCCGGCCAATCCGGCCCGGGCGGCTCCGGTAACGGCCCCGGCCCGAATCCCGGCGGTTGTATGCGCGGCGACACGTTGGCGATTACCGACTTGCCCGCCGGCGTAACGGATTATGTAGCCGCAAATTACGCGAATACGACGATCCAGACGGTGGTCAGTAAACGGCAAGGGCTCGCCTTCGCGGTCGAACTCAGCGACGGTACCGTCCTGATCTTTAAGGCCGACGGCACTTTTGTGGGTACTTGCACCGGTAACGGCCCGCATGGCCCCGGTAACGGCCCTGGCGGCCCCGGTAACGGCCCGCATGGCCCCGGTAACGGCCCGCATGGCGGCGGCCACTAAATACCGTATTTTTTCTGAGATTTCAGGTTGTTATTGCGGCTCGACGAATGCGTCGGGCCGTTTTTTTTAAATCCCTACGTTTACTAAACCTTGAAGGTTTAGTAAACGTAAAACGCAACCCGTTAAGCAAAAAAATAGTTTGTTTGGGGGCCTGTTTTTTGATTTTTTCTTAGAAAAAATCAAAAAACAGGCCCCCAAACATCATTTTATTTCGCCGCCGGAGGCGGCGAAATACTTTAACGTACAGGTGCGTCCAATTATCAGTACTACTCAGCCCAATTCATAGATCGCTGAACGGCTTTTTTCCAAAAACGGAACAATTTTTCTCGTTGTTCGCCGGGCATATCGGGCTGCCAGGTTTTATCCACCCCCCAGTTTTGTTTGAGGTCGTCGAGATTCGACCAGTAGCCGACGGCCAGTCCGGCGGCGTACGCGGCGCCGAGGGCGGTTGTTTCGATCATTTTGGGCCGGATGACGGGGGCGTCCAGGATATCCGACTGGAATTGCATGAGGAGTTCATTGAGCACCATCCCGCCGTCCACGCGGAGCGAGCGGAGTTGGATGCCCGCGTCTTTTTCCATGGCGTCGAGGACTTCCCGGGTTTGGAAGGCGGTAGCTTCCAGGACGGCGCGGGCGAGATGGCCTTTGTGGACGAAACGCGTCAGTCCGGCGATGATGCCGCGGGCGTCGGCCTGCCAGTACGGCGCATAGAGGCCGGAAAACGCGGGAACGAAATACGCGC
>JAUMBL010000094.1:0-51263 GCA_032115775.1 Saprospiraceae bacterium | reverse complement strand
ACAAAAGAAATACTACCGCGCCGCCTGGACGCTGGGCAAGCCGGTGGTGGGCGTGGGGGTGAATTTTTCGAGCAAGACGAAGAATATCGAGGGTTGGACGGCGGCGGAAATGGCGGCGGAGTAGGACGGCTGTATGAACCGCGACGTCGAGCGTGTCCGAGGAGTGCGCCCGGCGGTGCGCATTTAGTAACCACTTAGCCTGTTCGCGTCTGAGTCAAAAAAGGATTCATTTTTGCCAGACGAAGCGACTTTTTAGACCGACCGGCGAGCCGGCTAAATCGTGACGCTTCTTATTTCATGCGCGCGATTTGGAGGATTATCTTGCCGAATTGATCGCCGCGGCGCATACGTTCCAGGGCCGCGTTGCCGTCGGCAAGTTCGTACGAGGTATCAACTACCGGGACGATTCGATGGCGGACGACGAACGCCAGCATATCGGCGAACTCTTCGTTCGTTCCCATGGAAGAACCCAGGATATTGATTTGTTTCCAGAATACAATTTGCGGACTGAGCCCACCAATTTTTCCCAGCGATCCGCCGTAAATCCCTATTCGGGCGCCGGGATTGCACAAGCCGACGAGGGCGGCAAATCCGTCGCCGCCCGCCGAATCCATGATGAGGTCAAAGCCTTTTGCCTTGTCCTTGAGCTGTTTGTCCCAGCCGGCCTCCCGGTAATTTGCGCCGCCGGCCGCGCCCAGACCGGCTGCCCGGATAATTTTTTCATCGGATCCGCTGGTGATCCATACCTCCGCGCCGGCGGCGTGTGCGAGTTGCAGCCCTAGGAGCGCGACGCCGCCTCCGATGCCGGTGATGAGTACGCGTTCGCCTGCCTGGAGCCGGCAGCGCGTAAATAGCAAGCGCCAGGCGGTCAGGCCGGCAAGGGGCAGGGCTGCTGCTGCTGCCCAGTCCAGGTGCGCCGGCTTGGGATGTACGTTTTCGCTCGGGACGCACACGAATTCGGCGAAAGTGCCATTGGAGGGCATACCCAGCACCTGAAAATCCTTGCTCTGTACCCTCGGATCATTACCCCAATAAAGCCCCGGACAGATGACCACTTCCCGGCCTTTACACACGCCAGCGCCGTCGCTGCCTAGGATCACCGGCGTTTGAATGCCGGCATACAACCCCTGTTGGATATAGACGTCGCGGTGATTCAAGGCTGCGGCGTGCAGGGCAACCAGTTCTTCGTCGGGGCCGGGAGTCGGCACAATCGTTTGTTGGAAAGCCAGGGGTTGGTGGAGCGCTTCCAGCATCAGTGCACGCATGGTTCGTATTATTTAGTGTGACAAATTTTGTAGATGCGAAGTTACCAAAAGTATTTTACTGCGGTTAAATATACGGAGGTATCAATCTGTGGGGTTGAGCATTTATAAAAAAATAACAACAAAGGACACATCTTTATGGCTATTTCTTCGTTATTTTGCCAAATATGTCGAAATACTCGTTTTTAAATCCTGTGCTCTTTTGCCTCACGTTGCTCGGTTTTGGGCTGGAGCTATCAGTTCCCTATCTGGACTCGAGTGCTTGTTGCATCTTTACATGCAGTGATGTGGAGCAGGAGCAGGAGGACTTTAAAGGGCACACGAAGCCGTCAAAAAACGACGAAGATTGGCAGATTTCTATTTTTCTAACCATCGTGTTTCCTTCCGATATGGAAACCCGGCGGGGTCAGGCGCCGGATTACTCCCAGAGCGCCCTGCCGCATACCTTTTTAGCCATCTTTTCGCCGCCACCCGAACAGTGTGCGGTATGCAATGCAGCGTAACGATCTGGCGCTTGGGGTGCCCGTAATCCCTTTTTTTACTTCCTCTCATCTACTATACCGCCCGGCTAAGAGCATGGTTGGAATTTTCTGCCGAAGGCAAAAATAGGGGCATTTTTTGTCAGTTTTTGCCTTTTTGAAGGAGCATAGCCAGGGCTACGTGCCTTCAAAAAGGTGAAAAATGGCGAAAAATGAACCATTTTTGACTCGGCGAGAAAATTCCAAACATGCTCTAAACGGCTGTGCGGTCATCATCAAATTAAGTTCAATGAAACAGAACCTATTCAAGGAAAATCTGAAATTCGATATTTCCGCCGGCCTAGTGGTATTTTTGATTGCCCTGCCGCTTTGCCTGGGTATTGCGCTGGCCTCCGGCGCGCCACTTTTTTCCGGCATGATTGCCGGGGTTGTCGGCGGCTTGGTTGTGGGAGCGCTTAGCAACTCCCATACCAGTGTGAGTGGCCCGGCTGCCGGTCTGACGGCCGTGGTACTCGTAGCAATTCAACAACTCGGCTCTTATGAAACCTTTCTGTTGGCAGCCTTGCTGGCCGGCGTGCTGCAACTGGTACTGGGATTTGTGCGGGCAGGCTCAGTCGCAAATTATATCCCCTCGAATGTGATCAAGGGCATGTTAACCGGAATCGGGATTATCATTATTTTGAAACAGATTCCGCATGCCTTGGGATACGACCGGGATGTGGAAGGCGATGAGGCGTTTCTACAATCCGACGGCGACAATACCTTCACCGCAATCTGGCACACGCTTACGGATTATATCCACCCGGGCGCCACGCTTGTGGCGCTATTATCGTTGGGAATTATGATTTTGTGGACCAAACCCGCCGTCAAAAAATGGGTTGGCCCGATACCGGGCGCCCTGGCTGCCGTGGCCGCAAGTATCGGATTGAACGCTTTATTTGCCGGTTTAGGCGAGCCGTGGGTGATTAACAGAGAGCACTTAGTAAATATTCCGGTTGCATCCGGCGCCTCCGAATTTTTTGCGCTGTTCCGTGCACCTGATTTCAGTCAGTGGCAAAATTCGAAGATATTTTCTACCGCCGCGACAATCTGCGCAGTCGCCTCGATTGAAACCTTGCTGTGCATCGAAGCCATTGATAAAATTGACCCGCTCCGGCGCAGCACCGACACCAACCGGGAGCTCCGGGCGCAAGGTGTCGGTAATATTTTGTCTGCCCTGATCGGCGGCCTGCCGATTACCTCGGTGATCGTCCGCAGCTCGGCCAATCTGGACGCCGGCGCCCGCACCAAGTTGGCCGCTATTTTACACGGTGCATTACTGCTGATCTGCGTACTGGCAATCCCCGGGCTATTGAATCAAATACCGCTCGCTTCTTTGGCCGCCGTGCTGATTCTGGTGGGATATAAACTGGCAAAAATCTCTGTTTTTAAGGAAATGTGGGCCAATGGGAAATACCAGTGGTGGCCATTTGTTATCACCGTACTGGCCGTTGTGTTCACCGATTTGCTTTCCGGCGTACTGATCGGCCTGGCAGCGAGCGTTTTTGCTATCCTGCGTGGCAATATGAAAACCGCTTATTTTTTCCACCGCGAACAATACAATCAGGGCGACCTTATCCGGATCGAACTTGCGCAGGAGGTCTCCTTCCTAAACAAGGCCGCCATCAAGTTAACCCTGGATCATCTGCCCGAAAATAGCCGCGTCCTTATTGACGCTTCAAAAACAAGTTATATTGATTACGATGTGTTGGAACTGATTAGGGAGTTCCAGCAGACGCAGTCGAAAACAAAAAATATCGAACTGACCTTGAAAGGATTCCGGGATAAATATCTCCGGGAAGAGGCGGATTTTGTGCACGTGGAACATGGATGATTTTATAAGTGCATGGCGGGGATTTACTGCCGTTTTTGCAATCCGGTAAGCAAATCTCTAACATGTGCTGCGGTGTACGTCGCCTGTTTCCGCCTGAAACGGTTAAGATTAAACGTGCGTTTATTCGGCGCCCAATTTGATCTCTACCACCACTTCCGGATTTAACAGCGTGGTGATATCGCCCAGGTTATCGGTGTCGCCCTCGGCAATTTTGCGCAAAATGCGCCGCATGATTTTGCCGGAACGCGTTTTCGGAAGGCCCGGGACAATCTGAATCTTGTCCGGTTTGGCAATCGACCCGATTTCGCGCACGACCGTATCGAGGATGGAATGCTTGAACAAGGCCGCAGCGGCAGCAACCGGATCGTCCGAAATAACAAAAGCATAGATGCCTTGCCCTTTGATGGGATGCGGATACCCTACGACGGCAGACTCCACCACGTGGGGCGTCTTGTTGATGGCGTCTTCTACCTCGGCCGTGCCGATGCGGTGTCCGGAAACGTTGAGCACATCGTCCACCCGGCCGATGATCCGGTAATATCCATCGGCATCCCGGCGGGCGCCGTCGCCGGTGAAATATAGGTTCCGGAACGTAGCAAAATAGGTCTGCCGACAACGTTCGTGATCGCCGTACGTGGTGCGGATCATGGACGGCCAGGGGAACTTCATGCACAGCATGCCCTCTACGTTGTTTCCCGTCAATTCCCGGCCGTTGGCGTCCACCAGACACGGCTGGATACCCGGCAAGGGTAGGGTAGCGTAGCAGGGTTTCAGCGGGGTGATACCGGCGAGGGGCGAAATCAGGATGCCGCCCGTCTCGGTTTGCCACCAGGTATCTACGATCGGACAGCGTTTTTTACCGACGCGCTCGTTGTACCAGTGCCAAGCCTCCTCGTTGATCGGTTCGCCCACGGTACCCAACACCCGCAGGCTGTTCAGCCGCCGATCTTTAATCCACGGATCGCCGGCTGCCATGAGCGCGCGGATTACCGTGGGCGCAGTGTAGAAAATTTGAACCTTGTGGCGCTGGATCACATCCCAAAAACGTCCCGGATCTGGGTAAGTCGGCACGCCCTCGAACATCAGCGTCGTGGCGCCGGCCAACAGGGGGCCGTAAAGCAGGTAACTATGCCCGGTAATCCAGCCTATATCCGCGGTACACCAATAAACATCGCCAGGCTCGTACTGAAAAACCTGCCGGAACGTAAACTCCGTATAAACCATATAGCCCCCGTGGGTATGCACCACGCCTTTGGGCTTGCCCGTAGAGCCGGAAGTGTACAGGATGAAAAGCATCTCCTCACTGCGTACCGCTGTCGCCTTGCCGGACTTGCGCCGCCCCTTCACAAAATCGTGCCACCAGATATCACGGCCTTCCGCCATGGCGACCTCCTCGCCGGTATTCCGGTGTACGATCACCGCGCGCACGCTGTCGCAGCCGAGCGCGAGCGCCTCGTCCACGACTTGCTTGACCGGTATGTTTTTAGCACCGCGCGCATTATAGTCCGCGGTAATCACGATGCTCGCCGCGGCGTCCTTGATCCGGTCTGCCAAAGCCACGGCGCTGAAACCGGCAAACACCACGGAATGGACGGCGCCGATCCGGGCGCAGGCCAGCACGGCAATGGCCAACTCGGGCGTCATGGGCATGTACAGGCATACGCGATCACCTTTCCGAACCCCCTGGGCGCGCAACGCATTGGCAAACTGACACACCAGACCGTGCAAGCGGCGATAAGTATATTTCCTGGGTCTTGCAGCGGGATCGTTCGGCTCCCAGATCAAAGCGATCTGCTCGGGCTGAGTTGCTAGGTGCCGATCCAGACAATTTTCGGTAATATTCAACCGGCCGCCCACAAACCATTCCACGCGCGGCGCCCGGAAATTCCATTGAAGCACCTTATGCCAAGGTTTGCGCCATTGAAAAGTTTCGGCCTGTCGAGCCCAAAATGCCTCCGGATCCGCTACACTTTCGGCATAAATCCGGCGGTATTCTTCTAAAGATGTGATTTGCGTAAGCATGCGTTGTGAATTAGATAACAAATATACGAGTTCCTGAATGTAAATGCAGACTTTTACCGGCGCGTCCAAGCCTTTGAACAAATCCGTATCTTTGCAGCGTATGAAAAATTACCTCGGCCAAACGCTCTGGCTTACGATCTTGGTCGCGCTGCTGACAACCGCCCTGGGGTTCCTGCCGGAAGGAATCCGAGTGGGTGGGTTCACGCTCCGAACCATGGATATCTTCGGCGATATCCGGAGGCCACTCCCGCCGCCCTCGCCGCCGCCCGATACGCTTCCGGTACCGGATACCCTGGAGATCGTCCTGCCGCCGGATGCAGACGACGTTTCGTCCGAGTATATCTTACCGCCGGTAGATTCGCTTTTGTTTGGTCAAATATTGGAAGATTACTCCCGGGATCGGCAAGGTTTGGCCGCTTTTTTTGCGGCCACGGACTCCATCCGCGCCCACAAACGCCGGGTGCGGGTCGCTTTTTTCGGCGATTCCTTTGTAGAGGGCGATATTGTGCTCGGCGATCTGCGGGATACGCTTCAGACGCTCTGGGGCGGTCAGGGCGTGGGATTTGTGCCGATTACCTCAGAGGTCGCCCGATTTAAACGTACCCTGCAACACGAATATGCGGGCTGGACAACCTACTCCATCGTCCGAAAAACTCCGGAACACCCTGCTTACGGCATCAACGGATTTGCCTACACGCCCGGAGCAAACGCCAGAATCCAGTACCAAGGCGCGAGCGCTTTTCGCCACACCAAATCCTGGTCGCAGTTCCGACTTTTCTATGGCGGCGACAGCCTGGCTTCTTTTTGGTATGCTGTTAACGGCCGCGATACCCTGTTCGCCCAACCGACACCGGTGTCGCCGGGCGTGCCGGGCGTGTTGGAAATCAAGCGCTCCGACATGCGCACCATCGAGCTGCAGTTTCCCAATCCGGGCGGCTGGGTACTCTACGGCGCATCGCTGGAAGACGGCCCCGGTTTTTACCTCGATAATTTTTCCGTCCGCGGGAATAGCGGCGGGAAATTGAAACTGATCGAACCCGCGATAATGCAGGCCTTCGACCGTTTGCAAGGCTACGATCTAGTGATCGTCCAACTCGGACTCAATGCGATTACCAACGGATTGGACAATGTGGATTGGTATCGCTGGGAACTCGACGGCACGTTTGCGCACCTGAAGCGTTGTTTCCCCGACCGACCCATTCTGATCGTCGGCGTGCCCGACCGAGCCGGTAAAGTAGCGGACACGCTGTGCACCCTGCCGGCCGTCCCGGTGATTGTGGATATGCAGCGCGATTTGGCGCGGAAATACGGATTTTTATTTTATGATCTATACCGGGGCATGGGCGGGCCGGGCACGATGATCCGCTTTGCGGCAGAAAAACCGGCGCTCGCCAGCAAGGATTTCACCCATCTTACGCATGAGGGAGGGCGCACGATCAGCCGGCTGTTTGCGCGCGTCCTGCTGGAAGAAAAAGCCCGCATCCTTGAACGTAAACGCAACGCGAACTGATTTTTCACGCCACCGACAGCAACTATGACGCCTGTTTCTCTAACCCGGTTTAAGTCCGTCCGATTGCGCAGCGCTGCCGCAGTCCTGTTTGTTATTTTTGCGATCAGCCGCTGTCAGTCGCAATTCCGACCGCCGCAGGTGAGCATCTCCGACCAGGATACCATCGGCTACGCTTTCCTACTGCAAGACCAAAACGAGATACAAAATCCGGAATCGCTGCGCCCTTTCTTCGAGCGCCTGTACCAACAGCGGGTGCGCGGCGGCGAGCGCATCACCGTCGTGCATATCGGCGATTCGCATACCCAGGGAAATTTCATGACCCAGGAAGTGCGCCTGCGCCTGCAAGACGCTTTCGGCAACGCCGGCCGCGGATTGATTTTTCCCTACCGGCTGGCCGGGGTTTACGGACCGGGTGATTTTTTGGTGGAAACCAACTGCGCCTGGTCGAGTTCCAATTGCCAACGCAACCTGGACGAAACGACGCCTTACGGCATCTCCGGCTTTTTGCTGGAATCCAACAAGCCTGAAAGCCGCCTGACCGTCCGGATGCGCGATACGGCCACGGCTGCCACCAACCCGTTTACCAAAGCGACTGTTTTTTACCGGAAATCTCCGGAGACCTACGCTATTGAATTGCTGGACGACCTCACCAACCAAAAGGGGCGGCCCCTGATCGAAGACGCCTATTCCTGCACCTACTTTTTTGATCGGCCGGTCGCGCAATTCACCCTCCAATGTCAAAAACAAACCGAAGCGCAAAAACGCCTCGTGCTGGACGGTATTTCGCTGGAAAATGAACTGTCGGGGGTCGTTTATCACGCCATCGGCGTTAATGGCGCAAAATTCCTCGACTTCGCCAGGGCGCAGTACTTCGCCCTGCAGGTCGGTAACCTGCAGCCCGACCTCATTATTATTTCGCTGGGAACGAACGAAGCGCAGGGCGCCACCGGCCCCAAAGGCCTGTACGCCCAAATAAAAGCGCTTGTCGGGCAATTGCAGCAGGCGGCGCCCGGAACGCCGATTCTGCTCACCACGCCGGCCGACTCCTACCTCCGCGGAAAAGGATTTAACCCGTATATGGAGCCCGTCAGCGATATTATTCGCCGCTTTGCAGCCGACCACAATCTGGCGCTCTGGGATCTGTTTTCTATCTCCGGGGGCGCCCGCTCGGCGCAAAATTGGAAATCGCTCGGGCTGTT
The DNA here is from genome assembly GCA_032115775.1 of Saprospiraceae bacterium. Lineage (GTDB taxonomy): Bacteria > Bacteroidota > Bacteroidia > Chitinophagales > Saprospiraceae > M3007. The sequence goes on along the minus strand of JAUMBL010000094.1, from coordinate 42,918 downwards.
GTCTAAAGATTCCGTACATTATTCAAAAACAGGTTATGCCGTTCAGGGAAAATTGTTCTATCTTTCGCTGATGAATGGGTACAATCAATACGCCGCTTTTCAAATGGAAGAAAAATAAACGCACACTTGTTACCTCCGTTTTTTATTTTGTTATGAAAAATTCAAGCCTTTTATTTCTGACGCTGTTGGCAGCCGCGCCTGCTTTCGCGCAAATCACCGACCCCAAAGCAACGGAAGTGTGGTCGCCGGAACCCCGCGTCGTCCAACCCGGCAATACCCCGGCGGCTCCGCCTTCCGACGCCATCGTGCTTTTCAACGGCAGCAACCTGCAGGAGTGGGTCGGCGCTAAGGACGGTTCAGCGGCCGCCTGGATCCTCAGCGACGGCGCGATGACCGTCAAACCCGGCGCCGGCGATATCCAGACCCGCCGCGCGTTCGGCGATTGCCAATTGCATCTGGAATTCGCCGCGCCGACGGTCGTAAAAGGGGAAGGCCAAGGTCGCGGCAATTCGGGCGTTTTCCTCCATAACCGGTATGAAGTCCAAGTGCTCGACAGCTACCAAAATCGAACGTATTCGAACGGCCAAGCCGCCGCAATTTATAAACAGCACCTACCACTAGTGAATGCCTGCCGCCCGCCCGGCGAATGGCAAACGTACGATATCCTGTACACCGCGCCGCGTTTTAATGCGGACGGACTGCAGACGGCGCCCGGGTATATTACCGTCATCCACAATGGCGTTTTAGTGCAAAATCACGCAGAAATTAAAGGCACTACGGAGTATATCGGCCTGCCTAAGGTAGAGGCGCACGGTAAAGCGCCGCTCAAATTGCAAGACCACGGCGATCTGGTGCAGTACCGGAATATCTGGATAAGAGAACTGTAAAATGCTGTTCGACAATTTCCCCTTTTACAAACAACTCGACGCTGCCGACTGCGGCGCCACCTGCCTGCGGATGGTAGCCCGCCGGTACGGCCGGCACTATTCGTTGGAACACCTGCGGCAGTTGACCTATCTCGACCGCGAAGGGGTGTCGCTGATGGGCCTCTCCGACGCGGCGGAAAAAATCGGGATGCGCACCTTGGGCGTGAAAACTACTTTTGCGCGCTTAAAAGAAGACCTTCCCCTGCCTTGTATCGCCCACTGGCGCCAAAACCACTTCGTGGTGGTCTATCATATCGAAGACGGCAAGGTGTATATCGCCGACCCGGCAATCGGCAAACAACGCCTCTCTGAAAAAGAATTCCGGGAGGGCTGGATCAGCGATGTCAGCAATTATGAACCCCAGGGCGTGCTGCTTTTGTTGGAAACTACGCCCGAATTTTACAACCGAGCGGGCGAAGCGCAAAAACGCGCCGGCTTTAGTTTTCTGTGGAACTACCTGCGCCGACATACAAAACTGCTCTGGCAGCTGGGAATCGGCCTGTTTCTAGGAAGTATTGTCCAATTGGCACTCCCGTTCCTCATGCAAGCGCTCGTGGACAAAGGGGTGCAACTCAGCGATCCTAATTTTGTGTACCTGATTCTCGCCGCCCAAGGCGTGCTCTTTCTGAGCCAGGTCGCCGTGGAATTTATCCGCGGCTGGATCCTCCTGCATATCGGCAGTCGCGTGAATATTAATTTGGTGTCGGATTTCTTGATCAAACTCATGCGCCTGCCCATGAGCTTCTTCGACGCAAAAATGACCGGCGATCTGCTGCAGCGCATTTACGACAACGAACGCATCGAGCGGTTCCTGACTTCCTCCTCACTGATTACCCTGTTCTCCGTATTCAGCCTGATCGTGTTCGGAATCGTATTGTCTTTTTACAGCCAAACCATATTTCTCATCTTTTTTATCGCAGCAATCCTGTATTTCGGCTGGGTTGCGCTTTTCCTGCAGCGCCGCCGGGCTTTAGACTACCGCCGGTTCGAACAAATGGCGGAAAATCAAACGGCGCTCATCCAAATGGTCAACGGCATGCAGGAAATCAAACTCCATAATGCCGAAAAACAGAAAAGATGGGCCTGGGAACGTATCCAGGCAAAATTGTTCCGCATCAGCGTCCGATACCTGGCGACTGACCAGATCCAGCGCGCCGGCGCCGCTTTCATTAATGAGGGCAAAAATATCCTGATCTCTATCGTCGCCGCACAAGCCGTGATTAACGGCCAAATGACGCTCGGCATGATGCTGGCCGTGCAATACATCATCGGACACATGAACGCACCCCTCGAATCGCTCGTTCAGTTTATTCTGGCGGCCCAAGAGGCGCAGATCAGCCTAGAGCGCTTGCAGGAAATACAGCAGCGCCCGGAGGAAGAACCCGCCGATAGCCAAAAAGTAAGCGTGCTGCCCTCCGGCGGCGATTTGACCGTCGAAAACGTCTCTTTCCGATACGGCGGCCCCCACGACCCCTGGGTACTTAGAAAAGTCAACCTCGTGATCCCGGAAGGCAAAACAACCGCCATCGTCGGAACCAGCGGCAGCGGTAAAACAACCTTGGTGAAACTCCTGCTGAATTTTTACCAACCCACCGAGGGTTACACGCGCCTGGGCGATATTCCGCTCAATAATATTTACCACAGCATCTGGCGGCAACACTGTGGGGTGGTGATGCAGGATGGCTTTATTTTTTTCGATACCATTGCTAAAAATATCGCCCTGGGAGAAGACTATATTGACCGCCGCCGCCTGCTCTACGCCGCACGCGTGGCCAATATCCAAAGCTTCATCGAATCGCTGCCGCTGGGCTATAATACCAAAATCGGGCAGGACGGCATCGGCCTCAGCCAGGGACAAAAACAGCGCCTGCTCATCGCCCGGGCTGTCTATAAAAATCCCGACTACTTCTTCTTCGATGAAGCTACTAACGCCCTGGATGCCTACAACGAACGGGTCATTATGCACAACCTGGACCATGTTTTCAGAAATAAAACGGTCATTATCGTCGCACACCGCCTGAGCACGGTGCGCCATGCCGATAATATCATCGTACTCGAAAAAGGCGAAGTCGTGGAGCAGGGTGCGCACGAACAACTTACCGCTAAGAGAGGGCAGTACTTCAACCTGGTCAAAAATCAACTCGAACTGGGCGACTGATATGAATCCGTACGACGAACATCAAATCGAACTTCGATCCGATGAAGTGCAGGAAATCCTCGGCACGCCGCCCGGCTGGCTGATCCGCTGGGGTACCACAGCGGCATTCTTTACGTTTGCCGTGCTGCTCGCCGCCGGTTGGATGGTGCGGTATCCCGATCTGATCAAAGCAAAAATTGTACTCACCACCGGCAATCCGCCGGTCGCACTCGTCGCCCGAACGGACGGGAATATCGTGCGCCTAATGGTGCAGGACAACGAAATGGTCGCAAAAGGCGCCGAACTGCTCGTGCTGGAAAGCACCGCGCGCTATGAGGATATCGTCCAACTCGACCAAAACGTGACCCGCTGGCAAAACCTGAACGCGGACAGCCTCGCACAAACGCTGCCGCCGGCCGGATTGGAATTGGGCGATGTGCAGGACGCCTACTCCGCGTTTGTCCAAAACCTGGAGTCCTACCGCTTCTCCAAAGGCGACCGGCGCTCTTCGGTCGGCTCTAATATCTCGGCCATCAATCAGCAAATCGAGCGCCTCCAACAAAGCATCCGCTTCGATGAACGATCTAAAAAGCGCGCCGAACAGCAAATCAGCAGCGCGCGCGACTTGTTTGAGCGCCAGGAGGAACTCTTCCGGCAAGGACTGATCTCCCGGGTCGTCCTGGAACAGGAACGCCAAAAGATAGCCGATGCCGAAAATGCCGCCGATCAAATCGAAGCGGGGATCTTCCGCAAACAAAACGAAATTATCAGCCTCCGCAACAGCATCAACGACGCCTCTTTTAGTACCCGCGCCGACGACGCCTCGCTCAGCGTCCGCCTCCGGGAAAGCCTCAGCGCCCTGCGCGGCAGCCTCGACCGATGGAAACAAAACTACCTGCTGGTCGCACCTGTGGACGGCAGGGTATCTATGAATGCCGCTTATTTCAGCGTACAGCAATTCGTCAAACAAGGCGAACAGGTGCTCTCGATCGTCCCGCCGGTTCAAACCGGAAAAATCATCGGAAGACTGTCCCTGCCCGTCGCCGGATCCGGTAAAGTCAAAAGCGGACAACGCGTGGTGGTTAAATTGGACGGATATCCGTTCCACGAATTCGGATCGCTCACGGGAACTGTCAAATCCAAATCACTCATCCCGCAGGATGAAACGTATAATATCCTCGTGGACCTCCCCACCGAGCTCAAAACGAATTACGGCAAACGCATTCCCTTCGAACAACAAATGCAGGGCCAAGCCGAAATCGTTACGGAAGACAAGCGTTTTCTCGAGCGCATTCTCGAACATATCTGGAGCCTGGGGCAGTAATCGCGCGCTTTTGACACCGGTTTAGATTTATTTGAAGAACGTTAACAGCGTAACTATTTCACGGCTTGTGCATACTGCCTACTTTTGTGTCATCATTTTAAAGAACCGTACAGCAAAAAATATTTATCAATAAAATTAACTTTTCTGATGAAACAACTGCTTTCTATCCTCGCCTTCTTCGCCTTCGGCGTATTCGCTGCACAAGCGCAATCCAGCGGCCCGGTTATGACCTTCGAAACAACCACCGTGGATTACGGCTCCATCGAAAAAGGCGCTGAGCCGCTCCGTAAGTTCAAATTCACGAACACCGGCAGCGAACCGCTCATCATCAAAACGGCAAAAGGCTCCTGCGGCTGCACGGTTCCTACCTATCCGAAAGAGCCGATCATGCCGGGCGAATCGAATGTCATCGAAGTACGCTACGATACGCAACGCGTAGGCGGATTCAGCAAATCCATCACGATCACAACCAACGAAGCCAGCGATACCCACATGCTGACGATCAAAGGCGATGTGAAAGACAACGCCAAACAGGAAAGCGTGCCGGCTGGTAACGGCGGACTGCAAAAGCAGTAATCTGATTGAAACAGACGCTGAAAAACCCGGATAGATCTAAACTATCCGGGTTTTTTTCTTTCTGTATGCAACCTTTCGTTTTAAATGGTTGTCTTATTGAATATAAGTATATCTCTATAAATGTTGGAAGCCATGAAACGAAAAAACCTGCCCGTATCCGCGCTTTTCCTGATGCTCGCCCTGAGTATCGGCGCTTTCCTGTATGTCAATGCAGACGCATACCGCAACGGACGCCCGTCCGCAACGAACGCCCAACAGGATGCTTCCCTGCCGGACGATCAATGCAGCGAGGCGGAAAACCGAAAAGTCCCGGTACCCGCTATCGGCGTACTGACAAAAATTGCGGAAATCGTCCAACAATTTGGGTCGGTGTCGCCCCGATAATCAACGTTACCGCGAAAAACACGCGCTAAAACGCCTTCCACCGCCTACCCATCGCAAATACACTCCAACCAAGCAGGCTCCCCAACAGCGCACCCGCCGTAATATCCAGCGGATAATGCACCCCCACATATACCTGGGCAAGCGCCACGGAAGACGCCCAAGCAATCAGGACAGGACGAACCCAGCGGGCACACCCGCCGAATACGCCGATCAAAAATACGGCAGCGGCAAAATGATTCGCAGCGTGGGAGGAAGTAAAACTGTATCCGCTTCCGCAGGGAACTCTTGTAATCACCTGTTCTCGAAACTGCGGATCGTTGCACGGCCGAAGACGCTGTACCGTCGGCTTTACGATCGAACTGCTGGTAAAATCAGATAAACCCGCAGCAAGTGCCAAACCCAGCAAAATATACCTGCCGCGCCGCCCAAAATTCATCAGGGAGAATGCGGCTACAAACAGATACAGCGGCGCCCAAAACCACTTTTCCCGCAGCCAAGGCAAACAGGCGTCCAGCAGCGGACTGCTCCAGCCGGTGTTGATCCAATAAAAAACGGTTTGATCCAGCGATTCCAACATGCAATCTGTTTAAAAGCTCCGGGTGGCCAGTAGGATCAACCGCTTCGAGTTGAGATCCTCGAAGGGCGACAAATCGTAACCGCCGTAAGCAGATTTGACTTCCAGACCGGCCTGACGAAAAAGCGTGCTGAGCTCGGGAAGCGAAAATAAACGCACCCGCTCCCGGAACACGAAGCGCCGCCCGCCCGTATCAAAGCTTACCTTTTTATAGATAAAGGGTTCGCGGATGGTCTTACTAATACGAAACTCAATCCCGTCTATTTCTTTTTGCTCCTTCCGCACCAGGTGATGGCGAACCCACGCAGCGTTGAAAAAATCCAGCAGGAATAAACCGCCGGGCTTTAAATTGCGCGCCACATTCGATAAGGCCTGCAAGTGATCGGCGTCGTTGTCGAAATAACCAAAGCTGGTAAAAAAATTCACCACCGCATCGAAATAATTGACGCGAAACGGCCGGCGCATATCGTGCTGATAAAAAGACAGGCGATCAAACTCAAAGTGGCGGGCAAAGGTGATGCTCGATTCAGAAATATCCAGGCCCGTAACCTCGAATCCCTGCTCCGCGAGATAGCGCGCGTGCCGACCCTTCCCGCAGGCCAAATCCAGTATCCGGCTCCCCGGCGCAAGATCCAACGCTTTCAGAAGGCCGTCGAGCGCCGTCTTGGCGTCCGCTTCGTCGTGGCGCTTGTACAGAATGTGGTAGTACGGGGAGTCGAACCAGGAAGAAAACCATTCTTTGTCCATAAATTATCCGGGTGTTTTGAATCGCTTCAATTCGATGCGCTAATCGGTTATTTTTCTGCCAGCGCCTCCAGCGCCTCTATCACGGCTTCGTTCAGTCGCTCAATCGCCAGGGGAATTTGCCAGGCCGCCCGGTTGCGCGGTTCTACGTAATTGCTGATGGCGCGTATTTCCAAAAACGGTACGCCGGCCAGTAAGCAGGCGTAAAACACGGCGGCGCCTTCCATGGTTTCAACCTGCGCCGTCGGATACTTTTTTCGAACGGCCTCGATGGAACGCGCCGTGCCATGCACTTTGTGGACGGTCAGGCCATGTACGTTTGGAAGAAAGCCGGATAGTGCGGCGCCCGGATTTTCCAGGCGGCCGTTGATAAACGGCGGCGCGCTGCGCGCCGTGAGGCCGAGATCGAATACGTCTGATAGGGCGCCGTCTGCCTCTTCCACACCCAAATCGCCAAATTGTTCGGACACGACGTGCACCACCGCGCCCAATTCCAGTTGGCGGTCGTAAGCGCCCGCAATACCGGCGTTCAGCACCAGATCCGGTCGCTGCCGTTCCAGCGCACGCGTCAGCGCCCAGGTAGTAGAAACAAGCCCAACGCCGGTGACCAGCGCTTGCACAGGCAGATCCGATCGCGTTTCCAACTGGCGCAGCATCGGCAAAATCTCGAATTCGGTGGCGGCAACAAGCAGGATCGTCATGCGATGTCGGTTTCTTCCTCGATGAATTGAACGCCGTACTCCGCCAATTCCGCCATCACGGGCTCATAGACTTCCGGCATGGTCGGTATGCGGACGCCGGTGGGCGACACTTTCCCGAGCAGCAACAATTTAACAAAAATACCGAGCGGCAGTCCGACGAGTTTGGACATCGCCGTGTCCACGCCATCATTGCCTTTCATAATAAGCGTGGAGGTCAGTTTGCGTTTTTTTCCCCGGATTTCGTATTCAAAAACATGCTGCATAATCACCATATCCTTATCCTGGGGGCGTAAGGCCCATTTTTCCAGCAAGAGCGCTTCCAGGATCAGGGCGGGCGTGCCGTCTTTTACCTGAATGCGTTTTTTGCTAAACAACCCCAGCCACTCCAGCTTTTGCATGATCTCGCTTTCCGGATCCGTCTCGAGCAGTTTGGCGATGCGGTCTTTAACCGAACCGGTGTGCCGGCTGATGCCCAGGAACGCTTCCATGAGATCGTGATAGGTCAGCTTGTCCGAGTCCACGATGGGAAACGTAGCGTCCGTCAGGCCGATGCGCACCAAAGCGTTCCAGGCGTCGCAGAAACCGCGGTGTCGGATCGTTCCGCGGAACAGCGTGTCTATATCCTGTAGGCCGTACGCTTCTTTGTACAGCAGCGAGTCGCGGTTGGCGTACACCTCCCACTGACCCATGCCGGGGATCTCCACCAAACTGTATTGTCGAAAAAGCCGGCGGTAAGGGATGTATTTGAGTTTGCCGTCCTCCAAAAACTGCGCAGTGCCCTGTCCGGCCAACACAACATTGCGCGGGTTCCAGGAAAACTTATAATGCCAGGGATTGTCGTCGCTCTCGGGCGCCACCAATCCGCCGGTATAAGAGTAAAATGCAGTGATCTGTCCGCCTTGTTCTTTAATATGATGGATGCGCTGCATCGCGCTCATGTGGTCAATACCGGGGTCGAGCCCCAGTTCGTTCATAAACACCAGCGCGCGCTGCCGGGCTTCGTCGCCCAGGCGGAACACTTGCTTCGATACGTAACTGGCCGTCACCAGGTGTTTGCCCAGGACGATGCAGTCCTGCGCCACCTCCAGATGCATCTGCGGCGGCAGGAGCGACACCACGACGTCGTGGCGTTGGATGACCTCCTGGCGGTCGTTCGGCTTGGAGGCGTCCAGCCAGATCGCCCGTCCGTTGGGATGATCGCCCACCTTTTTGGCGGCCGTCTCCAGGTCGGCGTCCGCTACGGTGATAAAAAAATTATGCCGGCGCGCCTGCTCAAGGATATAATTGATGAGCACGGTGGCGGAGCGGCCGGCGCCGATAATCAGCAGATTTTTCATGTGCAAAAGGCTTTTATACTATGATTCGGTTAAATTAAGGAGGTTTAATTACTGTTTAGATTTGATTTTATGGTTTTTATGAAAAAATTCATACGTAAAATCGGTCGGCGCGTATTATACGGTAACGTCGCTTGCCGCTATGCTGCAAAACGCCCGCGAAAATCTGAATTTCGGGGCATTCCTAAGGGCGCACTTTTTAAAAAAATCATAAAAAAACACACATTTTATTTTTTTAAAACGTATAAAAAAATTATTTTTAGTTATTTAAAAAAATAAAGTTAATTATAAATTTTAAAAAATAATTCACAAGCGCAAAAAAAAGTTATTTTTTTCACCATTTTGGTGCTGCACTTTTGCCTTAGGAAACAAATAGGGGTTTCAAAGGAGAAAAGCCCGTTGTTTCGGATATGTTCATGGGATTTCAACCGCTTAGAAACTGTTTTAAACGGTTTCTAAGCGGTCATTTGAAGAAAACAGTCTTTTAAAACAGCTTTCTGCAGCGCTGAAAAACAAAAAAAGGTCAGCCGAACCGACTGACCTCCATTCCTCTCGGAATGCACATGGGATTACAACGGGTCTGTTGTATGTTGGGAAGGATTATAAAGCGACAAAGGTAATATATTCGCACATATCAAAGCACAAAACAAAACGATTTTTTTGCAACTGTAGAAAATCAATTGAACGACTCCTCACAATCAGTCATTTGAAGCACGCTCCTGTCCTGTTCACAATTTTAAATCGCTCGCTTATGCGCACCACAGTTACAATTAAAATTCAAAATGGCACGGTTAGCATTGCCTGAAAACAGCGCTGACTACCAAAAAACGAACGAACGCCAATCAAGATAACTAATCCTGCCTCTTCCGGCGGGATTTTTTTTTGGATCGAATCCGCGCCCTCGAAAGGCCGCATCTGTCCTACGAACCCGATATACAAATACCGCTCCAAAAATCCGGACGGTGGAAAATTTTGATTACACGCTCCAAGGTATATGGTATCTTTGCCACAACCGGGACACCTTATTATTTAGCCATGATGCGATTTCTTGTTTTAAGCGGCGGCGTATGCGCCCTCTGCCTTTTTTTTCTGAACAGCCTGCCGGCGCAAAATGCCAAGGCGGACACCGCAATCTATGAGGTTGCAGAAGTATTGCCCTATCCGCTTTTTTCTCCATGCCGACAAGAGGAACACGCAGGCTGGACGACGGACAGCGTGCGCCGCTGCGCCGAATCGTACCTGATGCAGCTGTTGGCGCAAAATATCCGCTATCCGGAAGCGGCGCGCAGCCAAAATCTCCAGGGAACCGTGGTGGCCGGGTTTATCGTGGAACAAAACGGCCGGATGGCGCAACTCCGCATCCTGAAAGACATCGGCGGCGGCTGCGGCGAGGAGGCTCTGCGGGTCTTGCAGGCGCTGGACTCAATCGGTCTGCGCTGGAAACCGGCCATGAACGCCGACCAAGCGGTGCGTATGCGCTCCGTGATTCCCATCCGCTTCCGGCTCGAGGAGGCGCCGCCTTACCTCGTGGCGCCCTCCGGCGATACGGTGCACACGGTGCTGGAACAATCGCCGGAATTCACCGGCGGCCCCGACAGCCTGGCGGCCTTTGTCATCAACACCCTGAACTATCCCGCCAAACACCGCGCCTCCTGCCGCGCCGGCGTGATCGAAATGGCCCTGCTCATCCGCAAAGACGGCAGCGTATCGGTCGAAAATACCCTGGACTATAACAAACTGGGACTGGACTATGAGTTCGAGGCCATCCGATTCGCTAATCGCTCCGCCGGACTTTGGGCGCCCGCCCGCTACGAGGGCGCGCCCGTAAATGCCACCTATCCGCTTCGGGTGCTGTTTAAATCCCCCGACCCTGGCTGCGCAACGGCCAACGATCACTTTGATCAGGCCATGTTGCTCACTGATGAAGGCGCCGTGCTGGCCGAACAGGAACAATACGACGCGGCTATCGCTACCTGGACGAAAGCGCTCGATCTACAGCCCGAAAATACGGAAATCCTGTATTACCGCGGCAGTGCGTATTTCTCCGCCGACCGCCGCGACGAAGGCTGCCAGGACTTTAACCGCGTGAAAGCGCTGCTCGGTAACACCTGGTTCGAATCGCTGCGCCGACTCTTGTGCGGAAATTAGTCAGCCTAAACACAAATCATTGCGCCCACACGAAATATGACAAAACTCGAAAATTATATCCTCGGCAACTGGATCGCAGGCGATGGCGACGGCCTGCCCCAGTACAACGCTTACACCGGCGCCGTGATCTCTACCGCGTCGGACGCCGGCTTGGACTATGCCGCCGTGCTCAATTACGGCCGCCGCGTGGGCGGCCCGACGCTGCGCGCCATGACTTTCCACGAGCGGGGCCGCATGCTCAAGGCGCTCGCGCTGTACCTGCTGGAACGAAAAGACCGGTACTACGCCGTCAGCCATCTCACCGGTGCAACCAAAGCGGACTCCTGGGTGGATATTGAGGGCGGTATCGGCAATCTCTTCGCGTACAGCAGCCTGCGCCGCCGCTTTCCGGACGAGCCTTTTTACCTGGAGGGCGAATCCGTGAAGGCCTCTAAGACCGGCGGTTTTATCGGACACCATCTCCTCACGCCGAAGCAGGGCGTGGCCGTGCATATCAATGCATTTAATTTTCCGATCTGGGGGATGCTGGAAAAAATCGCCGTGAACCTCTTGGCGGGTATGCCCGCCGTGGTGAAATCCAGCGAACAAACTTCCTTCCTCACCGAAGCAATGTTCCGGGATATCATCGCAAGCGATATCCTGCCCGCCGGCGCCTTGCAACTGATCGTCGGCCAAGGTCGCGGAATCCTCGACTCCGTGATGTGCCAGGACGTCGTGACGTTCACCGGATCTTCCCAAACCGGCCAACTACTGCGCGCGCACCCGGCCGTCCTGCAGCATGCCGTACCATTTACCATGGAGGCCGATTCCCTCAACGCCGCAATTCTGGGCGAGGACGCCGTACCCGGCACCCCGGAGTTCGATTTGTTCATCAAAGAGGTGCGCCGGGAAATGACGACCAAAGCCGGACAAAAATGTACGGCCGTTCGCCGCATTCTCGTGCCGGAAAACCTGATCGAGGCCGTGCAGCAGGCGCTCGTCAAGGCGCTCGCGCAGACTACCGTGGGTGATCCCGCCGTCGAAGGCGTGCGCATGGGCGCACTCATCAATCGCGGGCAACTCGAACGCGTGCGGGAAAAACTCGAACAACTCGCAGCAAGAACGCCGATTGTATGCGGCGACCCGGAAACGCTCGAACCAGTGGGCGCCGACCGCCGACAGGGCGCGTTCCTGCCGCCGATGCTCCTGCGCAACGACCACCCGCTGCACGAGCAAATTTCACACGAAACCGAGTGCTTCGGGCCGGTCAGTACCCTGATGCCGTATAGAAATTTACAAGAAGCCATCGAGATCGCCCAACTCGGGAAAGGATCGCTGGTCAGTACCATCTGTACCTACGATCCAAATATCCAGCGCGACTACATCCTGAACGCCGCCGCCTGGCACGGCCGGATTCTGATGCTCCACCGCGATTCGGCGCCCGAAAGCACCGGCCACGGCTCGCCCCTGCCCCTGCTGGTGCACGGCGGCCCAGGACATGCCGGCGGCGGCGAGGAAATGGGCGGTATGCGCGGGGTCTTTCATTACATGCAGCGCACGGCTATTCAAGGCACGCCGACGGATATCACCCGGGTCGCGCGGCAATACCAACCCGGCGCCGAACAATTCAGCACGCCCGTGCACCCGTTCCAAAAATATTTCGAAGAACTTGCAGTAGGCGAAACGCTCGTGACCGCTAAACACACCGTCAGCGAAACGGATATCCACAACTTCGCCAATGTCAGCGGCGATAATTTCTATGCCCACATGGACGCCACGTCCCTGGAGGGAACGCCTTTTACCGGGCGGGTAGCCCACGGCTATTTCGTGCTTTCAAAAGCTGCCGGCCTTTTCGTGGACGCGCGTAAGGGCCCCGTACTCCTCAATTACGGCCTCGATGAATGCCGCTTTGTCAAACCGGTTTATCCCGGAATGACGATCGGCGTCCGCCTGACGGTCAAGGAAAAAATAGAACAAGAATTCGATCCCTCTAAAGAAGGCGTGGCCGCCATACCCCGGGGTATTGTCAAATGGCTCGTGGACGTCTATGATGAAACCGGAGAAACAGTCGCAATCGCCACTATCCTGACAATGGTGAAAAAACGGTAAGCGGTATTACAAAACGGTCTGTCATCCAACGTTCACGGTTCAACAACCAGTTTAAAATGTCCAAACCACGTCTTTCTTTCTGGCAAATCATCAACATGAATGTCGGTTTCTTCGGCATTCAGTACAGCTTTGGTTTACAGCAGAGCAACATGAGCCCGATTTACAAATATTTGGGCGCCGACGAAGCCACGCTGCCTTTGTTGTGGCTGGCCGGCCCGATGACGGGGCTGATCGTGCAGCCGATCATCGGCGCCTTGAGCGATAAAACGACCAGCCGGCTGGGGCGGCGCACGCCCTACTTTCTGATCGGCGCCGTGTTGGCGAGCCTCGGACTGTTGTTCATGCCATTTAGTCCGACCTTGTGGGTGGCCGCCAGTTTATTGTGGATACTGGACGCGGCGAACAACATTACCATGGAGCCGTACCGCGCATTTGTGAGCGACAAACTGGACGAATCGCAACATTCAGAGGGTTTTTTGACGCAAAGCGCGTTCACAGGCCTGGGCCAGACCTTATCCTACCTGACGCCTACGATCCTTGTTGTATTGGGAATGAATAAAGACGCCGTCAATTCGCACAACATTCCGCACGTGACGATTGCCGCTTTCGTGATCGGCGCGATTTTCTCGATTTCCTCCATCTATTGGACGGTTCGGACTACGAAAGAGACGCCCTTGTCAGAAGACGAAATTGCGCGCATCAAAGCCATGCCCTCCGGCTGGGGGCACACGTTCCGGGAAATCGCCGACGCCATCCGGGATATGCCGACGACCATGAAGCAACTGGCGCTTGTGATGCTTTTTCAGTGGTACGCCATGTTTTGTTATTGGCAATATATCGTGTTGTCGCTTTCCATGACGCTGTTCGGCTCTACCGACCAGACGACGGCAGGTTTTCGAGAGGCCGGATTGGTTAACGGCCAGATTGGCGGTTTCTACAATTTTATCGCCTTTGCAGCGGCTCTCGCTATGACGCCTTTCACCCGGCGTTTCGGCCCGAAAATGATGCACGCCATCTGCTTGATCTGCGCTGGAATCGGGATGTGGTTTATCCCTTCCATCCACGATCAGCTTTGGTTGTATATTCCGATGATCGGTATTGGGATGGCCTGGGCTAGCCTGATGGGCAATCCGTACATCATGCTGGCAGGCAGCATCCCGCCCGAACGCACAGGCGTTTATATGGGTATCTTTAATATGTTCATCGTTATTCCGATGATGATTCAAATATTTACGCTGCCTTTGTTTTATGAGTCTTGGCTGGGCGGCAACCCGGAGAATGTCATTCGCCTGGCCGGTGTGTTGCTGCTTGCCGCTGCCGGCGCGGTGTTTTTCGTCAAAACAAAATGACGGAGTTCTTAATAAGTCCCTGAACGATTTTCAGGAAAAATAATATTCTAAACAGCCGCTATTTTTTGATTTTTCTAAAAAAATCAAAAAATAGCGGCTGTTTATTTTTGTATTTCGCCGCCGAAGGCGGCGAAATACTTTCTACAAAATCCCCTCGTTTCAGTCTTTATACGGGTCGTACACATCTGCCGCCGCCATCGCCACCCCGATTGGGCGCAAGCGGTGTGCGACTTCGATGGCGCCGTCGTGGTAGGCCAGCACCTCGTCGAGTTTTTTGTAGCATTCCGGCGCTTCATCGGGGCCGGCGCCGCGTAGGACGACGCCCTGTTTTTTAATTTGTTTTTTGACGGACTTCCAGTCCACCAGGCCTTTTCCTACGAATGCCGGCTTACCGTTCTTCCAGCGTTTTTTTCCGGCGGCCTGCGTTCGGCTCATGACGCGGCCGGCGCCGTGCACGGTAGAGTAGAGGCTTTGCGCGCTCGACGGACTTTCTACGCCCCGGACGATGACGGATTGATCGCCCATGGTGGCGCCGATAAAGCCGTATTGTCCGGGAAAAGCGGGTGTGGCGCCCTTGCGTACCACGTAGAATTTTTCGCCGAAGTGCGTTTCCTCCCACAGGAAGTTGTGGTTGTTGTGCACGTCGAAGACCGATTTTGCCCCCAGTATCTCGAGTACTTTGTTGACGACCACATCCCGGCCCGCGTACGCGTAGTCGCCCGCCAGCCGAATCGCTGCGAGATAGTCCTGACCGAGTTCGCTGCCGGCGTCGAACAGGATCGGCGGCGCATCCATGCCGCCTTCCGGCACATGTTCCGTGAACGCCTTTCCTTTACTCAGGGCGATAAAGCCGGTGGTGGTTTTGTGTCCGAAACCGCGCGATCCGAAGTGCACGCCGATCCAGAGCCAGCCGTCCTCGTCCTCAAATAGATCCACATAGTGGTTGCCGGAGCCGACTGTCCCGAGTTGCGGCATCGCCAGGCTCATCAGGTTGCGCTGCGGTTTGAAGTCCGCCTTGCTGATGGCATCGAACACCGGGTGGTCTATGGGTTTGGGGTTGGGACGGCCTACGCCGAATCCAATTTGTTTGAAAATAGCGTCCATCACCTTTTCGGTATCTATCTCAGCGGCCTTGATATTCGTTTGACAGGCCTTGTTCCCGCAGGCAATATCGAAGCCTACGCCGGAAAGGCTGATTTTGTCTTTATACGCCACCACGCCGCCGATCGGATGTCCGTATCCGTAGTGGGCGTCGGCGGTGAGCACGGCCAAGTCTTCCGGGCCGCTGATGCAGCGGCGGATTTGCTCGATAGATTTGGCGTCAATAATAGGTTCTCCGAAAATCGTTACTTGTTCCATAATTTCTCCAAACAGATAGGCCAGCCGTAAAGTTCCGCGCGTTTCCAGTATCTTTGAACCGAAAATACCTGAAAATTTATGGCAACGAAACAAACGCAATCTTATTGGACGCGGCGTCCGGACGAACTGTTTCCGGCCTTGGGCTCCAGCCCCTCCGGCTTGTCGCAGGCGGAGGCTGAGAGACAACTAGCGGTTTTTTTGCGGCGGCAAGGCCGACGTCCGGACTGGCTAACCGATTTATTGCTGCTGCTGCGCCAGTTTAAAAGTCCCTTGGTACTGCTGCTGGTACTGGCCGTGCTGTTGTCTTTGGCATTGGGCGACTACATGAATTCCCTGATCATTTTCAGCATTTTGTTTTTATCCAGCCTGCTCGGCTTTTGGCAGGAGCGGCATGCCGGCCGGGCCGTCCGTCGGTTGCAAGCGATGGTGCGCATACAGACATCCGTTCGGCGCGACGGCGTCGTGCGCTCCGTACGGCTGGAAGAGATTGTGCCCGGCGACGTGGTATTTTTGAATGCAGGCTCCATTGTGCCGGGCGACGGCCTGATTTTGTGGGAAAAAGACGTACACGTCAACGAATCGGCGCTGACCGGGGAATCTTTTCCGGTGGAGAAAGACGGCCTGCCGGTCGCGGCCGATACGCCCCTTGGGCGCCGCGGGAACGTATTGTACCAGGGTACTAGTGTGATGAGCGGGCAGGCGGAAATGCTGGTAGTCTGTACCGGCGACGACACGGAGCTGGGGCGAATCGCCGCCCGCCTGTCGCAAAGTCGCGAAACAACCGCTTTCCAGCACGGGCTCAGTCGCTTCGGATTTCTCCTGATGCGGTTGACGTTCGTATTGTCGGCCGGATTGCTCCTGCTCAACCTGTTCCTTGGCCGCCCCGCCGTCGAATCGGCGCTGTTTGCCATCGCGTTGGCCGTCGGATTAACGCCCGAATTGCTCCCTGCCATCGTGGTCGCCACGCTCTCCGCGGGCGCCGACCGACTGGTGAAGGCGAAGGTGATCGTGAAGGAGCTGGAGGCCATCCAGAACCTTGGTTCGGTGGATGTTTTGTGCTCTGACAAAACCGGCACCCTAACCACCGGGCAGGTGACGGTGCATTCCGCCTGTGGCCCAGATCGGCAGGAAAACCCCGAGGTGCTCCAAATGGCGTATTTAAATGCCGCTTTTGAAAGTGGATTTAATAACCCGATGGACGAGGCAATCCGCCAATTGCCGGGAATGACCACGCAAGGCTACACGAAGTTTGACGAAGTCCCGTACGATTTTACCCGGAAGCGGCTGAGTATCGTAGTTGCCCAAGACGGCCGTCGGCTCATGATTACCAAAGGGGCGCTGCGCAATGTGCTGGACGTATGCGACCAGGTGCAGCTGCCAGGCGGCGGTGTTGCCCCCCTGGAGACTTATCGAGCCGAAATTGAAAAATTTTTTGAACAGCAGAGTCAATCCGGCTTGCGCACCATCGGCATTGCCGTTAAAGAAGTGACCGACGATCCGGTGATCAATATGGACGATGAGCAGGCGATGCGTTTTCTGGGTTTTTTGTTCCTGCACGATCCACCCAAAGCGGGCGCGGCGCGCGCCATTGCCGAATTGAACCAGCTGGGCGTTGCGGTAAAAGTGATCACCGGCGACAACCGGATGGCAGCGGCGCATTTGGCAGAAGCGGTCGGACTCGATCCGACCCGGATAGCCATCGGCGAGCAGTTGGAACGGATGGACGATTTGGCCCTGGCGCATTTAGCAGCGGAGCAGCAGGTTTTTGCAGAAATCGAGCCGTTCCAAAAGGAACGGCTCGTGAAGGCCATGCGCCGAAACGGCCATGTAGTCGGTTATATGGGCGACGGGATCAACGACGCGGCCGCGCTCAAAGCGGCCGACGTCGGCATTTCCGTGGATACTGCAGTAGATGTGGCCAAAGAGGCGGCCGATCTGGTGCTTTTAGAAAAAGATTTGGACGTCCTGCATGCCGGTATTCTGGAAGGTCGAAAAACGTATTTAAATACCCTGAAATACATATTTATAACGACCAGCGCGAATTTTGGTAACATGCTGAGTCTGGCCGGCGTGTCCCTGCTCATCCCTTTCCTACCCTTATTGCCCAAACAGATCTTATTTCTCAATTTTTTATCCGACCTCCCCGCGTTGTTTATCGCTTCCGACCGGGTGGATCCGGAGTTGATGCGGAAACCGCAAAAATGGAATATCCGCCTGATTCGCAATTTTATGGTTGTTTTCGGGCTGCAAAGCTCCGTATTTGATTACCTGACATTCGGGCTGTTGCTGTGTATTTTTAAAGTTGGGGAGACGGCCTTTCAGACGGCCTGGTTTACGGAATCCGTACTCACGGAGGTATTCATTCTGATGATTATCCGCACCCGCCGGCCTTTTTTTCAGAGCCGGCCTTCCTATTTGTTAATGGGGTCGGGCATATTCATCGTCCTGCTGACGCTGAGCGTGCCGTATTGGGCGCCCTCGGCTTGGTTTAACTTCCAGCCCTTGCCTTGGTATTTACTGGGCAGCATGCTGGGCATTGCGATGGCTTACGGCTTGGTGTCCGAGCGGTTGAAAAAGAAGTTTTACCGGCAAATGCTATAATCGAGCTGGAAGGCATTGTGTAAAAAGTCCATTGGCGACCGGTGCAACAAAGAAATGTTTTGTTTAATCGCCTGTTTTTTTGATTTTTTTAGAAAAAATCAGAAAAACAGGCTACTAGATATCATCTTATTTCGCTGCCGGAGGCGGCGAGATATTTGTTACACACCCCAGGCAAAAATCAAGGTTCGCTGCTGTCCCGCAATTCCCGATCCCAGTCCGTGTAAGCCAAGACGATAATCACCACGCCAAAAAGGAGCATCAGGGTTTTGGCCACGAAAGCGAACAGCCGCCCGGGCAGTTCGAGAAATGACAAAAAATACCAGCTTACGCCCACCATTTGTAAGACGATGGCGGTAAAACCGAATACAAAAAGGAGAAATCCGATAAGCGCCAAGAGGCCTTTGTTTTTCATGCGTCAAATTTAAACAGTATCGCCGGCTTTTTATGTCTTAATAGAAACCGAACGCATAACTTTGTCGAGTCAAAAAAGTTTAGCGCGGGTCTCGGATTTTCTCGCCGATTCGAGCAGGGCAAAAATACGCCTAATTTTGCCATGGGCAGAAAAATTCAGACTTTCGCAAACTTCGCTCGCTCAAGTATCGCCTTAACCAACACCATCCTGCCTTGTTCGATTCATCTCAACAGGAAATATCCGTCCGGCTTATCGAATGTCCGCGCGACGCCATGCAGGGCTTGCACGAGTTCATTCCTACCGATGTGAAAGCGGCGTACATCAACCAGCTGCTGCGCGTGGGCTTTCATACCATTGATTTCGGCTCTTTTGTGTCGCCCAAGGCCATCCCGCAAATGCGCGATACCGCCGAGGTGCTTGCGAAATTAGACCTTTCAGGCGCTTCGTCTGCCTTGCTGGCGATTATCGCCAACTACCGCGGTGCGGAAGAGGCCTGCCAGTTTGACGAAATCCGCTATCTGGGGTATCCCTTCAGCATCAGCGAAACATTCCAGATTCGTAACACCAACGCTACCATTGCCGAAAGCCTGGATCGCGTGCTGGCGATCCAAGAATTGTGTGCGGCAAAGGATAAGGAGTTGGTACTGTATATTTCGATGGGCTTTGGCAATCCGTACGGCGACCCTTGGAATGTGGAAATCGTGCAAAAATGGGTGGACAGCCTGGTTCCGTACGGCATTCGGATTTTTTCGCTGTCGGATACGATCGGCTGCTCCAATCCGGAAAACATCGCCTATCTATTCGGCAGCCTGATCCCGGCTTATCCGCAAATCGAATTTGGCGCGCACCTGCACACCCAACCCCACAACTGGCGCGAAAAAATAGATGCCGCCTGGCGCAGCGGTTGCCGCCGTTTCGACGGCGCCCTGCGCGGCTACGGCGGCTGTCCGATGGCCAAGGACGACCTGACCGGCAATATGGCCACCGAAAACCTGATTTTCTTTCTGGATGAACAAAGCGTGGACATCGGCATCAACCGAACCGCCTTTGGGAAAAGCATGGCTTTGGCCCTGGAGGTATTTCCGTAACCGCAATAAAAATCAGCAATTCGCTTCCGCCCGTGGATATTCAAAAAATACTCGACCAGTTCAGGTATCACCCGCAAGCACCGCTCATCTTCAGCAGCGGCGCGTTTTTGTTTTTCTTTTTGTTCTTTCTGGTCATTTATCGGGCTTTGATTCCGCACACGCGCCTGCGCATCTTGTGGAGCATTATTTTTTCTGTGTTTTTTTATTATAAAAGTAGCGGCATCTACTTTTTGCTGTTGGTTTTCAGCGTTGTTATAGACTTTTTTCTGGCGCGCTGGATTGAAAACGCGGGTTCTATGCGGGCGCGAAGGGCGCTGCTGGTGCTCAGTCTGGTAGCCAATTTGGGCATGTTGGCCTATTTCAAATACACCAACTATTTTTTATCGCTGTGGACGGCGGCTGCGGGCGGGGAATTTGTGCCTTTAGACATCTTTTTGCCGGTCGGCATTTCCTTTTTTACGTTTCAGTCGCTGAGTTACACCATAGACGTGTATCGCGGCCAGCTGAAAGCCTTGGACGATATTTGGGACTATGCATTTTTTGTAACCTTTTTTCCGCAGATGGTCGCCGGGCCGATTGTGCGCGCGCATGATTTTTTGCCGCAAATTCACCGCCCTTTGATGGTGAGCCGGGAAGATTTTGGTCGGGGCGTTTTTCTTTTTTGCACCGGGTTATTCAAAAAAGCGGTTATTTCGGACTATATCAGCCTGAACTTTGTGGATCGGGTGTTCGATTCCCCCGCACAATATTCCGGCTTGGAAAATTTAGCGGGTGTGTACGGCTATGCCCTGCAGATTTATTGTGATTTCAGCGGATATACGGATATGGCCATTGGGATCGGGCTACTGCTGGGTTTTCATTTTCCGATCAATTTCAACGCGCCGTACCGGTCGCTCAGCGTCACCGAATTTTGGCGTCGTTGGCATATTTCCCTTTCGACCTGGTTGCGCGACTACCTGTATGTGCCCTTGGGCGGCAACCGGAAGGGGCCCGTGCGCACCTATATTAATTTGATGTTGACGATGCTGTTGGGCGGGCTTTGGCACGGCGCCGCGACGCGTTTCATTGTTTGGGGCGGGTTACACGGACTGGCCTTGGCCCTTGAGCGTTGGTGGAAGACTATTTTTCCCCATCCGCCGGGCATCATTCGCCGGGCATTGGGTTGGTTGATCACCTTTCATTTTGTGTGTTTTTGCTGGATCTTTTTCCGCGCGCCGGACATTGATTCCGTGTGGTTGATGTTGGAGCAGATCGTTTTTTATTTTCATTGGGAGATTTGGCCGGAATTTTTGGCGGGTTATTCCGGGGTCATCTTTTGGATTGCGGTCGGTTACGCACTGCACTTGCTACCTTCGGCCTTGGAAGATTACGCGCAGCGCGGCGTTACCCGGCTTCCGTTGCCGCTGAAGGCCGCCTTGGTGACCGCCGTGATTGCGCTGGTGATGCAGGTAAAATCCGCCGATGTGCAGCCTTTTATTTATTTTCAATTTTAGTAACTACTTAGCCCGCTCGCTGTTTGGAGGTTTTGTAAAAACCCCGGCAGTTGTCTTTTTTTGATTTTCAGAAAAAATCAAAAAAAGACAACTGCGCACTACTTTGGGGGTGTATCATAAGTCCGTGAACGAGCAGCCAAACAAAAAAATATTTTGTTTGGCTGCTGTTTTTTTTGATTTTTCTAAAAAAATCAAAAAAAACAGCAGCCAAACATTATTTTATTTCGCCGCCGGAGGCGGCGAAATAATTGTGGCGCCCCCCCGCTAATTAACCAACCCCTCAAACGCCACCGGCTTAGTAGTTTCCAATTTTAGTGCCTGAACTTTTCAGCGCCTGTAGTTTGGCATTAAGCCATTTTTTATCCACCACCGGCTGCGTATCTAAAATTTCCTGGAGTGCGTCGAGTTCGGCGGCGATGTCTGTTTTTTTAAACTGCATTTTTTGCCGCAATTTGTACAGTTTTTCGGATATTTTAAAAAACAGAAGCCTTTCTGCTTTTCGGTGCGCCGGCAGTTTTTTCTCCCGTTCAATAAAGGTGCGGGTGGCTTTCAGCATGTTCAGTGCTTCGTCTTCGTCCAGTTTGTTCAATTCATAGCGGATGCGGACATCGAGCGTTGCTGCGATGGCATAGTGAAAGATATCGTCCAGCGCGCTATAGTTAAAATAATGCGGGAGCAAGGTTTCCGCCCGGGCGAAATCATTGGATTCGAATGCGCAGAGTGCGGCGATAATTTCCCGAATCAGTCGGGGTTCTTTTGCCGCTTCGACCCGCTCGCCCACTTGTTCGATAAAATTTTTCGCCCAGTCCAGCTTGCCGAGGTGAATAGCGATCAGGACACAATTGACGTAGTGGCTTGACTGGATTGGTTTTTCAGGGCCGTCGGCTTCCAGCTGATGGCGCATCAGTTCGAAGGAATGTTCCAGCAGGCGTTCGTCGCGGGTAGCGCCATATCGGCGCCCCCAGTAGGCTCGGAGGATAACGCGGAGATCGGTTGTCCGTTTGGCGGGCAGTTGGTGTCCGTACAATTTTAGCAACCGGGCGGCCTCCAGCGCTTTTTGGTCGGCGGCCTGCGGGTTTTTTTCCAGTAAAAAATGGAGCATTTGGCACTGAAGTTGGAGCGACGGCTCCTGCAGGTATTGTCGCGCGTCCATTTCCTGCATAAAAAGGCGCATGATGGCCGCATTGGCCTCCCACTGACGGTATTCTTCAGAATCTGGGGGAAAAACAGTCGTCATGGTCATAAAATGCGCCATTCGGATCATCAGATCAATTTTACTGTGGAGATAGTGCCGATCCAGCGCCTGCATGGCGGAGAGGATATTGTGGTCTTGACCGCGTTGTTCCACCAGGCTGTCGTAATGAAATTTTTCATATTCGCCGAGATATAGAAAGAGGTGGTATTCGTCAAATTCGGGATTTTCAAAGCGCTGAAAGTCTGTTTGCGCGTGCATATTTTCCAGCAGATCTTCGTGGAGGAACTCAAAAAAGTGGTCTGTTTTTCGCGTCCTTTTTTCGTTGTCTGCGGCGGGTGGGGGAGGCGTCGGGCGGGCTTTTTTACCGATTCTGTTGCGGTAAAAGTGCATTAAGGCGACTTGTTGTCGCGCGAAATTGAGCAGCAGGACGGGGTCTTCGGAGAAGGCTTTTTGTGCGCTTTTCCGCGCTATTTTCCCGTCTCGAACGGCGAAATGGCGAAAAATGATGAACTGGCGCAGGACGTTCATCAGCTGCGCCATCGCTTTGTTTATTTCATCTTCCTTGGATTTCCGTTCCGGGAAAAGCGCAGCGCCCGCTTTGTCGCGGCTCAGCGCGGCATCGTCGAAATCCGGAAAATGCGGTCGGAGATACTCGAACAGCGCCAGGGTGTCCTGGAAGCGGTTTCGTTCATTAAAGATGGGCGAGGAGACAAAATAATACAGCGCATCTAACTCGTCCTTATTCAGCAGTTGGAGCGTTCGGATTAGCGGGCTATTGCGCATACGATTATTGGGTACGCCTTTTCGTGATTGGAATTTTTTTGAAATCGCCTGCAAGATAGAGACAACCGCACAGATTTTTACTGTGGAACTAAAGCGATTTTTTGTGTTTGCTTTCTATTTGTTCCCGTATGCATCTTTGTGCCATCAAATGCAAAGAAATCCGATTCTTGAGGCCTCGGTAATCCAAGTGTGCAGTGATTCTGAATAACCCACCCCAAAATACCTTTTTGTAACTAGGTAGCCGGTCGCGTCTGAGGCAAAAAAATCCCATTTTTTGCCTCAGACGCGACCTTCTACGTTTTGAATGCGCTCGTATCATTTTGTTTTACTATTTTTGCGCCGCTTTCCCAGGAAGCGTACAATAAGGTTCACAAAAATTTGATTGCCCGGCGGCGGTTCGCACAGGTTTGTACTAGGCGGACTTTCGTTTACCGGGCTTTAAAAAAGCATCAACAAATATGGGACGCGCGTTTGAATTCAGAAAAGAGCGAAAATTTAAGCGTTGGGCCGGTATGGCCAAAACCTTTACCCGCATCGGCCGGGAAATCGCGCTGGCAGTGAAAGCCGGCGGCGCGAATGCGGACTATAACCCCCGCCTGCGCGTGGCAATTCAGAATGCCCGATCGGCCAATATGCCGAAAGCCAACGTGGAAAACGCAATCAAACGGGCCTCCAGTAAGGATGCGGAGAATTACCAGGAAGTCGTGTACGAGGGCTACGGCCCGCACGGCGTTGCGGTCTTGGTAGAGACCGCAACGGATAATCCAACCCGCACCGTTGCCAATCTGCGGATGCACTTCGACCGCTGCGGCGGCGCCCTGGGCGTTTCCGGCAGCGTAAGCTATATGTTCAATCGCAAAGGCGTTTTTAAAGTAAAAGCCGAAGGCCATCCGTGGGATGAACTGGAATTAGAGCTGATTGACGCGGGGCTCGAAGAGCTCCGGCGCGAAGACGAAGACATGGTCTTATATACGGATTTCAAAGACTTCGGCGCCATGCAGAGCACGCTCGAATCCCGCGGCATGGAAACCTCCAGCGCGCAGTTGGAGTGGATTCCTACGATGTACAAAAAGCTGGACGATTCCGAGGTGGATCAGATGATCAAACTGATTGACCGTTTGGAGGAAGACGAAGACGTGCTGAACGTGTTCCACACCATGGACATGTCTGAATAGGCTGGTTCGGAAATTCCGAATGCACATGCAGACGATTTCTCAGACCTCCTCGCTTTCATCGGCGTCCGGTACATCCAACTGGATATCCGGAGGCGGCGGGCTTTCGGCATAATCTTCCGGGCTGAGCACCGGATCCCAATCCCAAAGTCCGGCGTCATATTCTTTTTTCATGAGTGCCACGTTCGCATCGTGGCAGGCTTTTTGGTAACCTGGGAAGGGATATCGGCTCCAGAGTGAGGTTTCATCAAAAGGGATGCCGGTAACAATACTTTCGCGAAGCGCGTAGATATAGGCAAGGCTTTCGGTGCGGCGGCGCAGCCAGTCGTTGAGCGAAAGCGTCAGCATTCCGTGGCCTGGAATCAGGCGGGTAAACCAGTTTCGATCGTGAATCAGCGGCAGTTTGTGCAAGGTCTGCTCGTAGGCTATGCTGCTGTGCTCGATGAAGGGAAATTCAATATTCGAGAGGTAGTCGCCAGCCACACAGAGTCCTAATTGCCAGACAATGACCATCATGCAGTCGGCCGTATGGCCGGGCGTCAGGTAAAAGGCGATTTTCGTATGACCTTGCCGATATTGAGCGCCGTCTTTATAGACCAGAAAATCGCCCTCGGGATATTCAATAGGGTAGGGGCAATTGATGTAGTATTGCTGGTGAAAATCCCGAATTTGCCGCAGCGTTTTTTCTTTATCCGGATTTTTGGCCATTGCATCGCTCATAAAGACTTTATCGGCCTCAAAAGCCCGGTAGCCGATAATATGATCGAAATCCGAATGGGTAAAAATTAGGAAAACCGGTCGTCCACGCCGGATTAAATCCACATATCGCCGGATGCCGAGCACTTCTTCGGGTAAAAATGCGGGGTCAAACACCAAGATTACGTCCTCCGTTTCTACAACGGTGCTGTTCGTTTGGAATAAAACACTTTGAAAAATGGTGATGTTTGGATCCTTGTACAGGATATTTGTCATGGCCTGCTTGCTTAAAAATAGCCGAAATTTGGAAAAAAAGTAGGTTTTTGGGACTAAATCGTGTTCCGGCTACGGTTTTACAAAAATGATAACACACTCCGTCTCGTCGAATAACAAGCGTATCGGGCAAAAGCTGTACTTTTGCAGCTGTTTTTAATTTCAAGGCAAATTTACGGATTAATTAACCCGAATGCCAAAATACTTTAATTGATGGGAAATATTGTTGCTATAGTGGGACGCCCGAACGTCGGCAAGTCCACGCTATATAATCGGTTGGTAGGGATGCGCGAAGCAATCACGGATAATTTTTCGGGGGTTACGCGCGATCGCAAGTACGGATTTTGCGAGTGGAACGGCAAGCGTTTTACGGTAGTAGATACGGGCGGTTTTGTGCATGGTTCGGATGACGTTTTTGAGTCCGCGATCCGGCATCAGGTATCGGTCGCGATTGAAGAAGCAGCCGTCATTCTGTTTATGGTGGATACGCAAACCGGTATTACCGACTTGGACGAGAGCATCGCCCGGATCCTGCGCCGCAGCCCCAAACCGGTCTATTTGGTGGTTAATAAGGTGGACAGTTTTAACCGGATGATGGAAGCAAACGAATTTTGGAGCCTCGGTTTCGACAATACGTTTTTTATCGCCTCCATTAGCGGCAGCGGTACGGGCGATTTGCTGGACGCCGTGGCAGAGCATATCGAAAACGAACCGGAGCTCGATACGGTTCTGCCCAAATTCGCCATCGTCGGCCGCCCGAATGTCGGGAAATCCTCCCTCACCAACGCTTTGTTGGGCGAAGAACGGAATATCGTGACGCCGATCGCCGGCACTACGCGGGATCCCATCCACGCGCACTACAACAAATTCGGTAAGGAATTCATGCTGATTGACACAGCGGGTATCCGAAAAAAGAATAAGGTGGATGAAGACTTGGAGTTTTACTCGGTCATGCGCGCTATCCGAGCCGTCGAAGAAGCGGATGTATGCCTGCTCGTGATAGACGCCACGCAAGGCATGGAATCGCAGGATCTGAATATCGTCCGCCTCGTCCAAAAAAGGCATAAAGGCCTAGTCGTACTGGTCAATAAATGGGATCTCTTGGAAAAGGAAACCAATACCGCACGCGACTATGAAAATGCCGTGAAGGCTCGCTTGGCGCCGTTTGACGACGTGCCGGTGGTATTTATCTCGGCGCTGGAAAAACAACGCATTTTTCAGGCAATCGAGATCGCCCTGGAGGTATACGAAAACCGTACGCGCCGGATTAAAACTTCTGAACTGAACGATACGATGTTACCAATCATCGAGGCGACGCCCCCGCCTTCGGTCACCGGCCGCTACCCGAAATTCAAGTATATCACGCAACTGCCGACGCCCTTTCCCGCGTTCGCATTTTTTGTAAATAATCCCAATTACGTCCGGGATTCCTATAAACAGTTCTTGGAAAACCAATTGCGCAAACATTTTAACTTCAAGGGCGCGCCGATGGAGGTGTACATGCGCGCTAAATAAGGATTTTGCGGCAACACCAGGCAGCATCTCGTCCGGCGCGCGCGTTTTACAACCCAGTCTGCCGGTCGCTTCCTGACCTTCTCAACAGACTACCGGTTCAATTAAAATATAAGCATCTGCTATGCCGACTCCCAGACCGCTGTTCGTCTTATGTATTGCTCTGCTAGGCTGGAGCGCCTGCAAGGATCAGCAGGAGCCGATACCCGCCTATATCCGGATCGAACCTTTTGTAATAGACGCCGGTGGCGATGCCGCGTGGCATAAAATCACCGAGGGCTGGCTGTACGTCAACGGCGAATTCCTCGGCGCCTACACGCTGCCCGCCGAAGTGCCGGTATTGGCAGCGGGCGTTTCCGAGGTGCTGGTCTTTCCCGGCGTAAAGGAAAACGGGATTGTCGGCACACCGAATATTTATCCGATTTTGACGCGGTACGACCAGGACTACACCCTGACTCCGGGTCAGATCGTAACCGTTCAGCCCAACGCCGTGTACAATCCCGACGCCAAATTCCCCTGGCCGATCGAGCGCGGCAGCTTCGACGCCGGCGCCGCTTCGACGCTGGCGCTGGAAAACCGGGATCAGGACACGTCGCTCAACTTGGAACTGCGTTCCGACAGCGCGTTCTTCGGCAGATCCCTGCTCCTCCAGGTAGATACCGCCCACCGGCTTATGCAAGTGGCGACGGAACTCGTCAGCCTGCCCGCCACCTTCGCGAAGGAGGTCTGGCTGGAAATGCATTACCGGAACGATCTGCCGTTCACGCTGTACCTGATCGGCCGCGACGGAACCGGCTCGGAAGTCCCCATACCGGTTTATCAGTTTAACCCACGGGAGGGTTTCAAATGGAACAAAATCTACATCAACCTCACCGAAAGCCTAATCACCCTGCAGGATTACAATCAATATCGCCTGTTGTTTCAGCTAAGCCTGCAAACCGATATCCAAGGGAATCTTCCCGCTACGGCCGGCAAAGTCTATATAGACAACATTCGGTTGGCACATTTTTGAATGATGCGGGCAGTGGGACATACGGACACCATCCATCTTTCGCGCAGGCGGCGGCAACGGGATACGTTTTATTACGCCGCTGCGGATTTTTTCATGGCGCTGCTGGCCTGGGCGCTCTTCTTTTTCTACCGGAAGGCCTTGGAGGGTATTCATCCGACGCAAGCGCTGCAAGATCCCAATTTTTATCTCGGCATCTTTATCATCCCGGTCGGTTGGGTGTTGTTGTACGCCATTTTTGACCACTACACGGATATCTACCGACAATCCCGGCTGGCGGCGCTGTCGCGCACCTTTTTTCTCAGCTTCCTCGGGGTTTTGTTTCTTTTTTTCAGCCTGGTACTCGACGACGTGGTGCGCGATTACCGGACGTATATCCGGTCGTTCGTGGTCTTGTTCGGACTGCATTTTTTCCTCACGGCCGCCTTTCGTATGGCCCTTCTTACTCGGGCGAGCCGCCGACTGAAAACGGGAAAAATTACGTTCAACACCCTGATTATCGGCAGCAACCAAAATGCGCTGGAGTTGTACCAAGACATTGTGAGCCGCAAAAAAGGGCTCGGATACCGGTTTTTGGGTTATGTGGACGCGAATAAAAACGACGAAGCGCCGGCCCTGCAGGCGCACCTGCAAAAACTGGGCGATCTGGAAAATCTCGCGGCAGTCATCCGGGACTATGCAATCGAAGAAGTGATTATCGCGGTAGAAACCTCCGAACACAACCGACTGCGGGAAATCCTTGGCGCATTGTTCGATTTTGGCGATCAGATTTTAGTGAAAATTATTCCGGATATGTATGATATCCTGTTGGGTACGGTGAAAATGAACCATGTGTACGGCGCCGTGCTGATCGAAATCCGGCAGGAATTGATGCCCAAATGGCAGCGGGTACTCAAACGCGCATTGGATGTGGCCGTCAGCGCGCTCGCCTTGCTCCTCCTGTCGCCGCTGCTCCTCTATATCATGCTGCGGGTGCGCTGGTCTTCCTCCGGACCGATTTTTTACCTCCAGGAACGAATAGGCCTTCAGGGCAAACCGTTTCACATTGTAAAATTCCGGTCTATGTACACCGACGCCGAAAAAACCGGCCCGCAGCTATCCAAAGACAATGATCCGCGCGTCACACCCTGGGGCGCCGTGATGCGAAAATGGCGGCTGGACGAAATTCCGAATTTTTGGAACGTGCTCCGCGGCGATATGTCGCTGGTCGGCCCCCGCCCCGAACGCCGGCATTTCATCGAACAAATTATGCAGCATAACCCGCACTATAAACACCTGCTGAAAGTCCGCCCCGGCATCACCTCCTGGGGACAGGTGAAATACGGCTACGCCTCCAATCTGCAGGAAATGCTGCAACGCCTGCGCTTCGACCTGCTGTATATCGAAAATATGTCGCTCTCCCTGGATTTTAAAATCCTGTTCTACACCGCGCTGGTATTGTTGCAGGGAAGGGGGAAGTAATCCCTGCCGGATAAACTGTGGAAAACTTATCCCGCCGGATTCCCGTAAAATAGCTATTTTTGCCGGCTTATTTGCTATTGTATGCGATTGAAATCCCTGGAATTGAAAGGTTTTAAATCTTTTGCCAACGAAACGGCCATTCATTTCAATGCCGACGTAACGGGCATCGTCGGGCCCAACGGCTCGGGCAAAAGCAATGTGGTGGACGCCGTGCGCTGGGTGCTGGGGGAGCAAAAAAGCAGCCAGTTGCGCCTCGATAAAATGGCCAGCGTCATTTTCAACGGCGCTAAAAAACGCAAGGAAGCGCAAATGGCGCAGGTAACGCTGACCTTCGAAAATACAAAAAATATCCTGCCCACCGAATACCAAACCGTGGCCGTCAGCCGCATCCTGTACCGCAGCGGCGAAAGCGAATACCGACTGAACGGGGTGTCCTGCCGCCTGAAAGATATCTCGTCGCTGCTCCTGGATACGGGTATCGGCGCCGATTCTTATGCGATCATCGCGCTGAATATGGTGGAAGACCTGCTCAGCGACCGCGAACAGGCTCGGCGTAAAATGTTCGAACAGGCAGCCGGCATCAGCAAATACAAAGCCCGCAAACACGAAGCGCAGCAAAAATTGGAGGCGACCAGCGCCGACCTCGACCGTGTGGAAGACCTGCTCTTCGAAATCGAAGACCAACTTAAAAAACTCGAAAAACAAGCGCAGCGAACCCAAAAATTCTACGAACTTAAAGAAGAATATAAACGCCTGAGCGTGGAACTCGCCGTCTTTAACCTCGATCGGCATAAAAAATCCTATAAAGACCTGGAGACGAAAATTCGCCAGGAAGAAGACAACTACCGCGGCGGCGAAGCCCTGGGCTATAAACTGGAAGCCGAGGTCGAAGCACTGCGAAAAACCCACGTGGATAAGGAAGTCTCCCTGAGTGAACAACAACAGGAGGTCAATCGCCTGACCGGCCGGATCCGCGGCAAGGAAAACGAAAAAGGGATGCTCGAACAAAAACGCTCCTTCTTCGAACAAGACCTCCGCCGGGTGGAAGACCAAAACGCCCGCGCCTCCGAACAAATCCGCCAACTCCAAATCGAACTGGAAGGCTATCAAACCGACCTGAATTACGAAAAAAGACTGGAAGCAAGCCTCGACGCGGCGCTCGCCGCCGCACAAAAAAAATTGGAAAAAGTGCGGCAGGATCATAACCTGCTCAAAGGAAACCTGGACGAGTTCGTCCGAACCCAACAAAATATCGAACGCGAAATCGTCGAACTGGAAAAACAACGCGCCGTTCAAAAAAATCAAATTGATAATCTCCAGCGCGATGTGCAACGCACGCTGGCCGATGTCGCCGTCCGCAAGGAGGAGATGAATGGCCTGGAACTCAAACTGGCAGAAATCGGAAAATCCGAAAAGATACAATCGGAGCGCATCGCCACCCTGGAAGCGGCAGAAACCCGACGCCTCGCGGATATCCGGCAAACCGAAGACCAAATTGACGCGCTGCTGAAACAAAGCGCAGACCTCCACCGCAAACTCGATGCCAAGCGCAATGAATACAAACTCACCAAGAGTATGGTGGAAAGTCTGGAGGGCTTCCCGGAAAGTATCAAGTTTCTCAGCCAACAAAAGGAGTGGGCGCAGCAATGCCCGTTGCTCTCGGATATGCTGTATGTGCGCGAAGAGTTCCGGGTGGTGATTGAAAATTACCTGGAACCTTACCTGAATTACTACGTCGTTCCGAACGCCGATGCCGCCGTGCAGGCAATCCAACTGCTGGGTTCCAGCCAAAAAGGCCGAGCCAACTTCTTTTTGCTCGATGCTTTTCAGAGTTATCAGCCGCCGCTCAGCCTCTCGCCCGGCGGTCTGCGCGCGTCCGAGCTGGTGGAGGTGGAGCCGCAATATCGCTCGCTGGTGGAATACCTGCTCGCGAATGTGCTGATTGTCGAAGATGATGCGCCGCTCGGCGAAAGTACCGATTTTGTCCTGCTCTCCCGAACCGGAACGTTTATCCGCAAAAAATTTAGCATCTCCGGCGGCTCGGTCGGACTTTTCGAAGGGAAAAAAATCGGCCGCAAGAAAAACCTCGAAATACTGGAAAATGAAATTAAAAAACAGGAAAAACAGGAATCCGAACTCGCCAATCAACTATCCGCTAAACGTACTCATCTGCTATCGCTCAAGAATAGCGACCAAACACCCATCCTGCAGCGGGAACGGGATGCGCTGAACCGCCTGGCGCAGGATGGCGCGGGCCTCCGCGCCCGGCTCGAGAATATCGCCGTGTTCGTCCAAAATTTCGATACCCAGGCGGCAGAAAGCGGCAGACTCATCGAACAACTGATTGCCAGCAACGCGCAAATCGAAGCCGGACTTCAATCCAGACAAAAAGAAGCCGCCGCCGCCCGCGAACGACTGGCGAATGCCGACGGCTCCTTCCGCGACGTCGCCGAACAACTCAGCCGCACCAGCGCCGAATACAACCAGCAAAATATCGAGTTTATCCGCCAGCAAAATAAGGTCGGCGCACTCCAACAGGAACTGATCTTCCGCGAAAAACGCATGGGCGAACTCAAAGCGCAGGTCGCGCAAAATGACGCCCAAAAAGCAAAATATACCGAGGAGCTAGCCTTCGCCCGGACGGAAATCGAGCGACTGAACCAGGAACTCCAAACCCACTACGCCGATAAAAAAAGCAAGGAGGCTAGCCTGAGCGAAGTGGAGCAGACCTATTTCAAGGCGCGCAATGAAATCCATGAACTGGAAAACAAACTGCGGGAAATCTATCGAAAACAACAAGACCTGCAGGTGCTGATCAATCAAATGAAAGATAAATTCGGCGACGTGAAATTCGAAATCACCGCCATCGGCGAGCGCCTGCGCGTGGAATTCGGCATCCACGTCAATGAGGTCATCAATCGCGACCCGGATACAAGCCTAAACCGGGATCACCTGGAAAAAGAAGTGGGCAATATCAAACGCCGACTGGATACCTATGGAGAAATCAACCCGCTGGCCGTAGAAGCCTACAATGAAATAAAAGAACGATACGAAGGCATCGCGCAACAGCGCAACGATATCCTCACCGCAAAAGTGAACCTGCTCCAGACTATCCAGGAAATTGAAACTACCGCCACCGCGCGCTTCCTCGAATCCTTCGAACAGGTGCGCGTCAATTTCGTGCAGGTGTTCCGAACGCTCTTCACCGACGAAGATATGGCCGATCTCGTGCTCGCCACACCGGAAAATCCGCTTGACTCGGACATTAATATCATCGCCAAACCCAAAGGCAAACGCCCGCAGACGATCGCCCAACTGTCCGGCGGCGAAAAAACGCTCACCGCCACCGCACTGCTGTTCGCCCTCTATCTCCTAAAACCCGCCCCCTTCTGCATCTTCGACGAGGTGGACGCCCCGCTGGATGACGCGAATATCGAAAAATTCAACCGCATCATCCGCCAGTTCTCTAAAGACTCGCAGTTTATCGTCGTCACCCACAACAAAGCAACCATGGCTGCGGTAGATACGATCTATGGGGTGTATATGCCTGAACCGGGCGTCAGCGCCGTCACGCCGGTGGATTTTCGCCAACTGATCGCCGACGAAAGGAATTAAGCGCATCGTATCGTAATAGAAAAGGGCGGGTTATTTCCTGCAATATTCTAGAGAAATAACCCGCCCGCCCTCAATTTTCAAACCCCTACTTACGGTTTACCTTTCTTACTCACCCGCTTCCCTTCGGCATCTATCTGGATAATTTCCATGCCGAGTTTTTCCAGACCCGGCAGCACTTTAGCGGCGTCGCCGGCGAGGAACCAGCCGAGGCTGCTGGGTTGGACGATAGATTTCGCTGCGCTGTGCACATCTTTCAGCGCCAGTTTTTCCACGTTTCCTGCGTATTGCTGCCAGTAGTTGTCGGGCAGATTATACCGCACAACATTGCGGACGCTGCCGTTCACGGCGCCGTTGGTTTCCCACATGCCGGACATTCCCATGACGGTGTTTTGTTTCGTCTTGGTAAATTCCTGTTCCGTCATGGGTTTGTCGCCGACGAAAGACTGGACTTCTTTGATCACTTCCTGCACGCTCTCGGAGGTTTTGTCCGTTTGTACCGGCGCGACGACCACAAAGGGGCGTTGCGCGCTGGTATTCATAATCATGGAGCGCGCGCCATAGCTCCAGCGTTTGTCTTCGCGGATATTCATGTTGATCCGGCTGGTAAAATCGCCGCCGAGCACATTATTCATCTGTTCGATGGCTGCCTCGTCCACTTTCCCGTAGGGTTGCGTGAGATAGGCGGCCATGATCAGGCTTTGCGGGCTTTCGGGGCGATCCAGGAGGAATATTTTGCCGTTGTTCGCATTTTTTACTTCCGGAATCACCTTGGTGGGCGTGGTTCCTTTTTGCCAGCTGCCGAAGCGTTGTTCCAGTTTTGCCAGCAATTCCGGCATACTGATATCGCCGGTGACGACGATCGTGGCGTTGTTGGGGCGCAACCAGGTTTCATAGAATTTTTGCACATCGGCGGTCGTCATGCTGCGCAGGGCGTCCTCCTCGCCAGTTCCGGTCATCGGCATACCGTAGGGGTGGTCTTTGCCGTACAGAAGTTCCGGCATGACCCGCATGACCATGGATTGCGGTTGTTTTTTTTCATTTTGGATTGCGCTGATTTGCTGATCCTGGAGGCGTTTGAAATCAGTTTCCGGGAAGGCCGGCTTGAGCATCACGTCGGCCATGATATCCAGGCTGGGATCCAGCGATTGTTTGAGGGTGTTCAGGGTGACGTACGAAAAATCCAGGTCGCTGCTGGTATTGAGTGAGGCGCCGAGTATTTGCAGGCGTTCATTGATTTCGAGCGCGCTCAGGGTCTTGGTGCCTTCGTCGAGCATATTCATGGCGAGGGAGGCCAAGCCAGGTTTGCCGCCGAATTTATCGGAGCAGTAGCCGGCGTTAAACATCGTACTCAACACGACCGTCGGGCTTTCTGTGCGGCGCGTCAGAACGACCTTCATCCCGTTTTTGAGCGTAGCGCGTTCGATGGCCGGGAAGGTAGCGGCTTTCGTGGGGCCGACTTCGGGCGCCTTCGAGCGGTCGGCTTCGACGCCGGACACGCTGTATTCCGGGAACGGCGTGCAAACGAGGGTGAAGCGCCCGTCGCTCAGCCAATTTTTCGTGGCGTCGTGGATATCTTTCGCGGTCGTTTCGTTATAGCGGCGCAGCATGGTTTTGTAAAAATCGGCTTTGCCGGCATAGACTTCATTTTGCGCGAGCAGGTCACTTTTGCCGCCGAAGCCGCCGATCCGCTCCAGGCCTTTGATAAAGCCGGCGAAATAAGCCGCTTTTACTCGGTTTACTTCTTCTTCCGTCGGGCCTTTGGTCAGGTATTCCTGCAGGATGGTTTCGATTGCTGCTTCTACTTCTTCCACGGTTTTGCCTTTTTTCACCTGCGCCATGACGTACATATTGCCGGCGATTTCGGACGGGCCGTAAGACGCCTGGACGGAAGTACAGAGTTGTTTGTCGTACACCAAGGTTTTATACAAACGGCTGGTTTTACCGGAAGCCAGGATATCGGAGGACAGGTCGAGCCAGGCGTGTTCTTTGGATCCCCATTCCGGCGCGTTCCAACACATCACGACCATAGCTTGTGGCACGCGATCCTGGTATTCGCCCCGGGTATTGCCGAAACGGCGCGGCACGTTTATGCCCGGGCGGCTGATGGTGGGGCCGGACGGGATGTTTCCGAAGTATTTGAGTACTTTTTGGTAGGTTTCTTCCGGGTTGACATCGCCTGCTACGACCAGTACGGCGTTGGCTGCGCCGTAATAAGTTTTGAACCACTCATGCACGTCCTCCAGGCTGGCAGCGTTCAGATCCTCCATTTCACCAATCACGGTGTGCCCGTAAGGGTGGTGCGGCGGGAACATTTCTTTTTGTATAATATCCCAGCCTTTAGCGTAAGGCTGATTTTCGCCTTGGCGTTTTTCGTTTTGCACCACGCCGCGCTGTTCGTCCAACTTTGCCTGGTCAATAGCGCCGAGCAAATGACCCATACGGTCAGATTCGAGCCAGAGTACCTGGTCGAGCGCGTTGACCGGGACGTTTTGGAAATAGTTGGTGCGGTCTTCATTTGTCGTGCCGTTCAGGTCGGTCGCGCCGATGGCTTCCAGCGCCTGAAAGTAATCCGTGTTGAAATTTTCCGAGCCGTTGAACATCAGGTGTTCAAACAGGTGCGCAAAACCGCTCTTCCCCATTTTTTCATTCTTGGAGCCGACGTGATACCACAGATTGACCGCCACGATGGGCGCCTTGTGGTCTTCGTGCACCAACAGGCGCAGGCCGTTCGGCAGCACGAATTTTTGGTAGGACACCAGGATGTCATCCGTGTTATACTTTGGATACGTCTGCGAAAATCCGGTTGCTGCAAAAAAACAACACAGCGCGGACAACAGTAATTTTTTCATGTGTGAATCTGTTTAAGTGTGGCGATCCGGCTGGCGGAACAGGATTACCGAACCCGGATGCGTGCACGCTTTTTTTGTTTAAAAAAATCAGTGCCCAAGAAGGCGGCGCAAAGGTCGTATTTTTCGGCATTTTAACAGCAGGGAAGAATAGCCAATATAAAAAATTGAAGACCCTTAACCCCAGCTAATACGCGCCGTAACCGCCCCAAACTAGATAATTGAAACAAAAATCAAAAAATACGTGAATTTTTCCGGAATATTCACCTAATCTTGCGCAAAATTGAATTACTGGCCTGAAGTTTGAGGTAGGTTAATCTGTTTAAAAAAAATCAACTTTTTCTACCCATTTTTAACAAACCACCGGCTCACCGATACCGCGTGCTGCCAAAAATTGGGCGTCGAACATTTTAACTGATTCGCTAATGAAAAATTTTGCCGTTTTGATATCCGGAGATGGACGCGAGGCGCAGGAAATTATCAAGGATTTTAAACGCCGGCTGGTCAAACCGCGCTTGAAGCTTATTCTGAGCGACAATGACGAATCGCCTGCCATTGCCTTCGCTGATTTGAACCATATCCCCTACGAGCTGGCTGTCAGAACCGCCTTCAAAACCAAAAAGGCCTTCGAAGATCATATTCTGGCCATACTGAAAACAAATGAGGTGGATTACCTGTATTTAGCCGGTTGGACGCACGTGCTCGGCGCCGGCCTCCTGCAGGACTTCCCGGGGCGGATCGTCAGCACGCATCCCGCCCTCCTGCCTGCTTTCAGAGGGTCGAATCCCATCCAACAAGCCCTCGACTATGGCGCTAAAGTGACCGGCGTGACCGCGTTTATTCCGGATGAAAAAATGGAGGCGGCCAAAATTATAGCGCAAAAATGCGTCGAAATTCAAGCCGACGACACCTTTGACGCACTGGATAATCGCCTTTTTAAAACATCTACCCTGCTGGCGCTGGACGTAATCAATCAGCTGTTTGTTTAGCGCATGATTGATCCCAATTTGCACCAAATCCAAGATGCGTTTATCGAACAGGATGTCGTTCGATAAACGCGTATTCGAAGCAAAAAATAGGCGCTCTTGTTTTTCTAGGGATTCAATTTCGCATAAATAAGCCCGACAACGGCAGCCTGAAACACGCCGTATGCAAACCAGGAAAGTACTAGCGGGAAGGAAAGCGACAGCGAACTAAAGGTAATCCACATGGCCGGTAAAGTGGCTACGATGCCGTACACTAAGCCCAACTCCAGTCCGCGCACAATCCAATGGCCCTCAAACTGGCCTTTAAAACGATCCCAAAACCAAGCCAAGGCAAAGCTCAGGACAAATGGGTGCAAAAAATACAGCACCGTCTTATCGCCCTCCAGGCTAAAAACGGGGTTGTAATACTGTTCTGCCAGGTTGGGCAGGAAATTAACCAGCCCCCAAAGCGCCGCATAACTGAACGCCAAGAGCACGAAACCGGCGAGTACGCCGGGTAGAATAACGCTTTTCATAGTTGTAATTCTTTTAGTAACTACTTAGCCGGCTCGCTATCTGGCCCAAAAAGTTCCATTTTCCGCCATACTTCGCAATTTTTTTTGACCGTAGCGCTGCTACGGCCTGCAAAAAATCGCTTCGTCTGGCAAAAATTGGATTCTTTTTTGTCTCAGACGCGACCGGCTAAGTAGTTACTTCTTTTGTTAAGACGAGTTAATGGGTTATGAAAGTTCGCTGATGGATAGGAAAAGGTCGAAATGAAAGTCAATCTGATCTTGAACCTGAATCAGCCCGAAAAGCGCCGTCGGCGGGGCAATCCCAAACTCCGACATGACGATCGGGTGTATGCCTTTGAGGCGAAATGCGTTTTCAGAAAGCGCCATCGCTTTCGCCGGGATGGTTTTGATGCGCTGTACGCCGCAGATCGTAATGCGCACCTTGGCCTGGATGTCGAACCAATCGCGGTTGGCGGATTGCAGCGAACCAATATCTTGGCGGGTCTCCAACAGATCAATCTGGATGTACGGAAATTTATCGGCCTTCAAGGCTTTTCGCATGTCTTGATCAATCTTGTCATTGTGGCAGTTAAATTTTCGGGTGCTGATTTTCAGGGAGGTTTGGTGAAACCGCGTCCCCCCGTCCTGCCGCTCCAGTTCAAAAACCTGCGGGTTGTACCGTTCCGCGCAATCGCAAGTAAAGGTGTTCACATTTGAAACACCTTTTAATAAAATACGACTGTTGTCCGCAATAATGAAATGCTTTTTCATAACACCGGTTTTCGTTGTGCCCCAGCCCAGCGTGATCGCCCAAGCCGTGAACAGGAAGAGCCATTGTCCGGTAAAAACGCCTGAAAGATACATACACAACTTAGAAATGCCCTGTGACCTCTATTCATCCATAGCGCCACAGGGCCGTTTATTTGGTTAGCGATTATAAACTGTTTTTTGTCGTAATTACTTAGCCGGCTCGCTGTCTAACCCGAAAAATCGCGAAATGTGGTGAAAAACGGATCTTTCTTGGCTCAAAGGCGACCAACAAAACAGTTTCTTATCATTTAGTTTATCAGAATCCTACGACGGCTTGGATCATGAAGCCGCTGAATTTTCCTTTGTAGCGGTAGTCCGTTGTCGGAAAATCCTTATCGGCCTGGAAATCATCCGAATTCGGATCGCCATAGTTCTGCAGAACGTATTCGCCTTTGAGGAGCAGGTTTTTGGTCGGGAACCAGCCGGCGGCAATCGCAAGGCGGTTGACGTTTACTTTCAAATATTCGTTGTTGGTATTTTTAAAGCCCGGCTCGCCGGTCATGCTCACGTAGCGTACGCCGACGTACGCCTGCTCTTCCGGCAGGAAACGGTACAAGCCCTCGATGGCAAATTGATTGAAGGAACGGTTCGTCCAGCTGGTATCGCGCGTGTCCACATCGCTATATACCGCGCCCCGCATGGATTCAAACGCGCCAAATACTTCCAAACCTTTGAATTTAACAAACGGGTTGATCATGATCGCCTGCACGCGGTTCGATACGTTCGGGTTGAAACGGCCGGAGGTGAACTGGGCGCCGGAAGCCGTCGCCGTACCGTTTGACTGCAGCGCCGGCTCCATGACCAGGAAGTAGTGCGAACCAGTGCGGTCGCCCGCATACAGCGTGTTGCGCTGGATATTCGGATTGTTGTATAGCGAAGCCGACAGGCGGAAACGGAAATCGTTGATCGTCTTGTCGTAAGCCAGTTTGGCAAAGATGGATGGCGTTTTTTTAGTCGGAACAACACCCGAGGCGTTGTTTGCGTCCGAGTAGTTTTCGATGTTGCCGTTGATGAAACCGGAGCTCATACCGACCATCCCCATGAATCCGTCCACCGGAAATACATATACTTCACCGCCGATCTCCGTCGTGAATGCGTCCAGGATGTAGTTTTCAACAAACGGATTGTACATCGCGTTGCCGCCATCCGTGCGGCGGAACTGCATATCGCCGTAGTTGGGCTGGAAGTGACCGATTTTGACGCGGAAGTACTTGCTGTACCAATCCGGGTTGTTGAACATCGGCAATTTGTCAATTTGGATATAACCGCCTTTTACCCAAAACTCGGAGTGGTGGCGGGAGGACATGTAGTTTTCCAATCCGACGCGGATACCATCCGCAATCTGGAAATCTAGATTCAGGTTGGCCATCGCCAAGTTAAAGCCGGTCAACGTGGCAGCGGTCGAATCCGGACCGTTCAACGCCCATACGGTGTTCGAGCCGGTTCCCTGTGGCGTTGCTACCCCATACAGAAAATTAGCGTTTCGGCCGTCATTTGCCGATTTTATGTAATTCGCTTTGTTTTCATGTTTCAGCGACTGGAAGTCCTGGGTAAACGCGCCGCCGATTCGGATTTTAAAGCCTGTGTATTCCGGCTGTTCCGCCGTTTTGGAGGGCTCGAACATGTTGATGCCTTCTTTGTCCCAGGGACGGAAGTACTGGAGCGCGGGTTGCTGCGCATAAACAACGGCAACGGAGCATGCAAAAAATGCGGCAAGTGCAAGTGGGATAAATCTGCTTTTCATAGGAAAGAATGAATTAAGTGACTGTTTTATAGAATTTGCCTTGATTTTACACTTTTTTGAGGGTCACGGAAAAGACCACTTCCACCTCGTCGCCGACCGTCATGGTTCCCATCAGGGCGGTAGGCGGTTTGATTCCGTAATCCGTCATTTTGATTTTTTTGGAACCGCTGAAGAGAAGGTTCCCGCCGGCGTCCGTTTTCCCTTTCACGGTGAGATCCACCTTTTTTGTAGCCCCCGCGATGGTCAGCGATCCGCTTGCCGTCACGCTGTATCCGTCTCCGGATTGTTTTGTCGGTGTTGCGCGTTCCAGTTTGAAGGTGATTTTGGGGTGTTCATCCGCTTTCAGGGCGTCGTAGGTTTTATTGTCCATAATCGAACCCTTCGTACTTTTGATAGATTTCACAGGCGCCTCGACGCTTAGGGAGTTGATTGCGGAGAGCTTGCCCTCCTCGATTGTCAGGTCTGCTTTGCCGCGAATTTCCTTCACTGCGGATTCCCAATCGTGCAGGTTGGAGGTGCCTTTGATGACCATGGTCGCGCTGCCAATCGAATAGGCGCCCTGGCCGAATACACCGGCAGCGACCAGTAGGAGCATCAAAATCAATGTGCTTTTCATATTGCTGATTCATTTTGATGCAAAGTTCAGCGCATTGATGGTTTCCGCTGCTGACCGGCGTTATGCGCGGATTTGATCTGTATCAGGCCGAAAAGTGCGGAGCGTCACCGTCAGATTCCGGCTTTTGACAAAGCGATAAAGCCTTTTTGGCGCTACCGCGCCTGTTTTTCGGTCTTTTCTCTAAAAAAGCCTAACTTGCGGGCTAATTGTTTATCCTCCTATTTTCCCGGTTTTCAGTATGCGCCTGCTCTTCTTCCTGTTTTCCTGTTTGTTGGCATTTCCGCTTTTTGCCCAAAAATTTCCGATGCACCCGGAGGAGTTGCCGGTCAACGACGGCAAGGCCATCCTGCTGCACCTAGCGCTGGGCGGGCAAAAAACCGGCGGTAACCTTGCTGACCGCTTCGGCGCCACGGGCACGTTGGGCGGCGGACTTGAATTCGCCTCCGCCTCGAATTTTATTTTCGGCGCAGAAGGACAATTCTATTTCGGCACGAATGTGCAGGAAGACCCGCTCGCCATCCTCCGCACGCCGGAAGGGGATATCATTGGAAATAACCGCATCATCGCCTCTGTCGCGCTCCGACAAAGAGGTTTTTACAGCGGCTTGCTGCTGGGCAAACTATTCGTCCTGGGCGCGCAACGATCCGGCATCCGCCTGACGCTGGGCGCCGGCTATACCCAACACTGGATTCGCATTCAGGACGACTCGCAGTCGGTCACGCAACTCACAGGAGATTATATCAAGGGCTACGACCGGAAATGCGGCGGACTCGCGCTCAACGAGTTCATCGGGTGGCAACACCTGGCCAGAAATCGGCGGTCTAACTGGACTTTGGGCCTCGAATTTACTCAGGGCTTCACGCAGACGCTCCGGGAATGGGACTTCAACGACCGGCGCAAACTCGACGGCCGCCGGCTCGACCTGCGCTTCGGCATCAAAGCAGTCTGGACGCTGCCTTTCTATCC
This sequence comes from Saprospiraceae bacterium, assembly GCA_032115775.1. Classification (GTDB taxonomy): domain Bacteria; phylum Bacteroidota; class Bacteroidia; order Chitinophagales; family Saprospiraceae; genus M3007. The sequence goes on along the minus strand of JAUMBL010000094.1, from coordinate 1,502 downwards.
CGGAAAAGCGGAACAAATCTATTACTAGCCCAACTCGCCGCTTTGTACACGCTCGGTATCCGAATTTTCGTCGCCTTCCTACACCTCGCAGCGCGCGTGCATCCGAAAGCTCGCCTTTGGGTGACCGGCCGCCGACATTGGCGGCAGATGCTGCGCCAACAATGGCGCCCAAGGCCCGCCGACCAAGTGCTCTGGGTACACGCCGCTTCGCTCGGCGAATTTGAGCAGGGGCGCCCGCTGATCGAAGCGTTCCGGGCTGCCTTCCCCGACTGGAAAATCGCGCTGACCTTTTTCTCGCCCTCCGGGTATCTCATCAGAAAAAATTATCCCGGCGCCGATTGGGTGGGATACTTGCCCGCCGATACGCCGGAAAATGCCCGGGATTTTCTCGAACTGCTCCGCCCGAACCTCGCCGTTTTTGTAAAATACGAGTTTTGGGCGAATTACCTGTTCGCGCTCCGAAACCGCAATACGCCGACGCTGCTGATTTCCGCGCTGTTCCGACCCGGGCAGCCTTTTTTTACATGGTATGGCAGACACTGGCGGCAGATGCTCTCCTGCTTCACGCATATTTTTGTCCAAAATGAGGCGTCCATGCGCCTGCTCCACCAACACGGATATAAAAATGTCGCCTTAGCCGGAGATACCCGCATTGACCGCGTGCTGACCCTGCCCACTTCCGCCTCCGAAAATCCGATCGCAGCCGCTTTCGCGCCTCCAAAAACGGATTTTACGCTCGTGGCCGGAAGTACCTGGCCGGCCGACGAAGCCGCCCTGATTCCCCTGCTGACAAACCCCGCATTCGCAGCCTGGCGCCTGATCCTCGCGCCGCACGCGCCTTCGGAAAACTACGTGCAAGCGCTGGAAAAACGCCTCCGCGACGCCGATCCGCACCTGGCGCTTTTGCGGTATTCTCAAGCAAGCCCGGAGCGCGCCCAGGCCGCCCGCGTGCTCATTATAGACAATATCGGGCTGCTGAACGGCCTGTACCGCTACGGATACGCCGCTTATATAGGCGGCGGATTTGGCCGCGGCATCCACAATACGCTGGAACCCGCCGCCTTCGGCCTGCCGGTGCTCTTCGGCCCCCGTTTTGAGAAATTTGAAGAGGCCCGGCAACTGGCTGATTCGGGCGGAGCTTTTCCCTGCGATTCTGCCGAAAAAATCTGCGCGGTGTTGAAAAAACTGGAAAACCCCGAGGAACGAATAAAAGCCTCCGCAGCCGCAAGGCAGTATCTTCAGGAAAATAAAGGCGCTACCGAAAAGATATTGTCGTTTATAGCCCGATATTTGAAAGGTCCGTAATGCCGATCGGCCTGTTCTAACCACGTTCTCCTGTTTTTAGGAAATAATTAGGTAATATATTTTTTTCAAAGATTAAAATGAATAATAAATGCGTGTAATTTTGCAGTAAAGGCAAAGTAGGTACCACAATTATTATATTGTCGAGGCATGCTATTGTAGCAAACCGACCGGACGATTCCCCAAGCGCCAATTCGGAG
>JAUMBL010000093.1:0-9054 GCA_032115775.1 Saprospiraceae bacterium | reverse complement strand
GGGTGGGCGGGCTAAATTTTGAGGCTCCGCCTCGATCAACATAAATTTAATAAACCGAAAACAACTTTTTGAGGTTTACATATTAGTCTTCAAATGAAGGTTCTAATACTTGTAAAGTAGTTCCCAAACACGCGCCTGCCCTTCGGACGCACGCGCCGTATCATCCTGCTAAACTCAAACAATATGAGTATGTTTCGTTTGCACTTTCTTGCCTTTCTATTTTTCGGGAGCGCGTCCCTGCACGCGCAAATCCCCACCTTCAAACTGCGTCATGGTACGAGCAGTAACGACGAGGCTCGATATGTAACGGTTTTAGCCGACAACAGTTTTATCGTTGCGGGCAGCAGCGCCGGCGGCGGATTGGGCGGAACGGATGCGATGCTGGTCAAGTTTAGCGCAGCCGGCGCCGTCGAGTGGAGCCAGGCCTATGGTGGATCCGGCAACGATTTTTTTAGCTATATTTTGGATTGTTCTGATGGCAGTTACATTGCGCTGGGCGAGACGAATAGTTTTGGGGCAGGCGGTATAGACATCTATGTGGTGAAATTTGATGCCAACGGTACCGTCCTCTGGGAACGTACCTGCGGCGGTAGCAGCGCAGAGACCGGACGTGGGATCAGCGAAACGTCCGATGGGTATGTCGTTTCAGGAGCAACCCAGAGCGTTGGTCAAGGATTTTGGGATATTTTTATAGAAAAACTGGATTTCAATGGCGATAGCCAGTGGAGGAAAGTCTGGGGGGGAGGAGGTGGAGACATGGCGGGCTACACGTTGTCGGCCGCCAACGGGGATATCTGGGTTTCCGGATTTTTTTTTATGGGCGGTAATAACCATGACGCCATATTATTTAGATTAAACTCCGATGGCGAACTACAAAGCGCCAATCGTGTTAACTTGTCGAATAATGACAATACTAATTACATGATACCGGGTGGCGCCGGTATGACCGCAAGTGGCCAAACTTGGAGCTATTCCAACGGTAATGTCTCTTATCCGTGGATAATTAGTTACAATAACTCGGGTGGATTGGTTTGGGGGCAGTATTATCCGGTTCCAAATGGAAACTACGAGGCACGCATCGAAACTACTCCCGACGGCGGGTTCATCTTTGCACCAACGCACATGAGCGCCGACATTAGCCAGGGTTATTTAATTAAAACAAACGGCAGCGGTAGTGTGGTGTGGTCGAAATCTTACGCCTATCAAGGCAACGGCCGCCTGTTTCATGCTAAACCTTGCCCCGATGGCGGCTATCTGGCCGTAGGCTATAGCTCCGGGGCTGCACGGGATATGTTCGTCCTCAAAACGAATGCCGAAGGCAATTTAGAATCGTGCTGCCCGACGGATGCCGGCATCGTGGCGGTTGGAATTGTCCCGCCCACGGCCACCGTGTCGCCAGTAGCCACCACCGGCCCCGCTTCAGCGGCCGGCAGCAGCCAAAACGGCACAGTCAGCCTGACGGAAACCGATCTTTGCAACGGCCCGTTGTGCTGTCTCACGGACGCCGGCAACATGATCGGTATTTCGCAAACGGTGTGCATCAATCAGGATGCCGTTTTTACCCATAACGGCGATGAGGAGCTGGAATCCGGCGATCTGCTCCAATTTATCCTCTACACCAGCCCCGCCAACCCGCTCGGAACGATTCTGGCTACCGCGAACACGCCGAATTTCTCGTACAATCCTGCAACCATGCAAACCGGCCAAACCTACTACGTAGCCGCCATCGCCGGCAATAACGTCGGCGGCAACGTGAACTTGAACGATCCCTGCCTTGATATTTCAAATGCCGGACAACTTACCTGGCGCGCACTGCCGGGCGTTTTGCTGCAACTGAACAACCCGGACGTCTGCCCGGGCAACTGCCGAACCGTCAGCGCCACTTTTACCGGCACGCCCCCTTACGCACTCACCGTTAACAATCCCTTTACCGGCGATTTTACGGTAAACTTTAACACCAATTCCGGCGGGTTTCAAATCTGCCCGCCGCCGGGTACGCCGGCAGGCAGCTTCACCGTGCAGGCCGTTGCATTAACGGACGCTTTTTGTGCCTGCCCTTGAAAATAGCAACGTATTAACCTTGGAGAACCTTCTGAAAACCTCTGAATCGCCAGCGGTTTTCAGAAGGTTCTCTAGGCATCAGCGCATGCTTCTTCCAACAAATGCGCTTCCAGGAATTGCTGAATTTCCGCAACAGTAGCATCGGCATCAAATTGTACCGGAGGTAAAAAACGCACCCGGAGCCGGCTGCCGGCCTTTCGGATACGCAATCCTTTTTTGTCAAACGCCTCCCGAAAACCCTCGATGCGCACCGGCGCCACAATCGGTCGGTAGCTTTTGATGATATTATCCGTGCCTTTTCGAACCGGCGCGTTTGGCGTGGTCGTGCCTTGCGGGAACGTAATAACCCAGCCAAAAGACAGCGCTTTTTTTATCTTGATCGGCGCGCTCAGGTCTGCGCCGCCCTGGATATCCTGACCCGCCCTGCGCCAGTTGCGCTTAATGGTAATTCCGCCGGCGTAGGTAAAGAGACGCGGCAACCAGCCGCTCTCCAGCATGGTTTCTGCGGCGGCGATGTAATAGGATTTTACGCGCGGGCAGAGCAGGTACACGGGCAGGTTGATGTTTCGAAAGCGCCATTTCAGCGCAGAAAAAATGTGGAAAAGCGCGAATACGTCGGCAAAATAGGTCTGGTGATTGGAAACAAACAGCACATTTCTATCCGGCAGATCTTTCAAATGTTCAGTGCCCTCTACCTCCAGCCGATTAAAAATATTTATGCCGGCATAGGTGGTCGTACCGATCAGAATAGTGATCAGTCGTTTAACAAAGAGAATATTTCCGAAAGGATCCGTTATCGGCATGCCGGCTTTTAATCGGCGGCGGAACATCCGCGGCATGGAAAGCAGGCGATTGCGGCGGGGGCGGACAGGATGGTTAGGCATAACAGCGTATTATTGGCAGGGCGTGTCGGGATATTTCCGCAAAAGGCAAAACGTAAAAAAACGCCTGTTTTCGGCTTCCGCAGCATATCCTGGCTATGGGCAAACAAGCGTATTAAATCGAAATGCAGGGTCAAATGTAAGAACTATTCGCGTGTTTCATTTTTACCTAAATGTTTATTGCGGATTAAAAAATACCCCGCAGACACGATTGACGGGATAATTAACATTAACTTAATCTGTAAAATACGCCGGTTCCACGCACCTCCTTTCTAACTTTGCCTCAAATCCAGGCATTATGAAAGAAAAATCTTCGGCAAAAAAGATATTGATTGTGGATGACGAGCCGGACATCCTGGAATTTCTCCAGTACAACCTGAAAAAGGAAGGCTTCGTCGTCGTGGTGGCGCAGGACGGTCTGCAGGGACTGGCTGCCGCCGAACAGCACAAACCGGATTTGATCCTGCTGGACATCATGATGCCGGAGATGGACGGCGTGGAACTTTGCCGCCAACTTCGGGAAAAAAAGGAGTTCCAAGATACGCCGATCGCTTTTCTGACCGCCCGTGATGAGGATTTTTCCCAGATCACCGCGCTGGATGTCGGCGGCGACGATTACATCACCAAACCGATCAAACCGCGCGTTTTACTCAGCCGCATCAACGCGCTTTTGCGCCGCAGCGACCGCGCGGGGGAAGACGACCCGGAGATCATCGAAGCGCCGCCACTGCGTATTGACCGCACGAAGATGATGGTCTATCGAAATGAAGAAAAAATTGAATTGCCCCGGAAAGAATTCGAAATACTCTGGCTCCTGGCATCTAAACCAGGGCGCGTGTTTACCCGGGAAGAGATATTCGACCGCATTTGGGGCAGCGAGGTCATTGTCGGAAATCGCACGATTGACGTACATATTCGGAAGTTGCGGGAACGACTTGGAGAAAATTTTATCAAAACAATGAAAGGAATCGGATATAAGTTCGATTTTTGAGCATGGTTTTTAAGAATCAAACGCCGCAGCAACTCGCCTTTATGGCGGCTTTCACCACGGCGGCCTCCGTTGCCCTGCTCGCCGCCCTCCTGAATTGGGCCGGCCTACTCTCGATTAAGTGGATGGGCATCGCCGCGTTTTTTGCGCTGGCGCTTGCCGCCGATTTTACCGCCAATTTTTTCTTCGTCCGCTATTTCATCTTCCGGCGCATCAAACTGATCTATAAGATCATCCACCGACACAAAATGTCGAGCGATTTTAAAGCCGATAAAATCAGGATGAATGAGGACATCCTCAGCCTGGTAGATCGGGAAGTGGAGCAATGGGCAGAGCAGAGTGCGCGCGAATTTGAAGACCTCGAAAAATTGGCCGCCTACCGCCGCCGATTTATCGGCGATGTTTCGCATGAACTGAAAACGCCGATATTTAACATCCAAGGGTTCATCCATACGCTGCTGGACGGGGCGATCCACGATCCGGAAGTGAACATGAAATACCTGCAACGGGCCGCGCGCAATATCGAACGCCTGCAGGCCATCGTGGAAGACTTGGAAACCATCAATAAACTCGAGGCCGGGCAAATGATTCTTGAAATGCAGGAATTTGACATCCGCAGTCTTTGCGACGAGGTGTTCACCGATATGGAGATCAAAGCCCGGGAAAGAAATATCCGCCTTACGTACAAAGAAGGCGCCAATCAGCACTTCCGCATTATCGCGGATAAAGAAGCCATCCGGCAGGTACTGATTAACCTGGTGCAAAATTCGATCAAATACGGCCGGGACGGCGGCGTGACCAAACTCAGTTTCTATGATATGGCCACTTTTATATTGGTGGAGGTCAGCGACAACGGAATCGGTATAGCGCCGGAAGACCTGCCGCACGTCTTCGATCGGTTCTTCCGCGTGGACAAACACCGATCGCGCGAGATCGGCGGTACCGGCCTCGGCCTCTCTATCGTGAAGCATATCGTGGAAGCGCACAAGCAAACGATCAATGTGCGCAGCAATGTGGATCAGGGCTCCACATTCGGATTTACGCTGAAACTGGCCTGAAAAGCCGAAAAGGGTTTAACCCTATTTCCGGACGCCCTGTGGAAAGATTTTACCCGCCTGTTGAATGGCAGGACGTACCTTTGTGCAACGAGAAATTCTGTTTGTTTTTTGCGTAGATGTCTAGCCGTTCGCGGCTCTGTAGTTCTCTTAATTGCACAAAAATTATGAAAAAATCCTTTCAGCCCGAAACCCTCATGATGTCGCACGGCTACCGACCCGAATGGTCGGAGGGCGCCGTGAAATGTCCCATTTTCCAAACGTCCACCTTTGTTTTCCGTTCGGCGGAAGACGGTAAGGCTTTTTTCGAACTCGCGTACGGTCTGCGGGAGCGCGCAGCACGCGAGAAGACGGGCCTGATTTACAGCCGGTTAAATAATCCGGACATGGAAATTCTGGAAGACCGCCTGACACTCTGGGATGATGCAGAAGCCTGCGCCGCTTTCGAAAGCGGGATGTCGGCGATCACCACCGCCATGATGGAGTTTCTGCAACCCGGCGATCTGCTGTTGTACAGCAACCCACTCTACGGCGGCACCAGCCATTTCGTGCACCATGTCCTCACGAAATGGGGGGTGGAAGTCCGCGGATTCCGCCCGCATGCCACGCGGGAAGAACTCGCACAGATCATCGAATCTTCCGGCAAAAAGGATCGGCTGGGGATGATTTTTATCGAAACGCCCGCCAACCCGACCAATGATCTCGTGGATATTGCCATGTGCCGGTCGCTCGCCGACCAGTACGGCGCGCCGGATCGGCATGTGATGGTGGCTGTGGATAATACCTACATGGGCCCGCTTTGGCAGCATCCGCTCCGACACGGCGCCGACTTGGTACTCTACTCGGCGACGAAATATATAGGCGGTCACAGCGACGTGATCGCCGGCGCCTGCCTGGGCAGCGCGGAAGCCATCGCGCGCATCAAAACCCTGCGTACTTTCCTGGGAAATATGATCGCGCCGCACACCGGCTGGCTGTTGCTCCGCAGCTTGGAAACGCTGAAATTGCGGATGGAAAAACAGGCGGAAAACGCCCAATCAATCGCCGAACGCCTGGCGGCACACCCCAAAATTGAAAAAGTGTACTACCTTGGACTGCTCACTCCGGCCGACGGCGAAGCATACGAAACCTATCGCCGTCAGTGCAACTCGCCGGGCGCAATGGTCTCCTTCGAGGTCCACGGCGGCGAAGCAGAAGCCTTTGCCTTTTTGAACCACCTCAAACTGGTAAAACTGGCCGTCAGCCTGGGAAGCACGGAATCCCTGGCGCAGCATCCGGCGACCATGACGCACGCCGGGGTGGATCCGGAAGAAAAAATAGCCTTCGGCATCACGCCCGCCCTCGTGCGCCTGTCGGTCGGCGTGGAAAACGTCGAGGATTTGTGGTGGGATCTGGAGCAGGCGCTGGAAAACGTGCCGGCTCTGTCGCCTAACTTTGTATAACCCCGACGTTGAATTTTTCCACCGGCACCTGGTTGGCCGCCGCGATACCCTGGCTGATCCACAGTCGGGTATCGCGCGGGTCAATAATCGCATCCACCCACAGCCGCGCGGCGGCGTAGTACGGGGTAGTTTGCTCGTTGTATCGCTTACTTGTTTCTTCGAACAGCCGCTTTTCGGCCTCCGGATCGGGTGCATGTCCTTTTGACTTGAGGGTCTGCACCTGTATTTGCGTCAGCACTTTGGCGGCCTGCTCGCCGCCCATGACCGCGATTTTGGCGGTCGGCCAGGCGACGATCAAGCGGGGATCGTAGGCTTTTCCGCACATGGCGTAATTCCCGGCGCCATACGAATTGCCGATTACGACGGAAAATTTCGGCACCGTGCTATTGGCGACTGCGTTTACCATTTTTGCGCCGTCTTTGATGATCCCACCGTGTTCGGAGCGCGTGCCGACCATGAAGCCGGTCACGTCGTGCAGAAATACGAGCGGGATTTTTTTCTGGTTGCAGTTCAGGATAAACCGGGTGGCTTTATCGGCGGAATCGGAATAGATCACGCCGCCGAATTGAAATTCACCTTTGGCCGTTTTGACGACCTGCCGGTTGTTGGCCACAATACCCACCGCCCAGCCGTCTATGCGCGCATAGGCACACAAAATCGTTTTGCCGTAATGCGCTTTGTATTGCAGCAGCTCGCCGCCGTCCACCAGACGCTGAACCAGCTCGAGGGAATTGTACGGTTTGGCAGCGTGTTCCGGGAAAATACCCAACAGATCGTCCAGATTGCCCTGCGGTGGCTGGGGCGTTACCCGGTCGAACCCGGCTTGTTCAAAGCGACCCATTTTGTCTATCAGTTGCCGCACCGTATCCAGGCAGGTCTGGTCGTTGGGCATCTTATAATCCGTGACACCGCTGATGGCGTTGTGGGTGTGGGCGCCGCCCAGTGTTTCCTTGTCGGCGTCCTCGCCGATAGCGGCTTTCACCAGATAAGGGCCTGCGAGAAACACCGAACCGGTGCCCTCTACGATCAGCGCCTCGTCGGACATGATGGGAAGGTAGGCGCCGCCGGCCACACAAGCGCCCATGATGGCGGCGATTTGCGGGATGCCGGCGGCAGACATTCGCGCATTATTGCGGAAAATTCGGCCGAAATGCTCTTTATCGGGAAATATTTCATCCTGCATCGGCAGGTACACGCCGGCGCTGTCCACCAAATAGATAATCGGCAGGCGGTTTTCCATGGCGATTTCCTGTGCGCGCAAATTCTTTTTTCCGGTGATCGGAAACCAAGCGCCCGCTTTCACCGTAGCGTCGTTGGCAACGACAATACACTGCCGACCGCGCACGTACCCAATCACAACAACGACTCCGCCAGCCGGGCAACCGCCGTGTTCCTGATACATTTCATATCCGGCGAACGCGCCGATTTCCACCCGCGGCGCTCCGGCATCTAAAAGGTAGTCTATGCGCTCCCGAGCGCCCATTTTGCCCTCCTCGCGCAGTTTTTCTTGGCGTTTTTTTCCGCCGCCCGTATAAATGGCTTCCAAGCGGCGGTTGAGGTTAGAAAGGAGGAGTTTGTACGCGTCGAGGTTTTTTTCAAATTCTGTAACCATGGAGAAAAATTGCGGATTGGAGATGGGGTGTTTTTAAAAAATGGAAGAAAAAACGGACGTCAAAGTTTCCGGCTTCCGGAGGTAAGTCAGTCAATATATCTTTTTACGAGTTCACCGTAAGCGTCGATCCTTCGATCCCGGAAGAAAGGCCAGATTCTCCGAACAGATTCCGTGCGTGCTTTGTTGATTTCCACGACCAGATTTTGCGCCTGGTCGGGTGTTGCGCGGGCGATAACTTCGCCCTGCGGGCCTGCCACGAAACTTTGCCCCCAGAACTGTATGCCATTAGTTGCGCCGCTCCAGTCCGGTTCGTGGCCGGTACGGTTCACAGCGACCACCGGCAGGCCGTTTGCAATGGCGTGGGCGCGTTGGATGGTAAACCAGGCCTCATATTGGCGGTGTCTTTCGGATTCTTCGTCCGTACTTTCCCAGCCTATGGCGGTCGGGTAGATCAAGATTTCGGCGCCGGCGAGCGCCATGAGGCGGGCGGCTTCCGGGTACCATTGATCCCAGCAGACGAGCACGCCCAATTTGCCAACAGAGGTTTGGATGGGTTGGAAACCGAGGTCGCCGGGGGTGAAATAAAATTTTTCATAATAGGCGGGGTCGTCCGGAATGTGCATCTTGCGATATTTTCCGGCGATGGCGCCGTCTTTTTCAAACACCACGGCGGTATTGTGGTAAAGCCCCGGGGCGCGTTTTTCAAAAAGCGAGGACACCAGCACCACGCCGTGCTGCCGCGCTGCCGCGCTGAAGACCTCCGTATCCGATCCGGGGATCGGTTCCGCCAGATCAAACATAGCCGTATCCTCGATCTGGCAAAAATAAAGCCCGCAGTGCAATTCCTGTAGCACGACCAGTTCGGCGCCCTGTCGGGCGCAATCGGCAATGCCGTCGAGTGATTTGCGGATATTGGATGCTTTGTCGCCTGTGCAGGCGTGCTGAACCAGCCCTACTTTCATAGATAAATGATGTATTTAGTTGGCGACTGCGATCGTCCCTGCTCCGTACTGCA
>JAUMBL010000092.1:0-4003 GCA_032115775.1 Saprospiraceae bacterium | reverse complement strand
GCAAGACGCCGTCGTGGTCGGTATCCTTATAGAAATAGCCGGCCGCCTGGCGAAAGGCCGCCGTCCCGACTTCCGTGCCGATCTTGCGCCCGGGAATATCGTCGAAGGGCGCGTTGGCGCCGCCCCAGATGCGGGACAGGCCGGCCTGGTCGGCAGCGTCGCGGTAGGTCGCCCACTGGAGGGTCACGTCGGTGGAGGGGCCTTTTTCCACGCGCAGGAACTGATTATCGGCGATGATCTTAAACTCGCCCAGTCCGCCGGGGAAATACTCGTCGCCGGTCAGCAGGCTCAAAGCGGCGGCGGCGGCATGTGAAAATGCGGCGTGGCCGGAGACAAACCCGCCGAAGGGCGGCGAAATAAACGATTTGGATTGGTAAGGAAACCAATTCTCGGCCAGGATCCAGCCCGCGCCGGCGGTTTGGGTAGCAGGATCTTCCACCGCGAAGGGCCCTTTCCAGGCGTAGCATTTTATTTTGCCTACCTGGGCGTTTTTCGGACCTGCTAGCGGATCGCCCTTTTTAATCAGTTCGATGCGGCCCGGGATCAGGGGAATTCCTGCCGGGTGATAGGACGGGAGTTTGGGGTCGGTGCACTGGCCGCGGGCGGCCAGGTAGCGCAGGGCGGTAATCGGACGCGGCCCTTCATACCGGGCCTTGACGCCCCAGGCAGCAATGGCGGCGTCGTGCAGGGCGGCGCTCAGCGTCAGACCGGCCTTCACGTCCCATTCCAAATCACTCAGTACCGGACCTTTCCCGTTGAATTTTTTAACCAGTCCGGGCTGGTCGCTGACATAATGGAGCAGCCCAAGCCAGTGCCCGGGCGGCGTTTCCGCATTCGGTCCTTCCGCCCAATACTGCACGGCGGCGCGGAGAAAATCGGCCCGGGATACCCACTGCGCCGCGTACGGCTGCCCGGTGCGGGGGTTCAGGGGCCGGCCGGCGCCGGGGTCGCGGCCGGATTGCAGGTTGTAAAAATCGTGCAAACCTGCCAGGTTTTGCGGATACGCCGAGATATTGCCCATGCTGCGGGGCGACACGTCCCAGCGGGTGGTATCGGCCGGATCGAGCAGGGCCGACCAGGCGGCCACGAGCGCAAAATTCCACTGAAATTCTTTGGAGGCGCCTCCCCCCTGCAGCGTGTCGAGTTGGGGGAAAAAATCGGCGCCCGGATCTTGCCAGGTGCGGTACGTCTGCTCGCCCCGGCGGTAGGTCTGCAGATCCTGTTTTTTGCCGGAAAAAGAGGCGACCCCGCCCCAGTGCGTGCCTTGGAAACTTTGCGTGCCAGTAAACCGCACCCGACCGTCTTTGTCCACCGAATCGAGCAGCGAAGCAAAAGGCCGGCCCAGGCAACGACATTCCGCCACCGGGTAGCCGTCGTAATCAATGGCCTTGTTCAGCTTGAGCGGCTGCCAATGGTTGGGATTCGCCGGGGGAAAGGGCTGCGGGGCGGCGATCTCCAAAGGCGGATTGGCGGGGCGATACGTTGGGTCGAGGTAATTCTGATCCTCGTGGGCGCCGTCCGCCATGCCCATTTGCAGGACGCACTGGGCGATATAGTTTCCCAGCGCCGCCGGCGAACCCGAGGCGTAGTCGAAGGAATAATCCCTAAAATCGTATCCGTGCGTTTTCATGATATCGCGGAACCGAAACAGCGCGGAGGTGCTTTGTGGCGATTGCATAAAGCGCGCAGACAGTATCCGGTACGCCGCAAAGCTCATCGCCTCCCGGCGCGCAGCCTCCGGGTCGGCCGCTTTGGGGACGCCCTTGCAAGGGCAGGTGAATCCATTGACGGTTTTTCCGAGCAGGTAGGCGCTCGCTTCGTCGTCGTAGGCAGCCCAAGCGTCGTAAAACCCGACGGACAAATGAAACATCGTGCGCGCCTGCACGTGGGGGCGCGCCAAGTCCTCTTGCATCGCCAGGAGCAGGGCGTCCTGCCATTCGCGGACGATGGTTTTTTGGGCAAGCAGCGGCCGGGTAAACAAAGCCGCCAGAAGCAGGATGGTGAATCGGATGGTAGGCATGTGTTTAAATGTATCCTATTTATATAGGTGTAAAGCTGGTGTGTATCGAACGACAATCGGCTGGGAAGTAAAATGCCGATTGAGGATCGTGCGGTTTGAAAAGTATTTCGCCGCCTCCGGCGGCGAAATACAATGATGTTTTTGGGTCTGTTTTTTGATTTTTTTTAGAAAAAATCAAAAAACAGACCCAAAAACAAAATATTTTTTTGTTTCACGGGGCGTCAATGGACTTGTTATACAACTCCATAAAATAATGTTTGATCGCCTGTTTAACCAAACCCCGAAGGGGTGACATTATTCTATCCCCCGCCCAAGAGTCCGATCATCCACGCGTATTCCAGCGCCCGTTCTTTCAGGCGTTCGAAGCGGCCGGAGGAGCCGCCGTGCGAGCCGCTGAAATTGGTGTGGAAGAGCAGGAGGTTGTCGTCTGTTTTCAGATCGCGCAGCCGCGCCACATATTTTGCCGGCTCGAAGTACTGCACCTGCGAATCGGCGAAGGAGGTCAGGATCAGCATATTCGGATAGGCTTTCGCCTGGAGGTTGTCGTAGGGCGAATAGGTTTTCATGTACGCGTACTGTTCGGGCACGGCCGGGTTGCCCCACTCGCTGTATTCGCCGGTGGTCAGCGGGATGCTGGGGTCGCTCATGGTGGTAAGTACATCCACGAAGGGGACGCCGGACACGATGCCTTTGAACAGATCGGGCCGCAGGTTGGCGATTGCGCCCATCAGCAGACCGCCCGCAGAGCGGCCGCTGGCAAAGAGTCGGTCGGAACTCGTATATTTTTCCTTGCACAGGTAATCGGCGCAATCAATGAAATCGGTAAACGTATTCATTTTCTTCATCATCTTGCCGTCTTCGTACCAGCGATAGCCCATTTCCATCCCGCCGCGGATATGGGCGATGCCCACCACGAAACCGCGATCTATCAGGCTGAGCGCATCGCGCTGGAAGGCGGGGTCATAAGAAAATCCGTAGGAACCGTATCCGATCAGCAGGCAGGGCGCCTGGCCGTCACGGGCCACCCCTTTGCGGTACACCAGCGAAATCGGCACGCGCGCGCCGTCGCGGGCGGGCGCCCACGCGAAGGCCGTTTCATAATTGCCCGAATCGAAGCCGCCGAGCACGGGCATGACCTTCCGCACCGTTTTGGCGCGGCTGTCCATGTCGTAGTCTATCGTCGTGGGCGGTGTTTTCAGGGAAGAGAAATTATACCGCAGGGTTTTCGAACGGTAGTCGGGCAGCGGGAAGATACTTGCGCTGTAGGTGGGTTCGCCGAAATCCAGGTAGTGTTCCTGGCGGTCGGCCCAGCGGATAATACGAATCTGCTGCAGGCCGTCCTTGCGCTCGCTGAGGGCGAGAAAATCCTCGAATACGTCCATACCGGACAGCAGCGCGTCTTCGCGGTGGGGCAGAATTTTTTTCCAATTTTCGGGCGCGGTCTTGCTGACGGGCGTTTCCAGGAGGCGAAAATTGCGCGCCTGCCAGTTGGTGCGGATCAGGAATCGGTCGCCGTGGTGTTCAAGGTCATATACAAAATCCTTTTCCCGGGGTTTGAAGCAAGTGAACACAGATTGCGGGTCTTGCGCATCCAGGTAGCGCCATTCCACGTTTTCGGTGTATCCGCTGCTGACGAACAGGTATTTTTCGGATTTGGACTTCGACAAATACGCGTAGGTCGTTTCGTCTTTTTCCTCATACAGCAGCGTGGCGGCGCCGGGTTGGTCGCCCAGTTTGTGTCGCCAGATTTTGTCGTTGCGCAGCGTCACCGGGTCTTTGGTGTCGTAGGCCACGTGCCGACTGTCGGCGTACCACTCGATCGCGCCGGCCACCTCAAAAGAATCCGGCAGCTGCGCGGCCGTTTCGAGGTTGAGAAAATGCGCGCGGTACAGATTGCGGCCGGTATAATCCACGATATAGGCCAGGATCCGATTGTCCGGACTCACGGCGGCCGGCATGGCGGCGCAGTAGGCCTGTCCTGCC
>JAUMBL010000091.1:0-4647 GCA_032115775.1 Saprospiraceae bacterium | reverse complement strand
AGACGTGTGCTCTTCCGATCTCCTTACCGGCGGTACGGTCATCAGCGAAGAACAAGGCTATAAACTGGAAAATGCCGGACTGGAGCACCTCGGTTCCTGCGAACGGGTCACGGTGGATAAAGACAACTCCACGGTGGTTGGCGGCAAAGGCAACGCAGAAGCCATCAAGGCCCGCATTAACCAGATTAAGCAGCAAATTGATGCAACGACCAGCGATTACGATCGCGAAAAGCTGCAGGAACGCCTTGCCAAACTGGCCGGCGGCGTAGCCGTACTGTACATCGGCGCTGCAACGGAAGTGGAAATGAAAGAAAAGAAAGACCGCGTGGATGATGCCCTGCATGCAACCCGCGCAGCCATCGAAGAAGGAATCGTCGCGGGCGGCGGCGTCGCCTTGATACGCGCCATCAAAAGCCTCGACGGCCTTAAAGGCGAAAACGAGGATGAAACGATAGGTATCGGGATCCTCCGCAAGGCGCTGGAAGCGCCAATCCGCACGATCGCTGAAAATGCCGGCGTGGACGGCTCGATCGTCTTCCACAAGGTGCTCGACGGAAAAGACGCCTTCGGCTACAATGCCCGCACCGACCAATACGAAGATCTGAAAAAGGCCGGTATCATTGATCCGACGAAAGTAACGCGGATCGCCCTCGAAAATGCCGCATCCATCGCCAGCCTGGTGCTTACGACGGAATGCGTCATCAACGAAAAGCCGGAGAAGAAAGCCCCGGCGCCAGGCCATCCGGATATGGGCGGCATGGGCGGCATGATGTAATTCCGGAGATGTAACCAACAAATAGCGCAAGAGCCGTCCCGGTTTTCGGGGCGGCTTTTTTGTTCTCCGCCAATATTCCGATTATCTTTGCGCCCACGAACGACTCATGCGCAACGAATGTACGGCGCGCTTCCGCTAACAAATTTATCTATTATCCATGAAATACGCACAACACACCATCCTTTCCCTCTTCGCATTTTTGCTCATCGGGCTAACCGCCTGCGCCCCGGAAAAAGACCCGGATCTCATTAATACCATGGTGGCAGAGGCCGACAGCGTGCAGACCCGCCTTGACGCCGTGGGCAACGCTAAACAGCGCATCGGCAACATCATGCGGGCGATACAGGCGCTGAACCCGGCGCAGCGAGATTCGCTACAAGAAAAATTGTCCGCGTACGAACTGAAAATCAATGATGCACTCAACGCTTTCCGGAATACCCGCCTGCCTGAATCCGACTCGTTGGCCTCGTTCCGCCAAACCATTCAGGATTATGAGTCCGGGCTGATTAAAAAAAGCCAGGCCAAAGAAAAACTGGATATGTTCGTTCAATCTGTGGGCGGTATCCAGGAAAAAGTCACCGCGCTCGAGTCAAAAGTCGCCGCCGTGGAAAATGAACTGGTGAACGTACTGCCGATTGATTCCGGCACGGTGCTCGCAAGTCCGCAGGGCGCTAACCCCAGCGCTGCGGCGGGTGGATCGGGCGCAACAGGCTCGGCGCCTGCCGGCAGCGGCGTCCCCTCGGGTACCTCGCCTACCCAACTGGTTCCGTCTCCTACTGCACCCACTAAAACAGGCGGCACGCTGACCACGCCGGATAAAAAGCAATAAGGTTTACGCGCTTATTATTATTGTAACTACCCGGCGACCCGCCGGGTAGTTACAATTTGTTTTTTACCGTCAATACTTCCAGCGCTTTAAAGACGGTTTCATCGTCTATTCTAAATTTTCCCTTTAAATGCTGGATCAGTTGGTGCTCTTTTGGGGTCACCAACCCGTTGGCAAACATGACGTCCAGACAATGGTAAAAAAGTGGCAATCGAGTTTGTTCCCGAACGCCCTCGGCCGCAGCGTCTAGGAGCGCGGCCGGACTCCCCGCCTCCGCATAACAGGCCTCCGCAGCAGCGATCAGCGCCTCCGGATCCGTTCCTAAAAAGATATTCCTGCTCCGGATCGTCGCGACAAACGCGGCGTTCTCCAGATTCCCGGTTATTTCATCTGCGCGGCGGCAAGCCAACAGGACGGCGGCGCAGGCCAAAGGTTCGTTTGATAAAAACATGCTCTAAGTAAATTTGGATTACAGGATTCAGATTGGTGCGATGCCGGTTAATTACCTTGTTTCGTAGCGGAAACAACGTGCCATCACCCCAACCCACAATTCGAATTCCGCGCCTCTGTTTATTTTGTGTAACAACTTAGCCGGCTCGCTGTCTGGCCCAAAAAGTCCCATTTTCCGCCATACTTCGCAATTTTTTTTGACCGTAGCGCTGCTACGGCCTGCAAAAAATGGATCCTTTTTTGTCTCAGACGCGACCGGCTAAGTTGTTACTATTTTGTTTTGATTTTTTCCGCCACAAATGCCCCGATTTCCCGGCCGCTGGCACGGCCTGCTTCATTGCCGCGCCGGTAGTGAATGCCGGCAAAAAGGCGGCTTTGGGCCGATTGGTCGGAGGCTTCAAAGAAAGCGTTGAAGGTGCGCGGCGCCATGCCAAATTCTACCTCGGTGCTGTCTGTAAATTGAAAGGGCTCACCAAATACCTTCGTGAGAACGGTGGCACAGGCGGCGGACACCGTGGCGTGGCCGCTGGTGTGTTCAGGGAAAGGCGGCGTTTCGATATTCGGCCGCCATTCCGGGTCTATGTAGCGGTTGATATACGTTTCCGGACGAACCAGGTTGGACGCGTATTTTTCCGCCCAGCAGCTGATAAACGCATCGGCCATCGCCAGCGCGACCAGCGCGTAGGACTCCGCCGATTTCATGATATCGGCACTGTCTGCGCGGCAGGCGGAAGAAGCAATGTTCATCCAGTGACCGCCCGGACTAATTTTTTTGGTGCTGACCATCAGGTGACCGCTTACCGTCACCTGAAAAGGATTGCAGTCCCAGTATAGCCCCGTCTCGAGTTGATCCGGCGTGCCATTTTTTGCCGTGTTATAGACCTCGTAGGCAGCCTTGTAAAATGCGCTGTTTTTTTCCGTGCTAAAGGGGATCGGCGGCGCCGGTTTGAATTGTCGGGCAGAATCCATGACCCAAGGGCGAATTTCTCGCCAATGCGGTTCCAAGGCGTTTTCATACTGCGGGGGCGTGGGCATCCAACGGCTAGGATCCTTCAGATCCAGCGTATATTTCGGCGCGCTGCGCGTTTCGGCGTAGTTGTCTTTTTTAGACCACTGAATAACGTGCGCAGCTACAGATTCGCCGTATTGGATCGAGCGCTGGTACACGTCCGGCGGCATGTTGATTTTTTCAAATTCCCGGAAAATGTCCTCTTCCAGATCGTCCATACCGGACTCCGAGAATACCAAAAATTTGCCCACTTTCATCAAAGCTGCGGCCGATGCCAGCGGAAAGCAGTATTCCATGCCGGCTTCCGGCTTGGGGCCGGGTTGCAGCCCGTTTAATTGACCGGCCAGGCTTCTATACGCCGGATATCCGGGTACAAGAGCCTCGTAAGCGGCCACGGACGAATACGCGTAAATGCGCGAGGCAACCGGCGGAGAAAATATGTCGTGCCGCATGATGTCCGTGATGCGGCGAATACCGCGGTGGATGAATTCCGGATTTTCAGCCTGCGTTTTGTATTCTTTGTTGTAGGAAGTGCAGGCAGTAGGCACTAGCAAAAACAGGAGAAATAAGGCCGCTGCAAAGGGCAGGGCATAATTTTTAAAATAATACGTCATTCCCGTCATTTTTCTGTTTAACAGTAGGGACAAAGGTGCAAAAGCTTTGTGATTTTAGGCTTAGAAAATGATTAGATTTAACCGCAATGAAACGCATTTCATCGCGCGCAAACCCGAAAAGTTGCACGCAAACGATCTATCTTTGCTTTTTTTACCATGCGCGCACCATCTGCCAAGACTAAAGCCAAAGCCATCGCAGCCATCCTGGATACGCTTTTCCCGGAGACGCCTGTCCCGCTCCTGCACGAGGATACGTACACGTTGCTGATCGCTGTGTTGCTTTCTGCCCAGTGCACGGACGAGCGGGTGAATAAGATCACCCCCCTCCTGTTTGCCCGAGCCCGCAATCCGCAGGAAATGGTGCAGCTATCCATCGAAGAAATAAAAGAAATTATCAAACCCTGCGGCCTGTCGCCCGCTAAATCGAAAGCCATCTGGGAACTTTCCCGGATTCTTTTAGAAAAACACGGCGGACAAGTCCCTCAAACTTTTGAAGAACTGGAAGCGCTGCCCGGCGTAGGCCACAAAACCGCTTCGGTGGTGATGTCTCAGGGCTTCGGCTTTCCGGCTTTCCCGGTGGACACGCACATACACCGACTGGCCGCCCGTTGGGGCTTGAGCTCCGGCAAAAGCGTGGCGCAAACAGAACGTGATCTAAAATCACTGTTTCCAAAATCAAGCTGGAATAAACTCCATCTGCAAATCATCTTTTTCGGACGGGCGTACTGTCCGGCCCGAGGACACCGTAAAGAAGACTGTCCGATCTGCGTTAAATACGGGATAGAGTAGGGGGGCTTTCGCATAACTTCAAAATGGCTTCCGCTGCCCGGTCTGATGCGCCCGCGTCCCCAAGTCGGCGCCTTAAGTCCTCGTAATCCTGCCGCAAGGCCTGCTGCTTTTCCGGCCGCAAAATATCCAGCAGGGCATCGCGCAGATTTTCCCGATTCAATTCTTGCTGGATCAATTCCCGCAC
>JAUMBL010000090.1:0-3947 GCA_032115775.1 Saprospiraceae bacterium | reverse complement strand
CCAGCCCTTCCTGCAGATCGCCGATACTGAGCGACTGGCCGAGGCTGACCCAGCCCATGCCGTCCCAGCCCAGAATCACCACCTGCGAAATATCGGTGGCGATCAGATCCAGGTCGCTGTCGGCGTCAAAAAAAAGCGTGATCGGCGTCGCCGTCGCGCCGTTGATATCCCAGTATTCCTTTTGAGAGACCGTGACGCCCGCGGGTTTGCTTGCCGTACTAAACGGCGCGCCGACGGGCAGGGTTGCCAGGCCGGGATCGCCCGAAAAGTAGGCCGCTTTGAACAGGCTGCTGCAATCCCCTTCTACCTCTACCGGCATCTGTTTCGTACCGTTGCCGACGGGCAGCAGAAATGGGCCTGTACCCGACCAGCCGGCATAGCCGTTCACATGGCTGTCTGCATCCGCATCAACGACGCTGCTCCCGGATCGAAAGTGCAGGAAATGCGACGGGTCGGTGCGGTCGGTGGTCACCACACCGCTTGTAAACGTGAACGCATTCAGTATCTGCCACTCATTGTCGAGTTGGATATTGCGGTCAATCGTCGCCGCATACATCCGGAGCGGATTCACGCCGCTGATCGTCGTGGAACCGACGCTGTTGTCGAAGAAGTTCGCGCCGCCGGCGCTCGGCATATAATCGCACGGATTTCGGTAGTCCGCCGTACAGGCGTTTTCCACCTGTTCCGACATACCCCCGTTGTTCGTCAGGGTGGTTACCCCGGCGAAGTACACCGTACCGGAATTGATAAAATTCCCGGTCGCGGTCACCTCAAACGCCGGCTCCAAGAAGGTTTGCGAGCCGATCACCGCTTCGCAGCCGCTCACGATATGTTGGGCGGAGAGGGCGGTGCTGCCCAGGAGCGCGAGGGCGAACACGATTTGTTTTATGTTATTGTTTTTCATGATAAAGATTTAATAATGTTCAATAGTTAGTAGCCGGCGGGAAACCGGCACAAATGCACGGGGTTAATACCCTGTGCTGTTTAGGTCGCCCTTTCAGGGCTTCCTGTTTTTACCGGATTCCTGGTCGATTGCAGCGCCGCGTTTTTTCACAATTTTATGCTGTGATCTCCCAGAAGATGTACAATCCGTTGATTGAACGAATTAAATAGTCAAGACTCCAATAGCCGGATTATTCTGCGACGCAACGCACGGACAGCCCGAGGGCACGGTTGCTGCTGCCCGTGACGACGGTGCTAGGCGGCAAGAAAGCCACGCGCCCGGCGTTGCTGCCAATCTCCGTACTACTCCAGTAGGCGCCGGACATGCCCCGGGCGCTCAGCGTGCCATCGCTGGTGGCCCGGGTGCCGGCTGCCGGCAGAAACAAGCCCGTGGCGCCGGAGTCTATCCGCAGCCCGGTACTGTAATTGGTCCTATCGTTCCCCCAGGTTCCCGGAAAACTGCGCGTCGGATTCAGGGTAATATTGAGCACCGCATCCCACTGCGCCCTTGTGGGTACCCGGAATCCCGCAGGACAGGGATCGTTGGCTGTTTTACTGCCATCAGCCCAGGCGCCGTCGGATGCGGCCGTCGTATTCCAGCCGGTGATCGCCCCGGCATTTGCCTCCCCGAACGATGGGCCGGTCGGGCTGGCGGCGGCCACCACCAATCTCCCCCATTGGTAGTAGTTGCCGTTGAGTTTCCAGTCCGGCGTGAACGGATCGGCGCTCTCATCGGCGCCGAGGTTGTGGCATTTAAACGTCATGATACTGCCGACCCCACAAACCTGACAGCCAGTCAGCGTCGAGGGTACCGTAATCGTACCTGTCGCGCTCGCGCTCCCCGCCCCGCCTGTCAGCGGAATACTATAATTGAATGTACCTGCCGCTGCGGGTGTGCCGCTGATCGTAATCGTATTCGACGCCCAGGCTGCCGATACGCCGGCGGGGAGGTCGGTAGCCAAACCGATGCCCGTGGCGCCCGTGGTCGTATGGGTGATCGGCGTCAGCGCGGTATTAACACAAAGCGTCGGACTGGAAGATGCCGCTGTAACGGTGTTGGCAACAAGCAGGCAAGCCCAGGCCGGCTGCGACGGGCCGCCCACGTTCATCTCGATGCAGTTCAGCGTCGTATTGAACACAAGCAGTCCCGTGGCCGGATTCTCAATCGCGTTGCGCTCGGCGGTCGTCATCCGCGGCGGCAAAAAACCTTTGCTCGTGCTTTGTACGTCGAGCATCGCCGAGGGATCGGGCGCAGGCGCGCCGATGACGGTCTGGGCGGAGAGGTGCAGCGCCGGCAGGATGCCGAACAGAAAAAGGGCAAATAATTTAATAATTTTTTTCATAATACAAGGTCTTTTATAATAAAATAATAGTCAGGATTACAATAGCCGGATTATTCTGCGACGCAACGCACGGACATCCCGAGGGTACGGTCGTAGAAGTCCGTGCTGGCGTAGCCATTGCCGAAGCTCAGGTACCAGGCGTTGCTGCCATCCTCCGTACTACTCCAGTAGTTGCCGCTGAAGCCCCGGCCGCTCAGCGTGCCATTGCTGAGGCCCCGGCGGCCGGCAGCCGGCAGAAACAGTCCCGTGGCGCCGGAACCTATCCGCAGCCCGGAACTGTAGTTGGTACTGCCGGAGACCCAGGAGGTTCCCGGATAGCTACTATTCGGATTCAGTGTGGTATTGAGCACCGCATCCCACTGCGCCTTGGTGGGTACCCGGAATCCTGCAGGGCAGGGGTCTGTGGCTGTTTTACTGCCATCAGCCCAGGCGCCGTTGGATGCGGCCGTCGTATTCCAGCCGGTGATCGCCCCGGAATTCGCTTCCCCATCCGAAGGTCCGGTCGGGCCGGCGGCGGCCACGGCGCTACGCCCCCATTGGTAATAGTTACCGTTGAGTTTCCAACTCGGCGTGAACGGATCGGCGCTCTCGTCCGCGCCGAGGTTGTGGCATTTGAAGGCTTTCCACTCTCCGGCAGCCACATAAGCGCCGCAACCTTTCACCGTGATCGTGCCCGTGGCGCTCACGTTGCCGCAATCGCCCGCAAGCGGAATGCTGTAATTGAACGTACCCGACGCCGTGGGCGTGCCGCTGATCGTAATCGTATTCGACGCCCAGTTGGCCGTTACGCCGGCCGGGAGACCCGTCGGCGCGCCGATGCCCGTAGCGCCCGCGGTCGTGTGGGTAATCGGCGTAAGGGTGGTATTTACATCCAGCGTCGGGGTGGCGGAGGCTACCGAAGCCGCGCAGGCAACGCGCAGGCAAGCCCAGGCCGGCTGCGACGAGCCGCCCACGTTCATCTCAATGCAATTCAGCGTCGTATTGAACACAAGCAGTCCCGTGGCCGGATTCTCAATCGCGTTGCGCTCGGCGGTCGTCATCCGCGGCGGCAAAAAACCTTTGCTCGTGCTTTGTACGTCGAGCATCGCCGAGGGATCGGGCGCAGGCGCGCCGATGACGGTCTGGGCGGAGAGGTGCAGCGCCGGCAGGATGCCGAACAGGGAAAGCAGGAGGATAGCCTGAATTTGTTTAGAACAGATTTTCATGATTCGCCTTTTTATCATTTTACAGTAAATAAATATCCAATGCAGTAGCAAATACGCCACAACATTTTCCCAAAGCCCACGCCCGATAGCCGCAATCCAGCCGCCCAGGCTGGTCGCCACCTGCCCTGATAACCCCACGGCCATCTGCAGCGAACAGGAAAAATCCGGCGCGCAACGCGCGCCAACGCAGCCCTCCGACGAACGCGGAGAATGAAACAGGACAATCTGCCGGAAACCTTCTAATCAGGGGAAAATAAAATTGGTTTTGCCCAGCGTTATGCCAAACAAAACCAATAAAAAACATGCGCATCGCACAGAATGCAACGAATATCACATTGCGCGGGCGCAATGAAAATAATGGAAAATTATTTATCACAAGATCAAGAATTTCACGGATTAAAGCGCCGAACGGCTTTACGCTCGCACTTCCGAAACCCGGAAAGGATTAAAATAAGGT
>JAUMBL010000089.1:0-2843 GCA_032115775.1 Saprospiraceae bacterium | reverse complement strand
CCTGTCCTGCCCAACCAGCAAATCCAGTTTTTGCCCGACGATTTCCACGAGACGTATCTGGGTTTTTCTTATCCGCTCTTCAACTCGGATCTGAAGTTCAACCGCCAGATTCAGGAACACCTCGCAGCCGGACAGGCCGCCCGAAAGGAGACCTACGAGCAAGAATTGCGCTTTCAGATTCGCGCGGCGTACCTGCAATATCTACAGGCGCTGCAAGCGGAAACGATCTGGCAAAACACCCGCCGGGTGCTTCAGGAACTGGTCGGTTTCAATGAATCCCTCGTTCGGAATCAGGTGGCCACCCGGGAAGTGGTTGCCGCAGCGCAATACGAACGCAGCCGAGCAGAGCAGGAAATCGTACAATTGCAGGCATCGCAACAAACTGCACGCGCTTATTTCAACTTTCTGCTCAACCGCGATTGGCAGGACTCCATCCTGATTGACTCCGCCCTCTTGCAGCCCGTCCCGTCCGCGTACGATCTGGACGCACTGATCTCAGGCGCCGGAAATAACCGACAAGAGCTCAGTGCGCTCGAAGCGGGTCAGGCCGCCGCGGCGTCCGCGTTACAACTGCAAGAGGCCAACCGGATACTGCCGGATCTGTACCTGGGCGGTCAGATCGGCTTCCAGGGCTTCGGCTATACGTTTAGCGAGGAACAGGCTTACGTATTGGTGCAGGCAGGCCTGCGGTACGATCTGTTTACCGGCGGCCAGAACAAACAAAAAATCCAAATCGCCCGACTGGAAAACGAAAAATTGCAAATACAGGAACAAGAAGTTCGACGACAAATCGCCCTGCAAGTTCTCCAAGCCTGGAACGAACTGGAAGCCGGAAAAGCCGCCTGGCAATCGGCCGTCTCCGGTCGGCAATCAGCCGAGGAGGCTTTCAGGATCGTCCAAAATAAATACAAAGCCGGGCAAGTTCTGCTAGTCGAATACCTCGACGCACAAAACCGCGCTACCGGCGCCCAACTTCAGACGAGCCTGGCCTGGATCCAAATTTTACAAAAAGAAGCCGCCCTGCGCCGCGCCGCCGGCATTTAAAATCCTGTTTCCAGGGCGCCGTGCGGTTTGATATTTCCCTCGGAAAATACCTAAAACACATTTTGCGCGCGCGCCTCAAAATCGAAATACGAACAGACCTCAACGCCGTACCATCTCTGCACCAATTCCATTTTCATCCATGCGCCTTTCTTTCAAAAAAACGCTCCACCCCACCCTTCCGGCTATTGTTGCGCTGGCATCCCTCGTGTGGCCGGCCGGCGGCTGCGGCAACCAAGCGCCTGACCGGCCAGGTGAAACCGCATCCGCCGCCGTGGATGAACGTATTCCCGTGCACACCGCCCAGGTGGAATACGTTCAAAAAAGCCTGCCCATTCACGCAACCGGCATGCTGAGTTCTACCGCCGAACAACGATTGTCTTTTAAAATCGGCGGCGTCATCCGCCGCGTTCATGTGGACGAAGGCGACGTGGTTCGCCCAGGCCAAATCCTGGCAGAACTCGATATAACGGAAATTGACGCGCAGGTAAGTCAGGCCAGGCAGGCGCTCTTGAAAGCGGAACGCGATTTGCAACGGGTGGAAGGGCTTTACCGCGACAGCAGCGCGACCCTCGAATTGCTGCAAAACGCGACCACCGGTCGGGATATCGCGCGGGAGAGCGCCCGCATCGCGGAATTTAACCGGCAGTACGCCGAGATACGCGCTACCCGCAGCGGTAAGATTATTAAAAAATTCATGAACGAAGGGGAGATTACCGGTCCGGGCATGCCGGTTTTTGTGTTGTTTGAAACGGGCGCAAACGATTGGGTCGTCAAAGTGTCGGTCAGCGATCGCGACTGGGCGCGCGTGCAGATCGGCATGCCGGCCCAGATCCGACTGGATGCCTACCCGGAAGTTGTTTTTAGCGGACGCGTGCGGGAACTCGCGCCGGCAGCCGACCCGGCCAACGGGCTGTACGCGGTGGAAATCGGTATTTCACCGCAAGGCCGCCGGTTTGCGCCGGGTATGTTCGCCTCGGTAGATATTCAGCCCCCCAAGTCGCGCCGATATCCCGTCGTCCCCATCGAGGCGATCATAGAAGGGGAAGGCAGCCAGGCGTTCGTATTCGCCTTGGCGCCCGACGGCGCCGGTGTGCGTAAAATACCGGTGGAAATCGCCTTTATCGAGGCCGCGCAGGTTGTAATAAGCAGCGGACTGGACAGCGTGCAGGAGGTAGTTACCAGCGGCGCGCCTTATTTGAATGAGCAAAAAAAGGTGGTCAGGCAATAAACACGACCGGGAAGGGCAGGAATTGGGTTTGGGCTGCGCGCTGCGCCAAAATCCGGACATGCCCATAAAAAAACGCACAATACGCTATGAAAATCGCTGAATTTTCCGTCAAAAACAGCCAATTTACCTTCATCATATTCCTGGGCGTGCTGGCCTTGGGGATCGGTTCGCTGCTGAATATGCCCCGAGCCGAAGATCCAAAATTCAGTCCGCCGGGCTTCTCCGTCGTCATCGTATATCCCGGCGCCAGTCCGGCAGAGGTAGAAGCCAAAGTCACCGAGAAAGTGGAAGCCCGGCTAGGCGCGCTGGAGAACATTGACCGGATGCGGTCGGAGTCGGCCAGCGGCATCATGGTGCTGACCATAGAGTTCAAGCACGGGGAAAATCAGGATAAAAAGTACGAAGAAGTCGTGCGGGAGATCAACGGTATCCGCGCAGAACTGCCCCAAGAGCTCTATCGCATTGATATCCAGAAATTCTCTGCCTCCGATGTGGCCATCTTGCAGTCGGCGCTGGTGAGCGAAACGGCATCCTGGGCCGAACTGCGACGGCAGGCAGAAAGCCTGGAGGA
>JAUMBL010000088.1:0-14379 GCA_032115775.1 Saprospiraceae bacterium | reverse complement strand
ACTTCGCAATTTTTCCTGACCGCAGCGCTCCAATAGCCGGTAAAAATCGCTTAGTCTGGCGTAAAATGGTCTTTTGGGGCTCAGACGCGTCCGTCTAATTAGTTACGTTCGGACAATTGAAATTGATTTGTGACGGTACAATATTTCTGCAATCCATCTCATCTTCTCACCTCCAAGCGCTTTTCTTTCATACTTTTGCCCACATATTTTCGTTAGAAACTGTCTGCTTTTCAAACTATCGCTCTAAACGCAAAATTTTCCATGAAAAAAATCCTCCTCACCCTCCTCACCCTCCTCGCCGCCAATCTCCTCCTCGCCCAAACTAAAACCCTGCCCTCCGCCAATGTAAAAACCCTGGAAGGTCAAGTGTATAATATCCAGGACCTGGCGAAATCCGGCAAAATTACCGTCATCAGCTTCTGGGCTACCTGGTGCTCGCCCTGCAAAAAAGAATTAGACGCCATCATGGACTACTACGAAGAATGGCAGGAAAAATACGACATGCAACTCGTGGCCGTCAGCGTGGACGACCCGCGCACGGCCGCTAAAATCCCCGCTATGGTGGCGGAAAAAGGCTGGGAATATAAAATCCTGGTGGATTCCGGTAAGGAGTTCCAACTCGCCGCAAACGTCGCCTCGGTGCCGCATACGCTGCTGCTCGACCAAAAAGGCAATGTGGTGTACGAACACACAGGATATGCTCCGGGCGATGAATTGGAACTGGAGGAGCGTTTTAAAACGCTGACGGAAAAGAAGTAAATGGACTTCGTGGCGCTTCCGGACGAAGACAGTTGCCCGGAAGCGCCACGAAATTACCCGAGTTCATCCAAATCATCTCCCAACGCGCCTGTCAGATAGTCCCGAAAAACCCATTTGTTGAGGATGTACTCTTTGTTGAGTACTTCAAATTCCGCCAGCCCGTTCAGTACGAGTTCCATGTACACGGTTTGATGCGACTCGGGAATGTTGGCGTTTTCGACTATTTTCTTGAGCCCGGCCACCGACTGCAGCGCGGCCGCGTAGTCTTTCCCGGAGAGGTCGTTGAGCATATCCACCGTATTGCCTGCGGCAAACCAGGCCTTGATCACCCCGTACGGATCTTTTTCCTGGCCTTTGCGGAGTTTGGACGGGTTGGGAAAATACTGTAAAAATACTTTCTTGACCGCTGCGCCAAGGATGTGCAGCGCCACCGCGTGGGGACCTTCCTGCTCGCCTTCGTACACCATTTCCACCTTGCCGGTAAGCGCCGGGATGACGCCCCAAAAATCGGTCAGGCGCGTTATGGTGTCGGATTCGCCCTGCCGGAGCAGCCGGCGCTCGGCGGCGGAGTACAGGTTTTCGTAGGCACTGATGGTGAGGCGGGCGCTGACGCCGCTTTTTTTGTCCACATACTCGCTTTCGCGGGCGGCAAATGCAATTTCTTCAATCAGATCTTTGTGCAAATCCGGCACGGCGATGGCGGCGCGCTGATCGGCGGCGATGTGGGCTTCCTGTTCGGTGATGCGCCGACCGACCTCGATGGAGCTGGGGTAGTGGGTGGTAATCTGGCTTTCAATCCGGTCTTTCAGCGGCGTGATAATGCTGCCGCGGTTCGTGTAGTCCTCGGGATTTGCCGTGAAGATGAACTCCACGTCGAGGGGCAGGCGGAGTTTGAATCCGCGGATTTGCATATCGCCTTCTTGCAATACATTGAACAGGGACACCTGGATACGCGCCTGCAAATCAGGCAATTCGTTGATGACGAACAGGCAGCGGTGCGAGCGCGGGATCAGTCCGAAGTGGATTACCCGTTCGTCGGAGTAGGGGAGGCGGAGGTTTGCCGCTTTGATGGGATCCACGTCGCCGACGAGATCGGCGATGCTGACGTCCGGCGTTGCCAGTTTTTCCACGTAGCGGTCGTCGCGGTGCAGCCAGGTGATGGGCGTGTCGTCGCCTTTTTCTGCGATGAGTTCTTTGGCGTAGCGGCTGATGGGCGCCAGGGGATCGTCGTTGAGTTCGCTGCCGGCCACGATGGGCACGTATTCGTCGAGCAGGTGGATCAGCATACGGGCGATGCGCGTTTTCGCTTGTCCGCGCAGGCCGAGCAGCAGGATGTTGTGGCGGCTGAGTACGGCGCGCTCCACGTCGGGCAGTACCGTGTCGTCGAAACCGTAAATCCCCGGGAAGATGTTTTCTTTTTTGCGGATTTTCTGGATGAGGTTGCTGCGGAGTTCGTCTTTGACGCTGCGCGGCTCATATCCGGCGGCTTTGAGCCCGCCGAGGGTGTGGATGGGTGGTACGTTTTTCATTGGCTGCAAAACAGCGGAACGGGGCTGTTTGTTGCCCGGAGCCGGGCAAAATTTACGGCGCGTTGTCGGGCGTGTGGAGCGGATCGAGTTCCGCTTCCTGCTTTAGTTTTCTGCGCGCGCGCAAGACCAGAATACTGGCGTTGAGTTCGAACCCGATCAGGATGATCAGGCAGTTCAGTTGGAGCCAGACCAGCAGGACGATCAGCGTGCCGATCGAGCCGTACACCTTATTATAGGCGTTAAAATTATCCACATAAAAAGAAAAACCCCAGGAGCTGAGAATAGAAAGCAGGGTGGCCAGGGTGGCGCCGGGGGTAAAAAAGGGGATTTTCCGGTGCGTGGAGGAGCCGTAGCGGTAAATGGTGGAAATCCCGGCGTAAAAAAGCGCCAGTACCACGATCCAGCGGAAAAGAAGCAGGAGCCAGCGCGTGATAAAATCCGCCCGGATAAATTGAAAAACGTAATGGAGAATCGTATTGCCCAAGATGACCAGCACGACGGACAGCACCAGAATGAGCGCCATCAGGAAGGTCAGCTGGATGGCGATCAGCCGTTTTTCCAGTTCGTTGCGCCGGCGAAACGCCTCCGCGTATTCCTTTTCCAGGCCGACCATCATGGTGATCATGCCGTTGGAGGCAAACCAGATCGCCAGAAAAAAACCGAAAGACAACAGGCCGCTGCGCGGAATCGTCGCGACGTCCTGCACGGTTTTGAACAACATGTCGCCGGCGTCGCCCGGCATAATTTCCGTGATCGCCAGTTGCAGTACTTCGCCGAACGTGGCGTATAGCGGCGTGTAGGCAAGCAGGGTAAAAAGCACGATGATCGCCGGGAAAAGCGAAAGAAAAAAACTGAACGCCATGCTGTTGGCGCGGGTATTCAGGTCGGCGCTGTTGATTTCCTGATACAAAAAGCGGCCGATCTTGTACAGCGGGATGCGGTACATACCCGGCAGCGAGTGGGTTTTGGCCCAGCGCAACAGCCCCAGCCACAGCGGATGCCGGCCGAGTTGGCGTACGATTCGATCAAAACGGGCTTTCAGATTCATGTTGCGCTCAGGCGAAATAGGGCAGGAGTTTGTTCAGTAAAAAATCGGGCACTTCGACGACCTTTTTGGTTGCCGCATGGAAAAAACACAGGGTAACGCGGCCGGCGTTTACCAATTTGCGCTGTTCGTTCAGGATTTCCGTATGAAACGTAATATAGCGATCCGGCAGTTGTCGGATTTCCGTGCGCACCGTCAGCAGGTCGTCGTAGTAGGCCGGCCGCACGAAACGCATGTCCATGCTCGTAACAGGCAGCCAGATGCCGTGTTTTTCTTCCATTTCCTTGTAACTACAGCCCAGGGAGCGAATCGTTTCTACCCGACCTACCTCGAAGTATTCGGCGTAATTGCCGTAATACAGGTAGCCCATTTGATCCGTTTCGCCGTACCGGACGCGGATTGGATGTTCGTAAGCATACATGGTTCAGCGGATAATGGAGTTGTGTAATAAGTCCATTGACGACCCTTTAAATAAAATAATATTTTTTTTGGGCGCCTGTTTTTTGATTTTTTCTAAAAAAAATCAAAAAACAGGCGCCCAAACATCATTGTATTTCGCCGCCGGAGGCGGCGAAATACTTTTTACACAACCCCATTATTCCACGAGTTCGCGTTCAATCGGGCAGGTCATGCAGTGGCTGCCGCCGCGGGCGCGCGAGAGTTCGTTGGAAGGGATCGTGATGATGGTATTTTCCACCTTATCGGGCGTCACCTTGCCGTTTTCGAGGTCGCGGAGGAGTTTTTCGGCGCCCACCACTTTGTAACCGAACTCCCGGAAGGCGCGTTCCGTCACGGGGTTGCGGTCGTAGGTAATGGCGACGCCCGGTTTGAGCGCGACCAGGTTGCAGCCGTCCGTCCATTGTTCTCGTTCCTGGTAGGGACTTTCCCCGCGGCCGGCCCAGATGAACTCCATTTTCGGGTTGATTTCCGAGAGCAGGAAATCTTTCAGGCTGGGGTATTCGATTTCTTCGCCGTTGGCGCGGTGGACGTCCACGTAGGAGCCGAAGCCGTCCTGCACGATCGGTTTGAACCCGACGATTTGGTTTTTATTGATTTGGGTAAACACCGTATCAATGTGCATGTAGGTGCGTTCTGCGGGGATATTTACCTGCACGATATTGGAAATGATACCGCGGTCGAACAGGTAGTTTTTGATCATATTAAAGGCGTACTCGTTGGTGCGTTCCGAGCAGCCGATGAGCAGGTAGTCTTGGTTGAGGATCATCACGTCCCCGCCTTCCACGCTGATGGTTTCGCCGCGTTTATTGGGCGGGAATTTATCCACCCGGTTGAGGTTGATCGTTTTGCCGTCTGCTTTGAGGCGGCGAAAGACCGGGTGGCTGCTGAAGATAAGTCGGGTGAGGAAATTTTCGCGGAAGCGGGCCGATTTATTGGCTTTGGTGATCATGACATGGTCTTTCACCGTCACGGCGATATCGCGGGTGAAAATCAGGTTGGGGATCGGGTCGAACAGGATGCGATCTTCCGGCTCGAGGTAGCCGGTGATCAGCGTATCGGCCAGTTGTTCGGGCGACAGGCCCGCCAGGCGGGGAATGAAGGAGTAGGGGAGTTCCTCAAAATCCGTGATTTTATTGATCACCTCGTACTTGCTTTCCTCGTCGCGCGTGCTTTCGGCGAGCAGATCGCGCACCTCCAGGACATTTTCTTTGCCGACAAACGCTTTCAGCACGGCGATGAACGTATCGTGTTCCTCCTGCATATTCGGCAGGTGGACGATATCGTCGAACAGCAGCTCGCCCGCCCGCTTGGGGGTGATGCGCGCGATGCCCTCGTCGGGGCGGTGCACGATGACTTTTTTGAGTTTCCCGATTTCAGAATCCGCGTAAATGCGGCTGTTTGCGTCCATGCGTCGTTGCTTTTTAATGTTCAGGGTAAATTACCGCTGCAAAATTAGACGTTGGCGCGCTGGCTTTTGCCGTTTTTCTACATTTTAAAAGTATTTCCTGCTCAGATTACACACCGGCGCGATTTTTTTTGCCGCTCCGCTTGCAAAGCAGCTTCCCTTGCATACCTTTGCGGCGCTCTTAACGCACTGTTAACAATCAATAGGCTGCTTGTTTGGAATTTATCTAAATAAGTAGTTATCCGACCAAAGGTTCTTGTTGATTGTACAGACGTTGGTATTTTTGCGCTGAATTTCAAACGACCGGAGAAAACGAAAGCCTTTCGAGGCCGGCTTTTGCCCTAATTTAAAAAATAATCACCGTTCTATATGTTGCTTAAACGTATTGGTTGGGTTCTCTCCTTGCTCATTGCCGCACAAATGACGCTCCATGCGGCGCCTTCCGTAGAAGAAGGTAAGACGTTGTTCACGGCGAACTGCGCCGCATGCCACAATAAAAATATGAAGGACAAGCTCACCGGCCCCGCACTCGGCGGCACGGAGGAGCGTTGGGCTGCGTATCCGCGTACGGACTTGTACAAATGGATTCGCGCTTCACAGTCCATGATCGACGCAGGACATCCCCGCGCTACGGAATTGTGGAATGAGTGGAAGCCGACGCAGATGAACAACTTTCCGGGACTGACGGACGATCAGATCGAGTCGCTGCTCCTGTATATCAACGACGTCTATACGAAGGCGCCCGTCGTCGTTAAGAACACCGATTCCGGCGGCCCGGCCAAAAGCGACAATATGTGGCTTTTCGCCGGCCTTGCGCTGATCCTGGCTTTTTTGGCCTTCGCGCTCATGCGCATTGTGGACAACTTGGCCAATATCACCCGGGTGCAAGCCGGCGAGCAACCGGTGAAGAAAACCCTGGCGCAAACGCTCACCAGCAAGGGATTCGTCGCTTTCTTGGTGTTCTCCGTCACGCTGATCTTCGGCTATAAAACGGTGGATAACGCCACCCGAATGGGGCGTACCCAGGATTACATGCCCGACCAGCCGGTTAATTTTAGCCATAAAATCCACGCAGGCGTCAATAAAATTGATTGCCAGTATTGCCACGACTCGGCACGACGCTCGAAGCACTCTTCGATCCCGGGCACGAATACGTGTATGAACTGCCACACGGCAGTGAAAAAAGGCACGATCTCCGGCACGTCGGAAATCACTAAAATCTTTGCCTCTATCGGCTACGATCCGATCACGGGTAAGTACATTGACAATTACGACAACTGGTCCGATAAGGAAATCGAAGACCTGTACAAAAAATGGATCGCACAAGAGTATGTGGCGGATAAAGGATTGCCTTCCATGGACGACGCTGGCCGTATTCTGGTGGACGAGCAGTGGGACGGCGTCGTAAAAGCGCTCAAAAACGATTCGAACGGCAAAATTCAAGGCCCGATCGAATGGGTACGCATCCACAATCTCGCCGACCACGCATACTTCAACCACGCGCAGCACGTTTCCGTCGGCAAAATCGAGTGCCAACAATGCCACGGCAAGGTAGAAGAAATGGAAGTGCTGTACCAGCATTCCACGCTCGGCATGGGCTGGTGTATCAACTGCCACCGTGAAACGGAAGTTAAATTCGCCGATAACGAGTACTACAAGCAATACGAGCGCTACCATAAAGAACTGAAATCCGGCGAACGGACGAAAGTAACCGTAGCAGACGTCGGCGGCTTGGAGTGCCAAAAGTGCCACTATTAATACCATAGGGACGCGCCACCCGCCGCAAGCGGGTCGCGCGTCCCTGATTTTTATTTTTTGAACCTTCTCTCTCCATTCATTTTCTCGAACTATATGCACCAGGAAAAAGGTATTTGGGTAAGCGCCGAAGAACTCAATCGGGATGAAGCCTTCCTCCAATCCGCTCAAAAAGAGTTTTCCGTCGAAAACATCGCCGAAACGGACGGTCAATGGACGGCCAACCGCCGTGACTTTCTTAAAATGATGGGCTTCGGCCTGGGTGCGGCCACGATCGCCGCTTCCTGCGAAATTCCCATGAAACGGGCTATCCCATACGTGACGAAGCCGGACGAGATCGTCCCGGGCGTGGCCAATTACTTCGCCTCTTCGTTCGTACAAGGCGGCGACTACTGCGCCGTGCTGGTAAAAACTCGCGAAGGCCGCCCGATAAAAATCGAAGGCAACTCGCTTAGCAAGGTAACGAAAGGCGGTACAAGCGCGCGCGCACAGGCCGTTGTGCTCAGCCTCTACGATACGCGCCGGATTAAAACCGCAGCTGCAGTAAATAAAGGCGAACTCGCCGACATGAACTGGGCGGATCTGGATAAAAAAATTACCGGCCAACTGGCGCTGGGCGGACAAATCCGCATCATCAGCAGCACGAATATCAGCCCGACGGCTAAAAAAGCACTGGGTGAATTTGTCGCCAAATATCCCAACACCCGGGTCATCACCTACGACGCGGTATCCAGCGCCGCACTCCTGGCCGCCAATGAGCAATGCTTCGGACTGAAAGCGCTGCCGAGCTACCACTTCGATAAAGCAGAAGTGATCGTCTCCCTGGGCGCCGATTTCCTCGGAACCTGGATCAGCCCGGTAGAGTACGCTCGCGCGTACGCCGAGCGCCGTAAAATATCCGACCCGAAAAAAGCAACGATGTCGCGCCACTACCAAGTGGAAAGCCACATGTCGCTCACGGGCTCTAATGCCGACCACCGCGTGCTGATCAAGCCCAGCGAAATGGGCGCCGCTGTGTGTGCGCTGTACAATGAGGTAGCCGCCCTGACCGGCGCTGCCGCCATCGGCGGACCGAAAGTAAACGACAAAGCCGCCAAAGCACTTAAAGGCGCCGCCCGCGACCTGGTGGCCGCCAAAGGCAAATCGCTGGTGGTCAGCGGCTCGAATAACATCGCCGAACAGGTGATCGTCAACAAAATCAACGATCTGCTCGGCAACCTGAACGCAACCGTGGATTTCGGTACGCTCTCGTATCAACGCCAGGGCGATGAGCGCGACATGGAGCGCCTGATCGGCGAAATGAGCGCCGGCCAAGTCGGTCTCGCAATCGTCTGGGGCGCAAACCCAGCGTTCGACCTGCCGAATGCCGATAAATTTAAAGCCGCTTTTGCCAAGGTGAACACCCGGATTTCTTTCTCCGGCACGATGGACGAAACGACGGCGCTTTGCAATTACA
This sequence comes from Saprospiraceae bacterium, assembly GCA_032115775.1. Lineage (GTDB taxonomy): Bacteria > Bacteroidota > Bacteroidia > Chitinophagales > Saprospiraceae > M3007. The sequence continues at coordinate 5,971 of JAUMBL010000088.1, read as the reverse complement.
GCGCGCCCACGCACCACCTGTTGGAATCCTGGGGCGATGCGCAACCCAAAGAAGGGCACTACAGCCTGATCCAACCCACGATCGCACCGCTGTTCGATACGCGCCAAGCTGAATTGTCGCTGCTCATCTGGGCCGGCAGTCCGAATCTGAACCTGCAAGACCCGCAGCCGTACTACCAATACCTGAAATCTGCCTGGACCAGCGATCTGCAGTCTAAGCAGAATAAATACTCGCCAGTTGCTTTCTGGGAAATGAGCCTGCACGACGGGATCTTTGAAGCGCCCGTCTCCGGGCGTACGGTTTCTTTCAACAGCGGCGCAACGCTCAACAGCGGCGCGGTATCCAAACCGGCGTCCGCGGAAGTAGAAATCTCTTTCTATGAAACCGTAAACATCGGCAACGGCCAATACGCCCACAACCCCTGGTTGCAGGAAATGCCGGATCCCGTGCACCGTACCGTCTGGGGCAACTACCTCAGCATTCCGGTGGAGTGGGACGGCGTCAACGAAATCAACGGCTGGAAAGGCCTGAACGACGGCGATAACGTCGAAGTAGAAGTAAACGGTAAGAAACTGACCTGTACCGTGGTGAAAACCTTCGGCCAACCGGCAGGCACAGTCTCCATCGCCCTCGGCCAAGGTCGCGAAAGCGGCGGCTGCGGCACAGGCTTCGGCGTAAATGTCAATCCCTGGCTTCCCGTATCGGGCGGATTGGTACAGTACCACGCCGCCGCAACGGTTTCCGGCAAAACGGGCGTGGACAAGCAGTTCGCCTGCGTCCAGCACCACCATACCATGGGTGTGCAAGCCATGGGCAAAGAAGAGGGCGCTATCATCAACGCCGACGAAAAATCGCTCGGCTGGAAAGGCTTCCAAGGTTCGCTGACCAGCCGTTCGGTCATCTTCCAGGCTGATTTGAAAGATCTGCCCGGACTGGTGGATCAAATGACGGAGTTCCACAAAGAGGCTAAACACCTCAACGAACAAACACTGTATCCCGATAACACCGACTATTTCGGAACAGGTGTAAAATGGGGAATGTATATAGATCTAAACAGCTGTATCGGCTGCGGCGCCTGCCAGGTAGCCTGTGTCAGCGAAAATAATATCCCGGTCGTCGGTAAAGCGGAGGTAAATCGCCACCACGAGATGACCTGGTTGCGTATTGACCGCTATTTCTACGGCGATCTGGAAAATCCGAAGGTGGTCTATCAGCCCATGATGTGCCAGCACTGCGACAACGCGCCCTGCGAAAACGTGTGCCCGGTGAACGCCACCAACCACTCCATGGAAGGCCTCAACCAAATGGCCTATAACCGCTGCATCGGTACGCGCTATTGCGCCAACAACTGTCCGTATAAAGTTCGCCGTTTCAACTGGCTGGACTACACCACGGCGGATGTATGGCCCGCCAACGAAGAGCGCGTATTCTGGGTGGAAGGCGAAGACAAACCCTTCTATGCCGACAACCTGGTGCGTATGGTGCTCAATCCGGACGTTACGGTGCGCTCCCGCGGGGTAATCGAAAAATGCTCCTTCTGCATCCAGCGTATCCAGGAAGGCAAACTGACGGCAAAACGCGAAAGCCGCGCCATCTTGGATAACGACGTGCGCTCTGCCTGCCAAACCGCCTGCCCGACCGGCGCTATCGTGTTCGGCAACCTGAACAACCCGGAAAGTGCGGTGGTAAAAGCCCGGGAGTCCGTCGGCGCACTGGCCTACCAGGCACTGGAGGAAATCAACGTCCGCCCAGGCGTGCAATACTCCGCTAAAATTCGCAACAGTAGCGATACGTCGGCGTCCTGATAAAAAACCAATCGAAAGCAACCTATTGTCTCGCAATTTAGTATCAACTAAGATAATATGTCTCAACCAGTAGCGCCTGTACGGCACGTTTTGATTGAAGGCAACAAGAGCTACCACAATATCACGGAAGATCTTTGTTCGCCGACCGAAAAAGCGCCCTCCCGGGAATGGATTGTAGCCTTTTCCCTCGCGGCCGCGTTAACGGGTTTTTATTTTTTCTGTGTGTCCTGGACCATCTGGAAAGGTATCGGCTCGTGGAACCTTAACCGAACGGTCAACTGGGGCTGGGATATCACCAACTTCGTTTGGTGGATCGGTATCGGCCACGCCGGTACGCTGATCTCGGCTATCCTGTTGTTGTTCCGCCAGCGCTGGCGTACAGGGGTAAACCGTGCCGCGGAGGCTATGACGATTTTCGCGGTGATGTGCGCAGGCCAGTTTCCGCTCATCCACATGGGTCGCCTCTGGCTGGCTTTTTTCATCTTCCCCTTTCCGAATACACGCGGCCCGCTGTGGGTGAATTTTAACAGTCCGCTGCTGTGGGACGTATTCGCTATTTCGACGTATTTCTCGGTATCGCTGCTGTTCTGGTACACCGGTTTGGTGCCCGACTTGGCGACTGTGCGCGACCGCGCCGCCGGTTTCCGCCGCAAAATGTACGATATTTTCTCTTTTGGCTGGACGGGCAGTGCCAAGCACTGGCAGCGCTGGGAATCGCTTTCGCTGATTCTCGCCGGCTTGTCCACTCCGCTGGTACTTTCCGTACACACGATCGTATCCTTTGACTTTGCGACGTCGGTGATTCCCGGTTGGCACACCACCATTTTCCCGCCCTATTTCGTGGCCGGGGCTATTTTCTCCGGTTTTGCCATGGTGCAAACGCTGATGCTGATCACCCGCAAAGTATTGCATTTGGAGGAATACATTACGATCAACCACATCGAGTCCATGAACAAGGTGATTGTGATGACCGGTACGATCGTAGGCGTGGCGTATCTTACCGAGTTGTTTGTCGCCTGGTACTCCGGGTACATTTATGAGCAGTTCGCGTTCTACAATCGCGTATTTGGTATCTACTGGTGGTCGTACTTCGGCATGATGTTCTGCAACGTTGTCAGCCCGCAGTTGTTCTGGTCACGCAAGATCCGCCGCAGCATTTGGTGGACCTTCTTCCTGTCCATTGTGGTGAACGTCGGTATGTGGTTTGAGCGCTTCGTAATCATCGCCACCACTTTGGCGCGCGATTACCTGCCCTCCTCCTGGAGTTACTACAGCCCCTCTTGGGTGGAAATCGGCTTGTTCATCGGTACGATCGGCTTGTTCTTCTTCTTATTCCTGATCTTTACCCGCGTGGCGCCGGTTGTGGCGGTAGCAGAGGTGAAATCAATCTTGAAAGTTGCCGGCGATCAATATATCGGCCCGAACGCCAAACATGCCCACGCCCACAGCCACAAGGCTGCTGTAAAAACCCATACGGAAGACTAATCTAACCTTAACCATTACTTTCAACCATACCGAATCATACAGGAAATATGGTGTCTGACAATACAAAAGTCCTCTACGGACTCTACAACGATGAGGAAGAGCTCAAAAGCGCCGTTGCCGACGCAAATCACGAGCATCTCAATATCATGGACGTGTTCACGCCCTTCCCCGTTCACGGGCTTGACCCGATTCTGGGCTTGCAGGAAAGCCGCCTGCACATCCTCGGTTTTATTTACGGCGCAATCGGCTGTATGTTCGGCTTCGGGTTTATGACTTGGGTATTCACCAGCGACTGGCCGATTATGTTCGGCGGTAAGCCGTACTGGTCGGTGCCGGCCTTCATTCCGATCACCTTTGAAATGACGGTGTTGTTCTCCGCATGGGGCATGACTATCACGTTTTATACGATCTGTGGTCTGTGGCCGGGCGTGAAGTCCAAGTTTTTGGATAACCGTATCACGGACAACAAATTTTGCATCGCGTTCAACGTGACGGAATCTTCCGAAAGCGAAGTAGAGCACCTGAAAGGGTTTTTCAACCGCACGCATGCGGCTGAAATCAATCTCAAACAGGTCTGAATACCCCGAAAAGCATAAAACCTATCACTGCATAACATTCAATTCAATGAAATACGCAATTGGCGCGATACTGGGGGTTGCCCTGTTTGCATGGCTTTTTTCGCTTTGCTCCCCCGCAGGCGTGAATAAAACCGGACATGAATATTTTCCGGATATGGTGCATCCGATTACGTACGAGGCAAATACGCTGAGCGACTATGTCTGGAACACCTGGGACGACAAGAACCTGTTTTCCAAGGCAGCCCTCTCCCAGCCCCGCGCGAAGGTGGAGGGTACGGTAGCCCGTGGCTATACGGGCGTATTCCACAGTGGCGTGGAAGCGCTGGATATCGTACGCGGTAAGAACGCCGGAAACGCAATTGCAGCGCCGGTGAATGGTGAAGCGCCGTTTTATTACGCCAACACGGAGGAAGAGCGCATCCGTTGCGAAAATGAGTTGGTAAAAAATCCGTTTCCGATCACCGCTGCCGGATTAGCGGCGGCTAAACCGCTCTACGACGTGTATTGCGGTATCTGCCACGGTGAAAAGGGCGACGGCGCCGGCTGGCTGGCCGCCAATCCGGAAACCAAATACCCGGCTCAACCCAAGAGTTTCATCGTGGATGAAATGGTCAATGCCGGCAACGGCCGGTACTACTTCGGCATTATGTACGGTAAAAACGTGATGGGCGGTTATCCCGACAAGCTCTCCTTCGAAGAGCGCTGGCAGGTGATCCACTACATCCGCTCCTTACAGGCCGCCAACCTCAAAGTACAGTACGACGAAAAGAATAACACGCTGAATAACCTGGATAAGCCGGCAAAGGGCGAGGCTACTGGGCCGGCACGCAAGCCGAATCCCCCGGCTATTTAGAGAGCACGTCTAAGATTTTTCGGCAGAAAAATACAGACTTCCGCTTGAGCCTTTGTTGAAATCCTGTTCAATCATTAAATAAATCGGCTGGAATGCCGGCAATGCAATATGAATCTGAATACGCAATTCGTATTTGAAGCCAAGACCAAACGGAACCTGACGATCGGCATGGTTCTCGGGCTCGTTTGTCTGGCACTGTCGTTTCTGTACGACGACGTTTATCACACCCGTTTCTGGACGAACTACCTGCACAACGCCGTGTTCTTCACCGGCATCGCGTTTTCGGTGTTCTTTTTTCTTTGCGCTAACATCACGGCTTTCGCCGGTTGGATGGTTGGTTTCAAAAGGGTATGGGAAGCCATGGGACAGTTTATGTGGGTCGGGTTGATCCTGCTCAGTGTAATCGTTCTCGGCGTGTGGGGACATTTTCACCATTTGTACCACTGGAATACGCCGGGTATTAACGATCCGGCGAATCCGCTGTACGATAGAATTATAGCCGGCAAATCGGGTTTTCTTAATCCGATGTTCTTCACAGTCGGCGTGCTCGGTTTCCTCGGCCTCTGGTACTTTTGGGCGTTTAAATTGCGCCAGGTATCGGTAGAAGAGGACGCCGCCTCCGGACCGACGGTCAGTTTTTATAAAAAACAACGCAAATGGGCCGCTTCTTTTCTGCCCATCGGCGGCTTCCTGAGCACGGTTTTTCTGTGGCAACTCATTATGTCCATCGATAGCCACTGGTATAGCACGATGTTTGCCTGGTACTCCACCATCTCCCTGTTGGTGTCCGGTCTGGCGCTTACGATCATGCTGATCCTGTTTCTCAAAAGCCGCGGATACCTGGAAAATGTCAGTCGCGAACACCTGCACGATCTCGGAAAGTTCCTTTTCGGCTTGTCCGTGTTCTGGACTTATCTGTGGTTCGACCAGTTCATGCTGATCTGGTATGCAAACGTAGGCGAAGAAACGATCTACTACAAAACCCGGATGACGCATTACCCGGTTCTTTTCTGGGGCAACCTGTTGATGAACTTTATCGCGCCGTTTTTCATCCTCATGCGCAATGATACCAAGCGGAAAGTGGGTACGATCTTCATCGCCGCCGCAATCTGCTTTTTCGGTCACTGGTGGGATTTCTTTTATATGATCAAGCCGGGTGCGCGCATCGCAGCGCACGAAGCCATGGAAATTTCGCATGGCGGCCACAATAAACACCAGGAAGCCGCGCCGATCAGCCACGCAGCGCCTGC
>JAUMBL010000087.1:0-3527 GCA_032115775.1 Saprospiraceae bacterium | reverse complement strand
CCGGTAGCCGGCCGCCGGCAGAAACAGCCCCGTGGCGCCGGAGCCTATCCGCAGCCCGGAACTGTAATTGATACTACTGTTCGACCAGGTTCCCGGAAAACTACGCGTCGGATTCAGCGTGGTGTCGAGCACCGCATCCCACTGCGCCTTGGTGGGTACCCGAAATCCCGCAGGGCAGGGATCGTTGGCTGTTTTACTGCTATCGGCCCAGTCGCCGTTGGATGCGGGCGTATAATTCCATCCGGGGATCTCCCCGGAATTCGCTTGTGTGGTGCTGGAGCCACTCGGGCCGTTGGCAGCCACGACTGCCCGCCCCCACTGATAATAATTTCCGTTGAGTTTCCAGCTCGGCGTGAACGGATCGGCGCTCTCGTCGGCGCCGAGGTTGTGGCATTTAAATGTCATGATGCTGCCGACCCCACAAACCTGACAGCCGGTCAGCGTCGAGAGTACCGTAATCGTACCTGTCGCCGCCGCGCTGCCGCATCCCGTCAGCGGAATGGAATAGTTGAACGTGCCGGAAGCCGTCGGCGTCCCGCTGATCGTGATCGTATTGGAAGCCCAGGAGGCCGTCACACCGTCCGGAAGACCGGTAGCGACGCCGATGCCCGTAGCACCCGTGGTCGTGTGCGTGATGGCGGTGAGCGCCGTATTCAAGCACAGCGTCGGCGTAGCGGAAGCCGCACCAACGGTATCCGCAGGGCTTACCGTAATCGTACCTGTCGCGCTCGCGCTCCCTGCCCCGCCCGTCAGCGGAATACTATAATTGAATGTACCTGCCGCTGCGGGTGTGCCGCTGATCGTAATCGTATTCGACGCCCAAGCCGCCGATACGCCGGCGGGGAGGCCGATAGCCAAACCGATGCCCGTGGCGCCCGTGGTCGTATGCGTGATCGGCGTCAGGGCGGTATTAACACAAAGCGTCGGACTGGAAGATGCCGCTGTAACGGTGTTGGCAACAAGCAGGCAAGCCCAGGCCGGCTGCGCCGGGGCGCCCACGTTCATTTCGATGCAATTCAGCGTCGTATTAAATACAAGCAGCCCCGTGGCCGGATTCGAGATCGCGTTGCGCTCGGCGGTCGTCATCCGAGGCGGCAGGAAACCCTTGCTCGTGCTTTGTACGTCGAGCATCGCCGAGGGATCGGGCGCGTCGGCGCCGATGACGGTTTGGGCGGAGAGGTGCAGCGCCGGCAGGATGCCGCACAGGCAAAGGGCGAATAGTTTAATAAAAAATTTCATGATGTACTATTTTTAATCATGTTTAATAGTTCAGACTACAATCCCCGGATTATTGTGCGATGCAACGCACGGACAATCCGTTGGTACGGTAGCCGCTGCTCGTGAAGGCGTCGAGACTGCCGAAGACCTCGCCGAAGAGCAGGTACCGGGCGAAGCTGCCATCCTCCGTACTACTCCAGTAGAGGCCGCTTTTGCCCCGGGATTCCAGCGTGCCATTGCTGCTGCTCCGGTAGCTGGCAGTCGGCAGAAACAGTCCGGTGGCGCCGGAGCCTATCCGCAGCCCGGTACTGTAATTGGTACTACTGTTCGACCAGGTTCCCGGATAGCTACGAGTCTGATTCAGGTCAGTGTTAAGTACCGCAACCCACTGCGCCTTGGTGGGTACCCGGAATCCCGCAGGGCAGGGATCGTTGGCTGTTTTACTGCCGTCGGCCCAGGCGCCGTTGGATGCGGCCGTCGTATTCCAGCCGGTGATCGCCCCGGCATTCGCTTCCGTGCTCCCGGGTCCGGTCGGGCCGTTGGCGGCCACGACCGATCGCCCCCACTGGTAGTAGTGTCCGTTGAGTTTCCAGTCCGGCGTGAACGGATCGGCGCTCTCGTCGGCGCCGAGGTTGTGGCATTTAAACGCTTTCCACTCGCCGGCAGCCACATAAGCGCCGCAGGAGATGGAGGCATTCACCGTGATCGTGCCCGTGGCGCTCACGCTGCCGCAATCGCCCGCAAGCGGAATGCTGTAATTGAACGTGCCCGCCGCCGTGGGCGTGCCGCTGATCGTAATCGTATTCGACGCCCAGGCGGCCGTTACGCCGTTCGGGAGGCCCGTCGGCGCGCCGATGCCCGTGGCGCCAGCGGTCGTGTGCGTGATCGGCGTCAGGGCGGTGTTCGCGTCCAGCGTCGGGGTGGCGGAAGCCGCCGAAACCGTGCAGGCAACAAGCAGACATCCCCAGGCCGGCTGGGCAGGCGTCCCCACGTTCATTTCGATGCAATTCAGCGTCGTATTAAAGACAAGCAGCCCCGTAGCCGGGTTCGACATCGCGTTGCGCTCGGCGGTCGTCATCCGAGGCGGCAGGAAACCTTTGCTCGTGCTTTGTACGTCGAGCATCGCCGAGGGATCGGGCGCGTCGGCGCCGATGACGGTTTGGGCGGAGAGGTGCGGAAGGAGAAAAGCGCCGAGGAGCCAGCCGGCGGCTAGCATACAGACGCGTTGACTGATGTGTTTCATAAATATCAATCGTTGAAAAAATGAATACCTGAATTATTGAAGAAATTAAATTCAAAAAGTCTTAATATGTAATATTATATTCCACATTTGATTACAATATTCATTGGGAGCGAGCGCGCAAAGAGGGACTGGCCGCACCCGGGGCGCAGCTACCATGCGAAGTATCATATCAGGGAAATCGGGACGGCTGTATCCCACGCCAAGCGCCTGCCCGCCGGAAACCGACGAAACATCGCTTTGTGCGCCTAATTCACAGGCGCGCCATATTAAAAAGCAACGGGGAAACAGGAGATCCCGAATCGGATTTTCCAGCATACGCGAATTATTTGCTACAAAACTCTTCTTCGAGGTTGTAGCAAGCATTCGTTGCCTTTACCGAAGTTATACCGCACCGGTACCCTTTTTATACCGAACTGCTGTTATATTTCTGAAAATCAAATAATTAGACGATTGTTTCGAGATTGCAAAACCGACCCTTATAAGGTGCGGATAAAGGCCGTGAGGTTGTCGTCCGAGCTCAGGTTTAGTTTCTTGCGCAGCTTAGTCCGGACGTTGGCGATGGTTTGCGCGCCCCGATTGGTCAGGGTTGCGATGTCCTTGGAACTTTGGTTTTGCGCGATCAGGGCGCATATTTTCAATTCTGTCGGGCTCAGACTGGGATCGATCGCCAGCAGTTTTTTGTACAGTTCACTGTTGATCTGCGCGAGGTTTTCCTCAAACTCCTCCCAGGCTTTAGTGGACTTGTTTTTTTCAATCATTCGGATCAGCGCCTGCAGCGTTTCTTTCGCCGAGCTACTGCAATGGGGCGCCAGTCGGATAATTTGCATGCGAATCTGCTCCATATCTTCATTTATATGGGCGATCAAGAGCGCCTTCGCAGTTAGCTCTCGTCCCTTCGCCATCATGGATTCGTTCAGATTTTCATACCGCGCCTGCTCCAGTTCGACCTGGATCGCCGCATTGCGCTTGGCCTGGATAAATAAAAAGACCGCGGCAAGCAGCAGCAGCAAGACGCCGGCCAACAGGATGAGCATGATTTTTCTTTGCGCCTGTTGCCGAATCACAT
>JAUMBL010000086.1:0-3391 GCA_032115775.1 Saprospiraceae bacterium | reverse complement strand
TGCGCCCCGCCGGCAGATCCAAACCCACTACGACGGCGTCGGAATAACCTTTTTTGCGATAAACGCGCTGGAAGATATACGGTTTTTCGGAAAGCATTTTGTGCGCGCCGGCGCCCACGGCCGGGTGGGCCTTTCGGAATTGACCGAGTTTTTGCCAGTGAGCCAGCACCTCGGACGCCTTTACGCCGTTGCGGGAAGCGCCGGTTTCTATTTCAGTCCAATTCATGAAGGATCGGAGGGTCGCGTCGCCTTGCGTGCCCGGAATGACCAGCGAACGGCCGCTCTCATCGCCGTAATACACTTGTGATTGTCCGGGGCACAGCAGCAACTTCGTGCCGGTTTCGAGGGCGCGGTTGCGCTCTTTGTCGAACGGGCCGCCGTCGTCGTGCGAACTGGCGTAATTCAGGACGGTTTTTCCCGCCAAATGGCCTTGTAGGTAACCGGCGTATTTGGAAAACAAGGATTCGTAGGAGCCGCTAGCGTCGTTTTTAAAATCAAAATTAATCAGGCTGTTAAACCCGTAATTGAAAAAATCCACCTTGCGATCGCCAAAATCGTACGACCTGCCGGCCGCGCTGTACCCATACACCTCGCCCACCATGAAAAAAGGCGTATCGTCCAGCACCTCGGCCGGATGCGCTTTTTTCCAGTCGGCAAACGCCTGTTCGGCTTCCCGGCGAAGTTCGCCCCAGGCGCCCTCCTCCAGGTGCTTGGCCGTATCGCAGCGGTAGCCGTCTATGCCATACGCGCGGACAAAATCGGTCAGCCATTTGTAAATGTAAAAGCGCGGCGCGCGCGGGTAGCCGGTGCGCTTGAAAAAGGCGTCGAGTTCCGCCATTTCCTGCTCGTAACGACCTTCTTTTTTCCATTTTTCCATCAAAAAATCTGGAAGCGCCACCGGCGTATCGCTTTCCGTTTTTATATCCGGCAGGTTTTTAACCAAGGTGCAGGCCGTTGTGCTCTCGTAGGTTTTATACACGCATTGCGGCTCGGTGCGCGCCCACGCCTGGGGCCAGAGGGGATCTTGGTCCGTCACTGGGCCGGTGTGGTTCACCACTACGTCCAGAATAATCCGAATGCCGCGGCGGTGGGCTTTTTGAACCATCTCCGCCAGCTCGGCCTCGGATCCAAAGCTCGGATCCAGCCGCGTCCAGTCTTTCGCCCAGTATCCGTGAAAACCGTACGTGAGGCCGGTTCCCTCGTCCACCGCGCCGTGGATTTGCTCGACCACCGGCGTAAACCAAATCGCCGTAACGCCCAATTGGTCAAAATACCCCTCCTCAATTTTGCGGGTAATGCCCCGGATATCGCCGCCCATGAAGCCGCGAAGCGGCGCGGTTGGAGCCGTTCGGCCAAATTGAACATCGTTCGACGGATCGCCGTTGTAAAAACGGTCGGTCAGCAAAAAATAGATATTGGCGTTTTCCCAAACAAAAGGCGCCGGACCTTCGGAAAGAACCCCGGTCGGTCGGGGGCCGGCGCAAGCGCCACCCAGCAAAATCAAAGCGAATGCAAGATAAAAACGGAACTGCATAACTCAAGGTGCGTTTGAATGTGAATAAGCGGTCGGGCAGGGCAAATATCGCATTATATCTGTCAATTCGACGGATTAACTCGGGAAAACTGCTATTTTGTACCTGAAATCCCGGTTTTATCTGTCAATTTTACAGCCGCGGAGCGCCTTGGCCGCAAATTTGCCGTAAGCGATAAAAGTTACCCGAAAACCGTCCAAACAACTTCCATGACTATGACATACGACCATTTCACCATTAAGGCTCAGGAGGCCATTTTGCAAGCCCAACAGATCGCCGCAGCAAACGAACAACAAAGCGTGGACTGCGCCCATCTCCTCAAGGGGCTGCTTGCTGCGGAAGACTCCGCCGTCGGTTTTTTGTTGAAAAAAACAGGGGTTAATTTGCCCCGTTTCGAACAAGAACTCGATCAGTTGGCGCTGGAAACGCCGCGCGTCCAAGGCGGCGCTGACAAACAATACCTCAGCAACAACGCCAATAAAGCGATCGCCGCCGCAAAAAACCTGCTGAAAGAATTCGGCGACGAATATATTTCTCTTGAAATGATGCTGCTCGGCATCGCCCAGGGCAACGATAAAGCCGCCCGCCTGCTGCGAGAACACGGCGCAAGCAAAGAAGCCTTGCAGGCAGCCGTGCAGGAGCTAAGAAAAGGCAAAAAAATAACGGATCAAAGCGCAAATCAAATTTACAACGCGCTGAATAAGTATGCCATTAACCTGACGGACCTGGCCGAACAAGGAAAACTCGATCCCGTCATCGGCCGCGATGAGGAAATCCGTCGGGTGCTTCACATCCTGAGCCGCCGCAAAAAAAACAACCCAATCCTCATCGGCGACCCCGGCGTGGGCAAAACGGCCATCGTGGAGGGTCTCGCCTGGCGGATCGTCCAGCAAGACGTGCCCGCCAATCTCCAATCCAGAAAAATTTTTTCCCTCGATATGGCCGCACTGCTCGCAGGCGCCAAATATAAAGGTGATTTCGAAGAACGCCTGAAAGCGGTCATCCACGAAGTCGTGGAATCCGACGAACAGGTCATCCTCTTCATAGACGAAATCCATACCCTCGTGGGCGCCGGCGGCGGGCAAGGCGCCATGGACGCCGCCAATATCCTGAAACCCGCGCTCGCCCGGGGAGAACTGCGCACGATCGGCGCTACCACCCTCGACGAATACCAAAAATTCTTCGAAAGCGATAAGGCGCTGGAACGCCGCTTCCAATCGGTGTATGCCAACGAGCCCTCTATGGAGGACACGATCTCGATCCTCCGCGGAATCCGCGAAAAATACGAAAATTACCACAAGGTGCAAATCCTCGACGAAGCCGTCATCGCCGCAGCCGAACTCTCGCACCGCTATATCAGCGAACGCAAACTGCCCGATAAAGCCATTGACCTGCTCGACGAGGCCGCCGCTAAACTCCGACTCGAACTCGACTCCGTACCCGAAGAGGTGGACGAGCTCGACCGCAAACTCCGCCAACTGGAAATCGAACGCGAAGCCATTAAACGCGAGCAGGACGAACGCAAACTCGACGGCATGAATAAACAGGTGCAGGAAATCCGGGAAAAACTCGACGCCGTCCGCAGCAAATGGCAACACGAAAAGGACATCGTGGAGGAAATCCAAAATTCAAAGCAAGGCATAGAGGATCTCCAAACCCAATATAATCGCGCCGAACGCGACGGCAATCTCGAACTGGCCTCCCGCCTCAAATACCAGGATATCCCCGCCCGGGAAGCCGCGCTTCGGGAAGCCGTCGAAAAACTCGCCAACCTGGCGCCGGAAAACCGCATGACCACCCAAACCCTCACCGCCAATGATATCGCCGAAGTGGTCGCCCGCTGGACCGGCATCCCCGTC
>JAUMBL010000085.1:0-11241 GCA_032115775.1 Saprospiraceae bacterium | reverse complement strand
TGCTGGGGTTTAGCTGGCTGGCGCCGCTGTATCCGCAGCCGGAACAAGCCGCCGAAATCGAGGAGGCCTGGTTCGAACTCAATGGTTTTCTGAAAATCAGCCCCGACGGCCAGGTGACGATCCTGTCCCCAAACCCGGAAATCGGCCAGAATGTCAAAACTTCTATGCCGATGATCGTCGCGGAAGAACTGGACGTGGACTGGAAGGACGTGCTCGTGGAACAAGCGCCCCTGAATACGCAAATTTTTACCCGCCAACTCGCAGGCGGGAGCCAGGCGATTCGACAAGGCTGGAAGGCGCTGCGCCGAGCCGGCGCCACCGCGCGCTACATGCTCCGGGCGGCAGCGGCGGAAAGTTGGAAGGCGCCCATCGAGGAAATCAGCACGGAAAATAGCCGGGTTTTTCATAAACCAAGCGGCCGCACGGCCACGTACGGCGAACTGGCGTCCGCCGCAGCCCGGATGACGGTGCCGGAGGAGGTCGCTCTGAAGGCAATCGGGGAGTTTAAAATCATCGGCTCGTCCCGAAAGAACGTGGACGCGCAAAAAATTGTCACCGGAAAACCGCTCTATGGCCTGGATGTGTACCGGGAAGGGATGCTGATCGCCATGATCGTCGCGCCGCCGGCCTTCGGTATGAAATTGAAATCGCTGGATGCCGCTTCGGTGAAGGGTATGCCGGGAATCCGCGAGGTTTTTACAATCCAAACGTACCTGGATGGCCAGGAAAAGGGCTGGTCGGACGTGACGGCGTTCAACGAGCTCGCCGTGGTGGTGGGAAACACAACCTGGGAGGTGCTCAATGCCAAAAAAGCGCTGCAGGTAGCCTGGGAACGCGCCGAAGCGGCCGGCGCATCCGCCGATAAGCGCAAAAAACAGTCAATCGGACTGGAAAATACCAAAAAACACGACGCGCTACTCGCAAAAACCGGCGCAAAACCGGGGAAGGTCGTGCGGCAGGACGGCGACCCGGACGCGGCGTTCGAACGCGCTGCAAAAATCGTCGAACGGCGTTATACCGCGCCTTTCCTCGCGCACAATACGATGGAACCGATGAATTTCTTTGCCGACGTCACGGCGGATAAGGCGGAATTGATCGGGCCGATTCAAACGCCGGAGCAAATGGAAAAAAGCGTGGCCGCTCGGCTGGGCCTGCCGCTCGAAAAAGTGGACATCCAGATGACGCGCATGGGCGGCGGTTTTGGTCGCCGATTGTACGGGCATTTTTTAGTGGAAGCCGCCGTGATTTCCCAAAAGATGAACGCGCCGGTCAAATTGATCTATACCCGGGAAGATGATATGCGCTTTGGGGTGTATCGCCCTGCCTACTATGCCGGGTATCGCGCCGCGCTGGACGCCGACGGCGCCCTCATCGGCCTGACGGTGCGCGCCGGCGGCGTGCCGGAAAGTCCCTTGCACGCCAATCGGTTCCCGGCCGGCGCCCTGGACCACTACCGCGCAGCGGAATTCGCCATCCCTTCGAATATCTCCGTCGGCGCTTTCCGGGCGCCCCGATCCAATTTTATCGCCGGCGCCGAACAGGCATTCCTCGATGAAGTGGCCGAGGCGGCGGGCAAAGACCCGATCGCGTTCCGACTGGAATTGCTGCGGCGCGCCCAAACCCGCCCGGTCGGCGCCAACAACGACTACGATCCCGCGCGGTATGCGGGCGTGCTGGAACTCTTGCAGGAAAAATTGGCGCCGCATCCGCCGACGCCGGGCGTCGGCCGGGGGGTGGCCGCCTATTTCTGCCACAACTCGTATGTGGCCATCGCGCTCGACCTGGTAATAGAAAACGGGCTGCCGGTCATCCTCCGCGTCTGCTGCACGGTGGATTGCGGCATTGTGGTCAATCCGGACGCGGCCGTCAATCTCACGGAAGGCGGGATCGTGGACGGCATCGGCCACGCGCTTTACAGCCAACTGACGTTCAAAAATGGCGCGCCCCAACAGGAAAATTTTAATACGTATCGCCTCATCCGACACGGGGAAGCGCCCAGGGAAATCGCCGTGCATTTTGTAAAAAATGAAACGGATCCGACGGGACTCGGCGAACCGCCGTTCCCGCCAGTATTCGGCGCGCTGGCAAATGCTTTGTATCGGGCAACAGGCAAGCGGTTTTACCGGCAACCGTTCATACAAGATTTATAGCCCCTCTGAAATGTCGCGTTTCGGCCTGATCCTGCTCGCAGCCGGCGCCTCTCGGCGCTTGGGAAGTCCCAAACAATTACTGCCGTTTCAAAATAAACCGCTGCTGCAGCATATCATGCAGCAAACCCGCGATTTGCCCTGGGAAGCCCAAATCCTGGTGCTGGGCGCAGGCGCGGAAAGGATGCTTTCGGCGCTGGAAATAGGCGACTTCGAACCAGCGCTGAATCCAGACTGGGAGACGGGTATGGCCTCCAGCGTCCGAACAGGCGTCGAGCGCGCCCTAGCCATGCGCCCCGATCTGGAAAACCTGTTGTTTTTAGTCTGCGACCAGCCCTTCGTGTCCGCCGACTTGATCCGGGAAATGCGGCAGCTACACGCCCGATCCGGTAAAAAAATAACCGCCTGCCGGTACGGGGAAATTGTGGGCGTGCCCGCTATCTTCTCCCAAACGCTCTTTCCTGAATTGTTGCTCTTGCACGGGGATCGCGGCGCGGGCCTGCTGATCAAGCGGTATCCCGACGAGCGCGCCGAGGTGTCCTTCGAACTCGGCGCCGCCGATATTGATACGCCGGCGGATTATGACCGGCTACTAAACGCGCACCCGTTTCAAGCAGAAAAATCCTTAAAACCGCCTGAATAAAGTGTATTTGCAAAAAACAATCCCGCATCCTAACTTTGTGGCACTATGAAAGAACAAATTCAAAAACTCGTCGCCGACGGTAAGGTAGAAGAAGCTCTCCGATTGCTGGCCGAACACGACAGCGATGCTATACTGCTGCAAGCGCGCTACAACAATGGCAAAAAGCAGTACAACATGGGGCTGATTGATTACAGCGAATGGCAACGGATCCAGAATCAGGTGAATTATGCCGTCCTGGAAATGGCGGGCAGGGTCTCCCCGGCATCAGGAGCGTCGGTTCCGCAAGCGCCCGCCGCGCCCCAGGTTTTCATCTCGTACAACCACAAAGACGCCATCCACATGCACGCGGTGCGGGGGTATCTGGAAAAAAACGATATCCAGGTTTTTGTGGACGTCGCCAATATGGCGCCGGGCGAGGATATCCAGCGTTTTATTGACAAAGCGTTCAAGGAAAACCACTTCGTGCTCTCCTTGGTGTCGGAGAACAGCCTCCTGTCCGGTTGGGTGAGCAAAGAAATCAATGCCGCTATTCTACTCAATCGGCTGGCGTCCAAATGGATACCGGTCAGCCTGGATCAGTCTTTTATGGATTCAAATTTTTATTTTACGGCCTCCAAGCATATTGAGGCGAAAATAGGCGAAGTGCGCGAGAAAATGAAAAAAGCGCTCGATGCCGATTTGGATACCCGGCCGTTCGAAGATGAAATGGGGCGCCTGCGCGATTTAAAAGCCAATCTCGGCCCAACTTTGGAAAGTTTAAAAAAAGTGCTGGTAACGGATATTTCTGGCGCGATGTTTGAACCGGGTATGCAGAAGGTGCTGACTGCGATACAGAGTCCGGGGTGATTCCAAATCAGTAAATGGAAAGGCCTGCAGGGTAGTGTCTTCACTAAAATTCGCTTGAAAATTTACCATAATGCCTGAAACAAAAGAGATTGTTCGGATTTTTATTGCATCTTCGTCTGATCTTAGCGAGGAGCGAAAGATGTTCCCATCTCTTTTTGGCGACATTAATAAGTTGTTGCCGCATATTCATCTAAGTGATATCCGATGGGAAAAAGATATGGAAAGTGGTTCCGTCAGCGGAACAAATATCCAGCAAGATATCAATCAAAAAATTTTAGAGGAGTGCCCCATTGTAATTATTCTGCTTTATTCAAAAATCGGTGAATTTACACTTGAGGAGTATGAAAAATCTCTTCAATCTCGAAAAAAGGTTTTCGTTTATTTTAAACAAGGGTTTTCTCCTGATGATGTATCCAAGGCAACAGCGTATGTAGAATTATTGCGTTTTCAAGAACGATTAAATCGTGAAAACCGCATTTTATACAAAAAACTAAGTGGCTTAGAGGATCTTCGAATGCAGGTTTATAATGATCTTTTACTCTATATAAAGGAAAAATATCCTTCTGAAACAAACTCGGTGATGCGAATTTTCAGGGGATTGAGTCTATCGGAAAAGGAAAAAAATGCGCTTAATAATATTTGTTACCTACCCTTAAAATATTACGCCATAACAGAAATTGCTTCATATTTCGGATCGAGATCCAGCGAGATTGAAGACCCCGTGCGGTCTCTACTAGAAAAAGGAATTCTAATCCGTGATGAACATTCTAATAAATATAAAGTCCAGGATGTTATCAGACGGCATGTATTGTCAGGAGCAAATTATGGGAAGGACTTTACGGCTCTAGTTGACATATTGATTAATAAACTGAACAGCGAGTTACTTGCTGAAGGAAACCAACCATTTCCAAATATAACATTAGTTGAAGGACTCCTTAGCAATTTATATAACCACGATCATCCAGAGGTCAAGCGGTTAAAAGAAAATCTTGCATTCACCTACCTTCGAAAATTTGGTATTGGAAGCCAATCTGATGCACATATAAGAAATATAATTTTACTACTGAATGAAGCCTTAGAAAATGCTGATGCTGATTCAGACACCCCCAAAGGACAACTAGCGAAACGCAGGCAACTTTTGGCAGAGGTTCACCTTGGCACGGCAGAATTAGAGTCAGACAAAAGTGTTCAAGACAGAATGTTTCAAAAGTCGCGTGATTTACTATATGAGATAGATCCCGCAGATATTATTGATCCTTTGGATTCTCTAAGATATCATATACTCGTCATATCGAGTGATTTGCGGGATAACGAATCAACTGACGCTATTCGCGATAAGTTTGTAGATATATTCATGAAAAACAAATATGTAAATTATATCGAACTTGCAAATTCTGATCTTTTTTTGAAAGTGTATGATATCAGTCTGAGGCTAAAGATATACTCATTGTGCGAAATGATACTCAAAAAAATAATACAAAAAGAAATAGATAAATACGGTGAAGATAAAAATTTCCGGCTTCTTCATCATTACCTTAAGTGGGGTGATCTTTTGATGGCACAGAATAACAAAGAGCAGTCAATAAAGTATTTTCGAAAAGCGTATTCCATCGCAGAAAATTCACCTGACCCTGAGACGCGATTTAGCGTTAATACTCGATTCGCTCAGTGGATGCAAAAATTTGTACCAACCTGATTATTAATAATTTGAATATTACTTCCTCCCCGCAGCCCGCACCAACAAATACCCCAACGCCACAAAAAATGCAACGCCCAGCAACTGATACCCCGTATGCCCGAGCGCGCCGGCAATCGCCGGTTCGAGGCTGATCTTCGCCAAGGCGCCGGCCACGCTGTCGGTGGCTTGTAACATGGCAACGACTACGCCTGCGAGGGCGCCGCCTGCCACCAATCCCGTAGCAAACAGGCTGCCTTTCCCAAGCTCGGCGTCTTCTACGGCCTCGCCTTTGCGCTTGGCGAGCCAATCGGTGAGGCCCTTCAATACGCCGCCGAGCCAGATCGGAAGGGTGGTGGCCAACGGAAGGTACAAGCCTACGGCGAACGAGAGCGACTTGACGCTGCAAAGTTCCAGCGTAATGGCGATAAAGACGCCCACCAGCACAAACTGCCAGTCGAGGTTGAACGACAACAAACCTTTGATAAGGGTCGCCATCAGGGTGGCTTGCGGGGCGTTGAATTTTTCCCCGATCGCATGCTCGATGCCGTCGGCGCGCATGGCGGCGGTGGGGGTGTCGAGGTATAACACGGTGAATCCGATGACCAAGGAGGAGACAATCACGCCGATAAAGAGCGCCAGTTGTTGATAGCGAGGCGTGGCGCCGATGAGGTGCCCGGTTTTGAGGTCTTGCGAGGTGGCGCCGGCATTCGCCGCGGCAATGCAGATCATGGAACCGACCACCAGGGCCATCGGTTCAAAGACCTTGCCCGTCCAACCCACGCCGATGAATACCAGCGCCGTGCCCATGATGGTGGCGATGGTCATGCCGGAAATCGGATTGTTGCTGGAGCCGATGATGCCCACAATCCGACTGGAAACGGTTACGAAAAAGAAGCCAAAGACAATTACCAGCACGCCCAACAGCAGTTTGCCGCCGATGCTTTCGCCCGGAATACTCGGCAAAACGGCCATCAGCAGGATGAGCGCCAGGCTGCCCAAACCGACAATTTTGACCGACAGGTCGTTGTCGGTACGCGCCACGGCTTGGGAAGCGCTGCGGTTGCGCAGCGCGCCGAGACTTTCTTTAAACGAGGAGACAATG
The DNA here is from genome assembly GCA_032115775.1 of Saprospiraceae bacterium. Classification (GTDB taxonomy): domain Bacteria; phylum Bacteroidota; class Bacteroidia; order Chitinophagales; family Saprospiraceae; genus M3007. The sequence goes on along the minus strand of JAUMBL010000085.1, from coordinate 4,825 downwards.
GTCGGCAGGGTCTTGATGAGGGTGATAAAACCGGCGCCAGCCACAGCGCCTGCGCCGATCTGCCGCACATACGCGCGATAAACCGCTTCGGTCAGGTCGGAGAAGGTCTTTGTCTCCGGATTCCAGCCGAAGGAATACCGCACCGAGCCGTCGGCGCCGGTAATCGCCCGCAGCAGATCGAGTTTGGTGAGTTGGGCGGCGATGACTTCCGGCTGAACCAGTGTGGCCAGCAGCGGAATGAGGCCAAACCAGGCCAGGACGCCGCCGGCTACCAGCACGCCGGCGATCCGGGGGCCGATAATATAGCCGACGCCCAGGTACTCCGGCGTGATTTCGCCGCTGACGCGCGCGGCGGGCATATATTTGTCGGTATTGGAGGCCGTGGCCGTTGGCGCTTCCGCGATCACGTGGAATACTTTTTGCAACAGCGCGTACAGAAATGCAAATCCAAGTCCGTGGTAGGCCGTTTTGGCAAAATCCCCGCCTTTGTCGCCGGCAATCAACACTTGCGCACAGGCCGTGCCTTCAGGGTAGGGTAGGGTGTCGTGCTCCTTAACAATCAGCGAACGCCGCAGGGGGATCATCATTAAAACCCCGAGCACGCCGCCGAAAATGGCAAGCATCAGGATCGTCCAGTAGTTAAAATAGCCCTTCCCCACGCCGTCACTTAAAAATAAAAAGGCCGGCAGGGTGAATACTACCCCCGCCGCTACGGATTCGCCCGCCGAACCGGTGGTCTGAATAATGTTGTTCTCTAAAATGGACGTGCGCAAAAATCGCTGCCCCAGCGAAATCGCCAACACGGCAATCGGAATGGAGGCAGAAACGGTCAGCCCCGCTTTTAACGCCAAATAGACAGTGGCAGCGCCAAAAAGTACGCCGAATGCCGAGCCTAATAATACGGCGCGCAAGGTGAATTCTTTTACTTCGGTGTTGGCCGGATCAATGTAGGGCTTGAATGCGGAGGATGGTTGCTGCTCCATAGTATATAGGTGTTTGCGGACGCGCGGCCAATCAAGGCGGCGGCGTACGGGTGGTTCAGCGCGAAAGGTAATAAGATTGTGCAAATTGCCGCGCAATGAATCCGATAGGAAAATCGTTTTTCACTACCTTTGACCCGGAATTTTTCCGCCCGCACCCATCTTCCGATCATCATGCCGCCCATGACAAAATTTTCCATTCTCCCGCTGCTGCTCTTCCTCGCGATCTTTGCCGGACGTCCCGCCGAGGCGATCGCCCAAGACAAAGAATTTACGCAGTTTTACGCGACGCCCCTCACGCTCAATCCCGCCCTGACCGCCAATATGGAAGGAAAATACCGCGTGGCATCTATTTACCGCGACCAGTGGCGGCGCGCGCTGGACAATCCGATTACAACTTTCGCCGTGGCGGGCGATTTTCGATTCAATGTGGCGCCTAAAAAGGCGTTCAACGACGCGATAGGCCTCGGCCTGGTGTTCGTCAACGACCGGGTGAACGTCATTGATTTTAATACGACCCAAATCGCGCTTTCGCTCGCCTACCACAAAGCGCTGGATGCAGCCGAACGGCAGTTTTTGTCGCTCGGGATTCAGGGCGGCGTCACGCAGCGCAGCGTGAACTATGCCTCGCTGAATTTTCACGACGAATTTGACGGGCTGAACGGCTACAACCTGCCGACGCTGGAAAATTTGCCCGAAAATAACTTCGCTTACCCCGATTATAATGTGGGTCTTAATTATAGCGCCCGCTTCGGCCGCGCCGCGGCCGTGTATGTCGGCGTGGCGATGCACCACTTCCTGGAACCAAATATTTCGTTTTTCAGTTCCGGTCTGCCCGGCGACAAACTCAGCCGCAAAATCTCCGGCCAGTTCGCCGCCAACCTGCCGCTTACCAACCGGGTCTCGCTGCTGCCGCGTTTCCTGATCGCCCAACAAGGGCCACACATCCAAGTCAATACCGGCGCGAATGTCCGCACGGTGGTCGGTAAGTATGGCACGGGGGCTTTCCACCTCGGAAGTTGGGTGCGCCCAGTGCGCAATAACGACAGTTTCGGCATGGATGCCATCGTGGCGCTCGTCGGATTTGAACTCAATAATGTGCTCCTGGGACTTAGTTACGATCTCAATCTCCGCGCGCTTAGTGCGAATGTCCGCCAGGGGGCGTTCGAAATTTCGATTGCTTACCTGGGGGAGTATGAGTCGGAGGAGATTCTTTGTCCCAAATTCTGAGGGTGGGATCCCGCAGAATACGCGGGTGGAATCCCGCAGAATACGCGGATCCCGCAGAATATGTGGAATCCCGCAGAATGCGCGGCGGTGAATGGTTGGGTGGAGTGGGGCGCCGATTCCAAAAAGTCTTTAACACGCAATTTATAGCGTATTATCTGCCGTCGGTCGTCCAGATGGGGCAATGCTCCAGATGGATATCTTCTCCGTAAAATATCCGGGTAGTTTCTTCGAAGGACTGCGTAAATTCGGATACGAAAAATTGGTGGGGGGCTGTGCGCGCGGTATTCAGCAGGTCGCGGTCGGCCAGTTTTTTTCGGACGGCGGCGGCGGTAACGTCGGTGGAATCCAGCATGCGCACGTGCGCGCCGAGGAGTTGCTGGATATCTTCGCGGATGAGCGGATAGTGGGTGCAGGCCAGCAGGAGCGCTTCGATGTTTTGAAGTTCCGGGGCTTCGAGGTAATTTTCGAGGACGGTACGGCTAATTTTATCGTGAAAATAGCCGGATTCGATCATGGGCGCCAGCAGGGGCGTCGCCAGGGAGGCGACATCCAGTTCCGGCTGCTTCTCAGTCAATTTGAGTTCATAAACCCGGCTTTGGATGGTGGCTTTGGTAGCGATGACGCCCACTTTGTGGAAGCCCATCTGCACGGTGGCGTCCACGAGGGGATCCACGACATTTACGAAGAGGACTTGATCGGATTTAAAGAAGTCCAGCAGGAGGCGATATCCCACCGAGGAAGCCGTGTTGCAGGCCACTACGATCATTTTGCAGTTTTGTTCCAGCAGGAATTTGGCGATTCGCAGGCAGTAGTAGCGGATGCTGTCGGGGCTTTTATCGCCGTAGGGCATGTGGGCGGTGTCGCCGAAATAGACGATCTGCTCCTCGGGGAGCAGATCGGCAACAGCCTTGGCGACCGTCAGTCCGCCGATGCCGGAGTCGAAGATGCCGATAGGCTGTTGCCGGGTCATGTATTTCTGATGCGTTGCGTGGCGGCGGGGATTACTTGATACCGAGTTTGGCTTTGACCATTGCGGTAACGTCCAGCGTTTCGTCGGCGTACAACAAAATCTGGGTGCTGGTGTCAAAGACCAGTTGGTAGCCGTTTTCTTTGGCTACATCCACCATGGCTTGGTTCACCCTGTCCAGGATGGGTTTGAAAAGTTCTTCCCGTTTTTCCGCCAATTTGGCGTACACCTCCTGTTCATATTTGCCGATTGAGTCCTGCTCTGCCTGCAGGGCGGCGGCTTGCGTTTCATAGTCTTTGGGCGAGATGGTGCCCTGGTCTTGCTTGCGTTGGAGGGACTCCGCTTTTGACTGGAGTTCTTTCACCATTTCCTGGCCTTTTTTGGTCAGTTGGGTTTGAAAAGCCTTCAGATCGCTGTCGGCTTGTTTGACTTCCGGCAGTTGGGTCAGCAGCGCTGCGGAGTTGGTGTAGCCAAATTTTTGGGCGGAAACCAGCAGCGTGCCGCTGAGCAGAAGGCCGAGGGTCAACACAAAAGTTTTCTTCATTGCTGTGCGTAAGTTAATGATTTGTCTATACCCGGTTGCCGGTTTGCTCCGATGCGCCGGGTCGCGCATTGTCTTTGGCGATTTTTGCAGCGCGCAAAGATAGATTTTTTTGTGAGGGTGCGTTCGGCTATTTTTTGAGCAGCGCCTTCAGATCCTCCGTTTTGTCGTAGCGTTTGTCGGCGTACAACATACCGGATGCGCTGCCTTTCTCGAAGATAAATTCGTAACCGCGGTCTTCCGCATATTTTTGGATGGCATTGAACACCCGTTCTTGCACCGGGCGCACGAGTTCTTCGCGTTTTTTGAACAAAGCGCCCTCCGGACCGAATTTTTGGCGTTGTAGTTCGCGTACCTCCTTTTCCTTGTTCATGATTTCTTCCTCGCGCTGTTTTTTCATTTCTTCGCTGAGGAGTACTTGCTCGGCTTGATATTTGCTGTACATCCCCTTGATTTTGTCTTGTTCCACCGCGATTTCTTGGCGCCATTGGGTGGCGATTTTATCGAGTTGCTCCTGCGCCTTTTGGTACTCGGGCAGGCTTTCGAGGATATCGTTGACGTCCACGTAGGCGATGCGCTGGGCAGTCGCAAGAGCCATGCTCAGGCAGGCAAAGGCGATGGTCAGCAGGCTTTTCTTCATCATAGTGCAAATTTTTAAATTTTAAAACCTTTTTCAGGGTCAAAATTAGGGGATTTCTAAGCTTTTTTGCGTGGTCGCCGCGTGAATTCCCGGCGGTTTTTTCTTTTTTTTCTTAAAAATTTTTGCCAAATAAAAATTAACTATTTGTAAGTCAATGCCATGCGATGTTGGGCAGCCGTTTTTTCAAAAAAACATTAACCTCGGTTTAACGCGTCGGGGAGTGGGTAACGCGTGGCACGCGCACCGTGGCGTTCGGTTCGGCAAAGCAGTTCCGTGGCGCGAAATACCGCACAAAAACATACCTTTGCGCCCCGTAATCGCATCGTATGCATTCTATCAGCACCGCACCGCTTTCCCTCGACACCCTGGCCGATATCCTTGAATCCGGCGCGCCGCTCGCGCTATCCGAGGAGGCGCGGCAGGCCATCCGGCATTGCCGGGAATACCTGGAGCGCAAAATCGCACCG
>JAUMBL010000084.1:0-24546 GCA_032115775.1 Saprospiraceae bacterium | reverse complement strand
GCCGTAGGCAAATTTCCAGCTGTTCATCGGCGAGGCGCCGTCGCCGTAGCCCTGTCGGCTGAGGCTTTGTGCTGCATTAAACTGCAGGGTATTTGCACGGTTGCGCAGTTGCGCGTTAAGGGTGGAGCGGTTCATGTGTACGCCTTGGCCGGCTTGGACGTTGGCGTTGGAAAGGCTGACCCAGGCGTTGTTGGCCAGCGCCTGTTCGGCAATAATCACGTTGTAGTTAGACATTTTTTGTAAAACTACATCATAAGTCGGCCTGCCGTTGAGTGCATAATCGCCTCTCACAGGCCCCAGAACAGCATTAAAGACGCTAATTCCAGTATTTTGTCTTGTTCTCGTGGTGAGCCGCAAGCTTTGCAGGGGCTGGCCGCCCCTGGAGGAAAAAAACGAGACGCCGGGGGGCGGCCTGCTAGCAGAGGACAGAGAGGGGTTTTCTTCCGTTAGTCCGGTTTTGTACCAGATACCGGCCTCTTCCGCGTTGAATTGCCGGGGGAAAGGCGCCTGCCCGCCGAGGCGGGTATTGGGCGTTCTGTAGTCGCCGAAAAAATTCGGGTCGCCCCCCCAGATACTGGTGGTCGTCGGCATGACCGTCAAATCCAGCGTGGTATTGGATTGCATGCCCAGGCGCACATCCGCGCCGTATTGAAGCCGGGCATAATCTGTATAATTCGCGCCCCAGCCGTGTTCCGAGATATTGTACAGTTGGCCTGCATGTCGGGCGCCTTGTTGGATTGCCCGGATGCCCGTGAGTTCCCCGTACTGCCACACCCCGTCGCCCACATTCGGATCCTGCGGGCTCCAGGTGGATAATTCCCCGCTGCTGCGGTCGAAACGGGTGAGTTGCAAGCCCCAGAGGTGTTCGCCTGTGCCGGGTGGGAATCGCAGGGCGGTGTATGGGATGCGCATTTCCAGCGTCCAGCCATCGGCGGATACGGACACTGCGCTTTGCCAGTAGGTATCATATTCGGGGTCGAATAAGGCAGCGGAAGCGCGGCCGTCTTCCTGAATACCGGCGGCGTTGACGGCGAACTGGAAGGCGTTTTGGTCGTCGTTCCAGGTATCTAGGCTGACCCGGAACCAGTCGGCGGAGTTCAGGTCATCCCGCGCGCCGCCATCGGTACGGACGCGCGCGCTTTTACAGACAGCAGCGACATACAAGGCCTCTTCGGTGTAGAACAGATATGCTTCCGTGTCGCCTGCCGGCTTACGGCCGAACACAGGCGTACTGGTGGAGAAATCGCGTGTTCGGGCGGTCAAGATCCAGGCGGAATCGAGCAGGCGGCCGTCGAGTTGGGGTACGACTTGCAGTTTCGGAATTTCCAGGCTGCGGCGAGCCACAGATTGGCCAGGTAGTGCGCCGTTGATGGCCAGGCATAAAAGAAGAATTAAGGAAATTTTCATGCCGCTAAATTTTCCTCAAAGAACGGAAAACCGTTTCTTTAAAATAAGCGTCTGTCCGGGATTTTCTCCCGAACAGACGCTAAGAAACTGTTTTTAAATCTAGTGCCGCGTCTGCGTCAAAAAAGGATTCATTTTTCGCAAAACGGCTGGGGAGACCTCAAAATTCTATTGTCCTTGTCCAAGGGAATAGGCGGCCTTTCCATCGAACGTGTAGAGATTCTCCGTTTTAATGGTATCAATATTTTCGTGAATGGCCTTATTCAGGAGTTCGATGATGGTTGCTTTCGTCATTTCAGTTCCTTCGGTGGGTTTGAACCGGCATCTCCAGTGGTCGGTGCAGAACGTTTCTTTAAAGCCGTCGGGCCACACTTTGATACCCCGGTTCGTGATCATCGAGAGGGTAGCGCCGTTGATTTCAATTGTTTTTATTTTTTCTGCCAGTTCATTGGGGTCTGTTCCGCCCCAGTGCACAAAGACATCTACGCCTACCAGTTCTTTTTTCGCGGCGGGTTTGCGCGTATATTTTGGGAGTGTCAGTGCTGCGTCTTTAGAATAGGAGACGGGTTTCAGGATAGAGGGTTTATGTCCCAGGTTTGCGATTACAGCTTGCGCGAATTCGCGGGTTCCCACTTTTTGTTTACTGGTTCCTTCTTTGAATATGTCGTAGGTATGGATACCGTCTTCCAGGGTTTTGAGCCATGCGTTTTGAACTTTTTCGGCAATTTCCGTTTGTCCGATATGATTCAGCATCATGATGGCGCCTTGCAGGAGACCGGAGGGGTTGGCGACGTTTTGTCCGGCTCTCCGCGGGGCGGAGCCGTGGATGGCTTCGAACATGGAGCATTCTTCGCCGATATTGGCGGAGCCGGCGAGGCCGACCGAACCGGTTATTTGCGCTGCCACATCGCTGAGCACGTCTCCGTACAAGTTAGGCATTACGATGACATCGAAGGCCTCGGGGGTATCCGCCATTTTTGCGGCGCCGATATCAATGATCCAGTGTTCGTTTTCGATTTCCGGATATTCTTTAGCGATTTCATCGAAGACCTGGTGAAACAGACCGTCCGTTTGTTTCATAATATTGTCTTTGGTGAAACAGGTTACCTTTTTCCGATTTTGCTGTTTAGCGTATTCGAAGGCATAACGAACGATTTTTTCACAGCCGGGTCTGCTGATCAATTTCAGGCATTGCACGACTTCGTCCGTCTGCTGGTGTTCGATTCCGGCGTATAAATCTTCTTCATTTTCTCGTACGATCACGATGTCCATCACCGGATGCTTCGTGCTGACGAAGGGGTGCAGGCTTCTGCAGGGTCTTACATTGGAGTACAAACCGAGAAATTTGCGGGTCGTGACGTTCAAGCTTTTATAACCGCCGCCTTGCGGTGTGGTTATTGGGGCTTTCAGGAAGATTTTATTTCTTCTGATTGTATCCCAGGATTCGGATGCAATTCCCGAGGTGTTACCTGCCAGGTAAACTTTTTCGCCAACTTCGATCTCATCAATTTCGAGTTGCGCGCCGGCGGCCAGGATAATCTCTAAAGTGGCATCCATGATCTCTGGACCGATGCCGTCTCCTTTTGCTACAGTTATTTTTGTCATATTAGCCTTAGTTTTTAAACCACAAAAATAAGGCTTGTTTTTCAATTTTTTAGTAAAGTTCAGGTAACTTTTACTGTCGGATTGCGGCTGACCCGGCGTTCTGCATACGGCCTACAGCTGTTCTATATCCTGCCTGGCGAGCCCCGTTACCCGGGCAATTTTCTCAGCCGAATCGCCTTCCAGTTTCATTTGGCGGGCAATTTCCGCTCTGCCTTCCGCTCTGCCTTCTTCCCTTCCTTCCGCCTTGCCTTCTTCGAACGACGTATCTATCACGTTTTTCAGATCGCGATAATACTTCAGGCTGGCTTCGTAGCCGTTTTGCTCATCTCGGGTAAATTTGGCGATTTCCGCCGTCTCGAACAGTTTTTGAAATACCTTTTCCTGCAGAGCCTGCGGTCGGCTTTGCAGATTGGGTAATTGCTGCAGGACGTACATCCATTTGTCAAAATTGGTGTGCAGTTCCTGTTCCGTTTTTCGGAAATTGGGCATTTCCAGGTAGATATACACCAATTTATCGTAGAAAACCTTACAATTTTGATCTTTTAATCGGATTTCGTGGCGCACGGTTTGCTCGGCTTCGTCCTCCGAAAATATGAAATCGAGGATTCCGATCAGGTAAACATTGGCCAATTTGAAATTCCATGCGCCTTTAAGGGCTTGTTCCTGAATCGGGAAAGAGGAATAGAATACGCTGCGGTCTTTGAAATAATTTTGTTTGGCTTTCTGCATTTCGACGATGAAGCGTTCGCCGTTTTCGCCGATGCAATACAGGTCAAAAATTGCTCTGCGGTCTATCTCCGAGTTGCCGAGGTGTTCACTTCGGGCGTAGCTGAGGTCTTTAATTTTGTGTTTTTCGGGCAAGACCTGGTTCAAAAAATCAATGAGCAGGTCTTTATTCGGTTCCGAGCCGAACAGTTTTTTAAAACCGAAATCCGTAAACGGGTTGATATATTTTTCCTGGAGCGTCATGGCGTTTTATTTTGGAACAAAAATACGGGATACAAAGGGAATTGTCCGAGCCTGAGCAGGGTATTGACCGATAAGTCTTACTTTTTTGCCGAATATTGCGCATTTTTGAAGGTAGAACCGGTTTACAGTTGGTCTATGTATTCTTTGGCGAGTCCTGTTACCCGGGCGATTTTCTCAGGCGAACCGCAACCCTAAATCTACAGCATAGCGCCCAAAATCAAAATATGCGCTACGTTATCCTGCAACCTAAAACCCAACTTTTCCCTATCTTCGCCCTGCAAAATCACCACACCATGTCCGATATCGTATTTTCCCTGATCGAAAAAGAACTCCGCCGCCAACAAGAAGGCGTTGAACTGATTGCTTCCGAAAATTTCACCTCTGCGGACGTCATGCACGCCATGGGTTCCTGCCTCACCAACAAATACGCCGAAGGCTACCCGGGGCGCCGTTATTACGGCGGCTGCCAGGTAGTGGATCAAATTGAACAGTTAGCCATAGACCGCCTCAAGGAACTATTCGGCGCGGCCTGGGCCAATGTACAGCCGCACTCGGGTGCGCAGGCCAATGCCGCCCTTTTTCTGGCTTGTCTGCAACCGGGCGACAAGATCCTCGGCTTCGACCTGGCGCATGGCGGCCACCTCTCGCACGGCTCGCCGGTGAATTACTCCGGCAAAGTCTATAAAGCCTCGTTCTACGGCGTGGAGCCCGATACAGGCCGCATCAATATGGATAAAGTGGAAGAAGTCGCCCTGCGCGAGCAGCCGAAATTGATCATATGCGGCGCCTCGGCGTACGCGCGCGACTGGGACTATGCCCGCTTCCGCGCCATCGCCGATCAGGTGGGCGCCCTGTTGCTGGCGGATATCGCGCACCCGGCCGGACTGATCGCCGCCAAATTGTTGAACGATCCCCTACCCCATTGCCATATCGTGACGAGTACCACGCACAAAACCCTGCGCGGCCCCCGCGGCGGTATCATCATGATGGGGCAGGATTTCGACAATCCGTGGGGACGTACCACCAAGAAAGGCGACCCGATCAAAATGTCGGCGATTTTGGACTCTGGGGTGTTCCCCGGCATGCAGGGCGGCCCTCTGGAGCATGTCATCGCCGCAAAAGCGGTTGCTTTCGGCGAAGCGCTGCAGCCCGCTTTCCGGGAATACGGTCAGCAGGTAATCCAAAACGCCCAGGCAATGGCCGCTGAATTCGTGGCCCGCGGCTATAACATTATTTCCGGCGGCACCGACAACCACCTGATGCTCCTCGACCTGCGCTCAAAAGGGGTAACCGGTAAACAGGCCGACCAGGCGCTCGGGCAGGCGGATATCACCGTCAATAAAAATATGATCCCCTTCGATCCTCAGCCCCCAATGACGACCTCCGGAATTCGGATCGGCACGGCCGCCGTCACGACGCGCGGCTTCAAAGAAGCCGATTGCCGCCAGGTAGCAGAATGGATTGACGAGGTACTCAGCAGGCCCAACGATGCGGCGTTCCACGCCAAAGTGGCTGATACGGTGAAGGCGTATATGCGGAAGTTCCCGTTGTACGGGAAATAAAATAACGCGCCATTATCTTTTTTTGATTTTTTTATTGGAAAAAAATCAAAAAAAGATAATAATCCAAAATACAATGAGGTTTTTCGCCGCTGAAGGCGGCGAAAGACCTCCCTATTCTTGTGCTTTCCAAGCCATCACGCTGCGGTCGTCGCTTGCCGAGAGCAGGCAGTCCGGCAGCCACATCAACCGATTGACGGAGTTGATATGGCATCCTGCGCGCAAGGTATCGAGCGTTTGTAACAGGCGGATAGGATCTGCATCCCAGATGCGGATGGTTTTGTCGCGGCTGGCGGTTGCAAACAGCCGGCCGTCGGGTGAAAAGACAATATCATTGATGGTGAACCAGTGCGCCGGCTGGTCGTACAGGTGCGCACCCGTATCGGGCGACCAGCCTTGCAGGCGCGCATCGCGGCCGCCGCTGAGCAACAACCGGCCATCGGGGCTATAGCGCAGGGAAAAGACGGAATTATTGTGCGCGTTTTGTAGCACCCGACGTATCTCGAACGAAAGTGCATCCAGCAGATAAATGTGGCCGTCGGCGGCGCCCACCGCCAATTCGAGGCGTTCGGGCGACCAAGCGATACAGCGGATGGCTTTGTTCGACAGCTGCAGGCTTTCCAGGGGGCGCAGCGTTTGCGTATCCCAGCGGGTGAGCAGTCCGTCGCCGCCGCCGCTGAGTAGTTGCTCGCCCGGGGCGATCAGGGCATATACCCCTTTTTTATGAAATTGAATATTCCGGGTAGCATCCGGCGCAGCGCGGTCTATCCAGTACAGGCTTCCGTTCATATCGCCGGCGCAGATCCGGCCGTCGGGCAGCACGCAGAGCGCGAATATTTGGCCGTTTACGGTAGCGATCAGTCGGCCGGTTTCCAAATCATCCAAGTTCCATTCTACGATCCAGCCGTCGCCTCCGGCGCTGAGGAAATGGCGCGCATCCTGCCCGGGCGCCAAGGCGTAAAGGGCGGCACGATGGCCGGTACAGGTGTGGAAACGAGAGAACATAGGTCGGGGGATTTCCGATTGGGCGCTACTGGTCGTCGCCGAAGAAAGCGATAATCCGGTCGGCGAGTTCCATTCCGATATACCCTTGTGCCTCCATGGTACTGGCGCCGATATGGGGCGTACAGGAAATATGCGGGTGTTTGAGCAAATCTTCGCGGGGAGTAGGTTCGTTTTTAAACACATCGAGGCCGGCGCCGGCGATTTTCCCGCTATTTAATCCGGCGAGCAACGCTTCTTCATCAATCACGCCGCCGCGAGCGGTATTAATCAGAAACACCCCGTCTTTCATTTTTTGAATTTCCGGGGCATTGATGACCGATCCATGTCCGCCGGGCAGATGCAGCGAGATATAATCGGCCGCTTGCAGCAGGCGGTCGAGCGGTTCGGTCTGTATTTTTACGCACAGACGGATATCCGAATACCGGACCAATTGGATACCGATTTCTGCATCTTGGACGAAGGGGTCGTGCGCGCGCACGTCCATGCCCAATCCGAGCGCCATACGGGCGACATCCTGGCCGATTCGGCCGAAACCGATGATACCGAGTGTTTTACCACGCAGTTGCACGCCGGTTCCGTACGTTTTTTTGAGCTTTTTAAAATCGCCGCCGGCGCTCATTTCCAGTTTGCTGCGATGCACCATGCGCGAGAGGGCGAAAATGTGCGCGAAAGTCAGTTCGGCGACGGCGCGGGAGGGTGCATTGGGCGTATTGAATACCGTAATTCCCTTAGCGGTGGCGTATTCGACGTCAATATTATCGAGGCCTACGCCGCCGCGGGCGATAATTTTCAATTTTTTTCCCTGATCAATAACTTCCCGGGTGACCTTTGTAGCGCTTCGGACGATCAGCACATCGTATTCGCCGATACGATCCGGCAGTTGGTCTTCCGGAATTTTGTCTTCGCTGACGAAGTACGCAGCTTCCTCGAGCAACAGGCGGCCGTCCGGATGAATACCGTCGTTTGCGAGAATTTTGATCATAAAAAAGTGCTTGGACGCGTTCCGCCTAGGATTGTTGATTTGACAGCTTCAGGTAGTTTTCGAGTGCTACGGCGATGGAGGGGGCTTCCGGCGTTCCGGCCTGGATGTCCACGCGCATCCCGCGTTCTGTGACGGCGCGCAGGGCTGCCTGTCCGAACACGCATATCCGGCGGTCTTCCTGTTTAAAATCCGGGAAGTTTTCGAACAGCGATTTGATTTCGAGTGCGGAAAAGAAGGCGATGATATCGTATTTAATATCCGCGAGTTCTGACAGGTCGGTATTGATTGTGCGGTACATCACCGCCTCCTGCATGGGCACTTTCAGTTCGGCGAAAAATTGAACTACCTCCGGATTTCCGCCATCGCTACAGGGCAGAAAAAACCGCTCATCTTTATGCCGGGTAATGTAGGCTTTCAATTCCGTGATGGATTTCAAGCCATTGAACACCTTTCTTTTCCGGAAGGTGATAAACTTCTGGAGGTAATTGGCGATTGTTTCCGTGGCGCAGAAATATTTTGTTTCCTCCGACATTTTGATGCGCAGATCGGTGCAGAGTCGAAAAAAATGATCAACGGCGTTTTTACTGGTAAAAACGATGGCGGAATAATCGTTAGGATAAACCCTGTTCTTGCGATATTCTTTTTCCGTGAGTCCTTCGACTGAGACGAAGGGCACAAAATCAATTTTAACCTTAAAGCGCTTCTCCAACTCTTCATAAGCGGTAGTGAGCGCCGGTTTCGGCTGAGAAATAAGAATATTATGAACTTTAACGTAAGAGACTTCCTGAACGGGTGCGGCTGTTGCAGACATTCGGGTGTTTTTTTGTGTGCTATCGGTTTGGTGTGCCATGATCGGCCTGAGCGCGAAATTACCGGGTTTGGAGCAGTACCAGTTTTACCAGGATTGCCACCGGTGCGATTTCTAAAGTGCAAAGGTACAACAAAAAGTGGAATTGATTCCCGGCTAAAAATTTTGCGACTAAGGAGAAGGCGCGCAATGCGCGGTACCCGTAGAACAAGATCGCGAGTCCAATTGCCCAAAAAACCAAAAAATCCTTGTATTCGAGCAAAAATGAAATCAAAAAATTGAATGGCATGAGAAACAAACCCAATACGCAATTGAACGCGATAATCAAAAAATTATAGCGCAGGATATCCTGTTCCACAGGCAAAAGCCATCCAATCAGGCGCAGCAGCAGGTGTTTGGTGAGAAACACGGCGGCGGCGAAAAGGAAGCACAGCCCCAGAAAACTGAAATTATTGTAGCGATTTTCAGTTTGTGATTGGACGATCAGGAACACGAAAAGGCCGGCATTCAGCAAAAAATTAGTATAAAGTAAATAATAAGGCGTATTGCCGGCCTGCCCGGCGGATTCTCGTTGCGCGATTACCAGGGCATTATCATTCAGCAGGCTTCTCCAGGCTTTCAGGGCGGAGCTCCGATTGGCCGCCACCGTAAACGCCAGAAAGGCCAGTACCGATACAAGTATAAAGAACAGGCTGCGAGCCGACAAGGCGTTGCCTGCCGGCAGCGAGAAAACCGGCTTTTGGTCTCCGGGCAGCTCTTCTAAAAGCGCCTTGGCCGCGCCAGGTTCCCGGTGCGCGACGACGTCAAATGGGTTGCCGGAAAGGGCGTTTACGCCTGTTTCCGGCGCGTTTGGGAGCCGAAACTGCAAATCAAACGGATTGCTGCTCCGTGCAGCCAAAGCCTGGCAGACAAGCAGCAACAAGAGGCAGAAAAAACGGCGCGTGCGAAACATGCGGCAAAAATAGTATTTTTCCTTTCGGCTCGCCCATTTCCCGGAAAGAAAACGACCGCGGCGCGCGCGCGCGCCATTTCCTTTTCGTAGCTTTGCGCGCCGTTTGCGGCTATTCGCTCACATATCACCGTAACCACCCGGTAACCAATTTCCAAGCATGTACATTGACGTAATCCTCGGCCTGCAATGGGGCGACGAAGGGAAAGGCAAAATTGTGGATTTCCTGGCGGATCAGTACGATATCGTGGCCCGATTCCAGGGCGGCCCCAATGCCGGCCACACCCTGAAATTCGACGGCAAAAAATACATCCTGCACACGATCCCTTCCGGTATTTTCCGCGCCGGCCTCACCAACCTGATTGGAAACGGGGTGGTGCTCGATCCGGTGGTACTGCAGCGCGAACTGCGTACTCTGGAGCAAAGCGGGGTAGATTTTCAAGATCGCCTGCTGGTGGCGCGCAAAGCACACCTCATTCTGCCCACGCACCGCTGGCTCGACGCCGCTAGCGAGGCGCACAAAGGGAAAAGCAAAATCGGCTCCACGCTGAAAGGAATCGGCCCGACGTACATGGACAAAACAGGCCGGAACGGCCTGCGCGTCGGCGATGTGGAACTCCCGGGTTTCCGCGATCAATATGAGGCGCTTAAAGCAAAACACCTCGAATTACTAAAAATTTACCCGCCTATAGCCTTCGACCTGGAAAAAGAAGAACAGGCTTGGTTTGAAAGTCTGGAGGCTTTGCGGCGCCTGCGCTTGGTGGACTGCGAATATTTCTTGTACGAGGCGCTGCGCGCCGGCAAAAAAGTGCTTGCAGAGGGCGCGCAAGGCTCTATGCTGGACATTGACTTTGGCACGTATCCTTTCGTAACGTCCTCCAACACCATCACCGCCGGCGTCTGCACAGGCCTCGGCGTGGCGCCGCGCTGCATCGGCCGGGTGATCGGCATTACGAAGGCCTACTGCACACGGGTGGGCGGCGGGCCTTTCCCGACGGAACTGGAGGACGCCACCGGCGAGCGGCTCCGGCAGGAGGGCGCCGAATTTGGCTCCACCACCGGCAGGCCGCGCCGCTGCGGCTGGATTGATCTGCCGCAATTGCGCTATACTATCCTGCTCAACGGCGTGACGGAACTCTGCATGACAAAGATTGACGTACTCAATACGTTCGAGTCGCTCTACGCAGCCACACATTACCGCTACCACGGCGCCGAACGGCAGGAACTGCCGTATGATATGTGCAGGACGGACATCGAGCCGGTACTCAAAAATTTCCACGGCTGGCAGTGCAGCTTGGATGGCGCGCAGCGCTTCGCAGATCTGCCGGAAAACGCCCAGTTCTATATCCAATTCGTAGAAAATTACTTGGGCGTGCCCGTAAAAATGGTGTCCACCGGACCGGAAAGGGAAAAATTGGTGACGGATTAGCGCCCGGCGGCGATGCAAACGCCTGTTCGGATTTCGGGCTACGGTTGCAAATGTTGCCTTTTTCAGCAAACTACTGCACTGGCTTCTGATGCTCCTGCATCCAGTCCTTAAAATGGGTACCAGGCAGGAAAGAGATTGTTTTTCCAAATCTTCCGGGCGCCCGGAGGTACAGGCGCGCCAATTCGCGGCCCATCCTGCGGGTAGATTCGATGCGCTCCACGTCCGTCCAGGCATAGCGCGCGGTCGTCCAGTAATTGGTGACATACACGAACACATCGTCGGCGTCCACGCGTTTTAGGCGCCAAACCGTACGGTAAACGGTTATGAGCCAGCCTAGCCAGATTACAGGCGCCAGTATTCTGGCTGTCGAGACCGGAATGAAAGGCACATACAATTCCTCTTCCGGGAGCAACAGGAATGCCAGCATGAAGCCGGTTAGAAAAAAAGTACCGAAGACCGGCACAAATACCCGCCAAAAAAGGGTCATGGTGGAAGAGATCACCTGCGGGGCGGCATGCCCATTTTGGGGCAGATTAGCTGTGTCCACCAGGGCTGGTTCCTGTTCTTTCATAGTATCCCGGGCGTTTTACCCTATTTATCGGTTTTATCTTTTTCTTCCGTTTCCAAGCGGATACGCGCGCCTGATTTAAGTTTGCGGGCGATGGCAGAATACGGGCCGGTCACCACCGTTTCGTCGCCGTTCAGTCCGGACAAAATTTCGATATAATCGTTGTCCTGGATCCCGGTTTTAACATTCCGCACGGCCACCGTATCGCCGCTGACGACGTACACGATTTCCTGGATTTCACTTTCTTTCTTCGTTTCCTGCCTGGTTTTGGCAGCCGGATCTTCTTCTTCCGCTTTATCCGTTTCTTTTTTCGACTGGTCGACTTTGTCTTCTTCCCGCACCGACACGGCGACGAGCGGCACGCTTAACACGTTGTCCGCTGTGTGCGTGTAAATATCCACGGAGGCAGACATACCGGGGCGGAAAGGGTACGCTTGTCCGGGGCGGATCAATTCCTTGTAAGATGCCGGATCAATCCGGATTTTAACCACAAAATTGGCCACTTGGTCGGTATTCAATCCGGCGGCGGCGGCGGCGGTACTATTTGCACTATTGGCGATTTCGCTTACTCGGCCTGTAAATTTCCGGCCAAGGTACGCATCCACTTCGATATCCACCTCATCGCGCATGGAGACTTTCAGGATATCGTTTTCGCTTACCTCCACCTGCACCTCCATGGAGTTCAGGTTAGCGATGCGCATCATTTCCGTGCCGGCCATTTGCAATGTACCGACTACGCGTTCGCCTTTTTCGACGTTCAATTTGCTGACGATCCCGCTGACCGGTGCAACGATTACTGTTTTTTGCAGGCTGGTGCGCAGTTCTTTGAGCGTGGCCTGCGCGCTGGTGATGCCGTAGGAGGCTACGTTGATATTTTCTTTCGCGCTGGAGAGGTTATTTTCGGCGGCCTTCAGGCCGGCGTCTGCTGCGGCGAGGCTGCTTTCCAGCCCGCGCAGGTTGCTTAAGGATGTTTCGAACTCCGCGTCGGCGATCACGCCTTCTTTGTACAATTTTTCATTGCGCTGGTGCGCTTTTTTTGCGGCTTCCAGTTGGGCGACGATTCGCGATTTATCGGCGCGCAACTGATCAATCTGGGCGGTCGTGCTTTGTACCGTAGCGGAGGAAATTTCGCGTTGAGATTTCGCGCTGTTGACGGCAGCCTGGCCGCGCTCCACGGCACTCTGGTATTCATCCGGGCGGATTTTGGCTAGAATTTGGCCGGCGGTGACCGAATCGCCTTCCTGCACATATAAATCTACGATTTCACCGGACACATCCGAGCTGATCTTTACTTCCGTTTCGGGGAACACCTTTCCGCTGGCGGTGACCGTTTCGCGGATCGTGCGTTTTTGCACTTTTTCTGCGGTCACCAACTCCCCTTTGGGCTTTTGGCGTGCTTTGAATGCGACTGCAGCCGCCAACAGCACCAGCACACCCACGAGGATGTAAATAAGTTTATTATTGCGTTTAGGAGACTTGCCTTCCATATTCTCAATTTTTAATAATTTCCAATAAACATTCCTAATTCCTAGTTCCCCAATTTCAACGGTTTCCCTTCATAAAAATCCAGTATTTTCAGTCGGAACAAGTAGTCATACCGGGCTATAATCAGTTCATTTTCGGCGATATTCAGGTTGGTTTGCGCCGTTGTGAGTTCCAAGGTATTCACAGCGCCGAGTTGCTGTCTTTTCTGCGTATTTTCAAATGCGATTTTTGTAGCCTCATAGGTACGCTGGGCGGCGTCGAGTTGTTTTCGGCCGGCGCGGGCATTGGCGATTGCGGTTTGAATATCGTTTTTAAGTTGTTGGCGCGTTTGCACTTGTTGGAGCTGGGCGTTGACCACGCCGAGTCGGGCGCGCTCCACCTGCAGGCGCGTTTGTCCGTTTTGATAAATCGGGACGCTCAGGTTGACGCCCACGCCCTGGCCGAAGTTTTGATCCATTTGCGTGAAGTAGGGGACGCGTTCCAGGGTAAACTCCGGCTCCAGGAAGGTAACCGGCACTTGTTGGCCGGCAATATCTACCGTGACCGTTGTGCCCGGTACGGTATTGCCGGTGAACAGCGGGCGTTTGAACTGCGTGGAGTAATTGCTGGTCAAGTTGGCAAAGAGCGTCAGCGTGGGATAATAGCTGGCTTTGGAGATGGCGACGCCTTCCTCGGCGCTTTTGACGCGCAGATCAGCAGCGCGAACGCCGGGCTGGGTTCCGAGCGCCACACCGTACACTTCCGGTAGCGTATAAATTTCCGGGTTAACATCGGCCGGTATGGATACGGCGGGTTTTTCGATTTGCAGGTTGAAATCGGGTTCCAGTTGCAAGAGTTGTTTAAGGTTGAGGTAGGCGAGATCCACGCTGTTTTGGGCGACTACGATGGTTTGTTCATCGCGTGCGATTTGCGCCTCGAGATTAAAGCGGTCGGCCTGCGGGATATTGCCTGCGTTGATGAGTTTGAGGGTGGCATCCAGTTGACGGCGGCTTTGTTCTGCCCGGCGGCGGGCGCTGGCGGTTTGTTCTTCGCTGAGGAGGATGCTGAGATAAGCCTGAGCGACCTGGAGGCCGAGGTTATTAGCGGCATTTTCCAGATCGGCCAAGGCGGCTTGCGCGTCCCATTTGGCTAGTTTGACCTGGTGGTTGATGAGCCCGCCAGAGAACACGCTGACGCCTGCATTGAGGCTCAGTCTGTTGAATCCGATGCCGGTGGTAAGAAACTGGTTGGTAGTAGGGTCAATCGTACGGCCGTATTGTTCACCGGCGTTGACGTTTGCGGTGATATTCGGTAGTCGGGCAGCCCTTGCCTGTCGTTCCGTGAGCAATGCCGTTCTGACGGCGCTTTTAGATTGTTGGATAGCGATGTTATTATCCTGCGCATACCGGATGCAGCGTTCCAGATTCCAGATATCCTGGGATCGGAGCGACGGGGCAGCAGCCAGTATCCAAAAGGCAGTAGCGTAACAGAGTTTTTTGTACATGATCGCGGCGGCAGCAATTTAAAGATAGCCAAAATAACGCACAAGATTAAGGCAATGCCGACAGGCAGCAAAGATTTTTATATTAAAGTCGGTAAACAGCGGATGAAAGTGCGCACTTTGTTGGTCTGAAAATTTCAATAAAACCACAAGGTCGCGTACATTGAGCCGTTTTTTAACACAACAAGAAGAATTACCCTTATGGATGTCTTGTACAATGTAGGCCGCGGCATGCTGGGCATGTCGGTTTTAATCGGTATTTGTTATTTGCTCAGCCGGAATCGGCGGGCCATCAACTGGCGGCTTGTTGCATCGGGCATCGGGCTTCAGTTACTATTTGCCGTGCTGGTACTGAAGGCGCCGGGTGTCAGTTGGGCCTTCGACCAGTTTGCCCGTTTGTTCACGTACGTAATCGAGTGGTCGGAGAACGGCGCGGCTTTTCTTTTTGGCGACATGGCCACGAAAAAAGCGCCGGCTTATATTTTTGCCTTTCGGGTATTGCCGACGGTGATGTTTTACTCCGCGTTGTCTGCGATGCTGTTTTACTTCGGCGTTTTGCAAAAAATCGTGTACGGCATCGCTTGGGTACTCACGCGGAGCATGGGGCTGAGCGGACCGGAGAGCTTGGCGGCTGCCGCGAATGTATTTATCGGGCAGACCGAAGCGCCGTTAATTGTCCGACCGTATCTGGCCGCCATGTCGCGCTCTGAAATCATGTGTCTGATGACCGGCGGCATGGCCACCATTGCCGGCGGGGTGTTTGCAGCCTACGTAGGTTTTTTGGGCGGCAGCGATCCTGAACAGCAATTGTATTTCGCCCGGCACCTGCTGGCGGCCTCCATCATGTCGGCGCCCGCCGCAATCGTTTGCTCAAAAATCCTATTGCCGGAAACAGAGAAACAAGACCTCGACAAACTCTCCCACATCAACACCCATACGGGGGATAATCTCCTGGACGCGATTGCCACCGGAACAACCGACGGTCTGCGCCTCGCGGTGAATGTGGGCGCTATGCTCATCGTGTTCACGGCCCTGGTCTATATGCTGAACTGGATTTTGTTGCACAGCGTGGGCGACTGGTTTGGGCTGAACGCGCAGATTCAGGCCGCCACCAACGGGCGTTTCGAAGGCCTGACCTTCACCTATCTACTCGGACTGGTATTCGCACCTTTGGCCTGGATCTTGGGAACGCCCGCCTCCGACACAGTAGTTGTCGGCCAATTGCTGGGCATGAAAACTACCGTAAACGAATTCGTTGCCTATTCCGCCATGGGCGAAATGAAAACCCAGGGATTGCTGACCGATCCAAAATCTGTCGTTATTGCTATCTACGCACTCTGCGGTTTTTCTAACTTTGCCTCGATCGGCATTCAAATCGGCGGCATCGGCGTTTTGGCCCCCAATCAGCGCAAAACGCTGACGGAACTGGGCGGATGGTCGCTGATCTCCGGCTCGATTGCCTGCTTTATGACGGCGGTGATCGCCGCCATGTTACTGTAACTGGCAGCCCGCCTCGCAGATAAAAGCCATTTTTGAGCAAAAAAAGATATTTTTTGTCCATCTTCAACGTATTCAAACGTATGCCTAGATCGCGCTACCTTTTTCTGTTGCTCGCAGCCCTGCTGCTCGGCCTGTGGTATTGGGCCTCCCGGAACGCCCATCAACAAGCGTATGACCGCCCCAACGATCCGTGGGTATTCCGCTCGGTGCTGGATCAACAAGCCCGTATGATTACCATCGCCCTGGACGACGATCTGTGGGTGGCCTACTCTACCGACTCTTGCTCCCTGTACAAGGCCTGGGCAGGTTCCGTCGCGTTTGAAGGCGCCGTATATAATATGCGGCACGGCCCGCAACCCACCACCGTGGGGAGCGCCTGGTTTGAAAATAAATACCGCCGACCCTGGCAGGTAACGATTAATGGAAAAACGGAATCGCCGGCTACCGATTATAAAGGTCACCGCTACACCAAAGACGGTCATGCAGAAATTATGTACGACCTGGTACTGTCGGACGGCCGCCGCATCCGCATCAATGAACGCCCGGAATATGTGAATATGGATCGCCAAGTTGGCCTCGAGCGCAGCTTCGACGTGGAAAACGCCCCGACCGACGCCACGATCACCCTGCAATACAACACCGGCTCTATCGCCGGCGTAAGTGCAATCCAAACGAACGGCGCCTGGAAAACGAACACAAGCGAACCGCTCGTCACGGAAGACGGCCTCCAAACGGTCGTCGCAGACGGGGTGCTCACGCTGCGCAAAGACGGCGATACCAAACTGACGACCCTGTTCGTACGGCAGCCGCTGTTCAAAAACCCCAACGCCGCCACGCCGGAAGAGGAGGAAGGCCCAACCCTGAGCCCCGGCGAAAAACTGATCGCCAAAAGCGACTGCCGCACCTGCCACAATGAAGCGGTGAAAACGGTAGGCCCCGCTTACGTAGCCATCGCCGAACGCTACCTCAATACCCCCGCCAATGTGCAAGCACTGGCCAAAAAAATTATGGCAGGCGGCGCCGGGGTCTGGGGTGTAGCCGCCATGAGCGCGCATCCCGACCTGCAGCCGACCGATGCGGAAGCGATGGTCAATTATATCCTCGCGCTTGATGAAGGGGAAGACGATGGCGAAGGCGCCACGGCGCAAAAGAAAAATCTGGCCGATATTCCCGCTTCCCAGTGGCGACCCGCCGACGCGCAAATGAGCAAAACACCGACAGCGCCCGGACTGCTGGTAAAAGCATTCATCCTGACCAACAATCCGGAAACCCTCGACAAGGTGAATTTTAAGGCAAAACCCGCAGCCGTGGTGATTGCCGGCACCGTCAATGCTGGCTCGGAGGAGTTCGGAGACCTGAAAGAAAACTTCGCCATCGAAGCCACCGGATATCTCTTTCTCGAAAAAGACGACAACGTACTGTTCCAAATAGGATCGGACGACGGCAGCCGCGTGTACCTGGACGATAAGTTGCTGATTGACAACGACGGACTGCACGGCATGGACGGCAAGGAGGCCGAAGTGGCGCTCCGCGGCGGCTACCACCCGCTCCGAATCGAATATTTTCAGGGCGGCGGCGGTCGCGGTCTCCAACTGAAATGGGCCCGCAGCGGCGATCCGGTTATGAAAATCATCCCGCAGGAACATCTCAGCCATAAACAATCCGACGCGCCGGCCGACCTGCCCCTCATGACCGGCGCCAAAGTCGGCATCCCAGGCGACGGCATGGCGCTCCAAGAAGTGCATCCCTCCTTTGATCTCTCTCAGGCGCGCCCAGAAGCCTTCCTACCCAAAGTAGCCGGGATGGACTTCCTGTCCGACGGCCGCCTCGTCGTCAGTACCTGGGACGCCATGGGCGGGGTGTATATCCTCAGCAATGTGCAGAGCGGCGATCCGAAAAAAATCAAGGTCAAACAAATCGCCAAAGGCCTGGCGGAACCGCTGGGACTCAAAGTGGTGGACGACACCATTTATGTACTCCAAAAACAGGAACTGACGAAACTGGTGGATCTGAACGGCGACGAGGTCATTGACGAATATCAATGCTTCGCGAAAGGCTGGCTGGCCTCAGCCAATTTCCACGAATTTGCTTTCGGACTGGCGTATAAGGACGACCATTTTTACGCCGCCCTCGCCATCGCCATCCTGCCCGGCGGCGCCAGCGCGCGCCCGCAAATCCCCGACCGGGGCAAGGTGGTGAAAATCAGCCGCAAGGACGGCAGTATGGAATTTGTGGCCCGCGGCCTGCGCACGCCCGATGGCGTGGGTGTCGGTCCGGACGGCGAGATTTTTATCGCCGATAACCAGGGCGACTGGCTGCCTTCCTCCAAAATTCAGCATGTAAAACCGGGCGCTTTCTTCGGATCTTACGCAGTTGACAGCACGGCCGTGGCCGGTATGCCAGTTCAATTGCCGGTAGTTTGGCTGCCGCAGGACGAAATCGGCAACTCCCCCACCCAACCCGCCGTGCTCAACGAAGGGCCGTACAAAAACCAACTCCTGCACGGCGACGTCTGCTACGGCGGCCTCCAGCGAGTATTTATGGAAAAAGTAAACGGATTCTACCAAGGCTGCGTATTCCGCTTTACGCAAGGCCTGGAAGCCGGCACGCACCGCCTCGTCTGGGGACCCGATGGCGCGCTCTACGTCGGCGGAATCGGAAATCCGGGGAACTGGGGCCAGCAAGACAAACTGTGGTACGGCCTCCAGCGCATGCAGTACAACGGGCAGTCCACCTTCGAAATGCTGGCCGTACGGGCCAAAAGCAACGGACTCGAAATCGAATTCACCGAACCCCTGCGCGAAGGAGACGGCTGGGATCCGACCCACTACCTCGTCAAGCAGTGGTGGTACAAACCGACCATCAATTACGGCGGACCGAAAATGGACGAAGAAAACCTGACGGTAAAATCCGCCACCGTGTCGGGCGACCGCCGGAAGGTGTTCCTCGAAATTCCAGGCATCAAGGAAAATCATGTCCTGTACCTACGCCTGCGGAATCTCCCGCTCAGCGCCGAAGGCCATGAAATCTGGACGACGGAAACCTGGTACACCATGAATTATATCCCGCAAAACGCGCTCGGAGAAGTAAAAGCGGCGCCGACGTTCGCGCCCGTGCAGGACAATGCCCTGTCGGCTCAGGAATTAAAAGAAGGCTGGAAATTGCTCTTCGACGGCCAAAGTATGAAAGGCTGGCATAATTACGGCAAGAAAACCATCGGCGCGTCCTGGAAAGTCCGCGACGGCGCGATGTACCTCGATGCGATGCCTAACCCCGACGGCCACTGGCAGGCGGCCGACGGCGGCGACATACTGACCGACGGCGCGTACGAAAATTTTGAATTTACCGTGGATTGGAAAATCGCGCCCTGCGGCAATTCCGGCATTTTTTACAACGTGATAGAAGACCCCGAGAAGTATGATTACGGCTGGATGACCGGCCCGGAAATGCAGGTGCTCGACAATACCTGCCATCCGGATGCGCGCATCCCCAAGCACCGCGCCGGGGACTTGTACGACATGATCCAATGCAAATACATCACGGTGAAACCCGCCGGTCAATGGAACCGCGCACGCATCGTGTCTAAAAACGGTAAAGTGGAACACTGGCTAAACGACCGAAAAGTGGTGTCCTTTGACATGAACAGTCCGGAATGGCCGAAAATGATCGCCGCCAGTAAATTCCATCAATGGGCCGGTTTTGGATCCGCACGCAAAGGGCGCATTGCGATCCAGGATCACGGCGATCCGGTGTGGTTTAAAAATGTGAAAATTCGCACGCTGTAACGGGAGGAGATAGCTATAAGTGTTCGTTTTTAGGTTTTTTTTAAATCTAAAAACGAACACTTATAGTTGTTTTTATTTGATAATCCTAAAAACGTAACTACTTATGCAGATTGATCCAACCCAAATCCCCACCAGAGACCTGCACCAATTCATCCTCGGCGCCGTAGCGCCCCGGCCTATCGCATTTGCTAGTACGATCAGCGCAGACGGCGTGCCCAACCTGGCGCCGTACAGTTTTTTCAACGCCTTCAGCAGCAATCCGCCAATCCTGATTTTTTCCTCCAACCGGCGGGTAGAAAACAACACGACGAAAGACACGCTGAAAAACGTGCAGGACACCGGGGAGGTTGTGATCAATGTAGTACCATACAATATCGTGCGGCAAATGGCGCTTTGTAGCGTGGAATACGGGCCGGAAGTAGATGAATTTGTAAAAGCCGGCCTCACGCCCCTGCCTTCCGAGCGCGTCCGGCCTTTTCGCGTGGCGGAAAGTCCGGTCAATATGGAATGCGTCGTCGAGGAAATTCTGCCCCTGGGCAAAGACGGCGGCGCCGGCAACCTGATCATTTGCCGAATTGTGCTGATGCACATCCACGAATCCGTACTGACGGAAAGCGGGCGCATAGATCCGCACAAGATTGATCTGATGGGCCGCATGGGCCGGTTCTATTATTCTCGCGCGAGCGGAAGCGCAGTGTATGACATCGCGCAGCCGGTAAACCAACTGGGGATTGGTTTTGACCAGCTGCCGCCCGTCCTGCGCCAAAGTCCGGTACTCACCGGCAACAACCTGGCGCAGCTGGCCGCACTGACCGCCTGGCCCTCCGAGGAGGCCGTCCAAGCGCAAGTCAAAGACAACGCGCGGGTGCAACAAATCATAGAGAACGGACGCCCGCAGGCCGATCTGCAACAGTACGCCAAAGAAGCGCTGGATGCCGGCCAGATCGAACTCGGAGCAGCACTAGCCGCGCTGGCTGCCGGATGGTAACGCTCCCCGGCATACCGATTATTGATACTCCTCGTCCACCGAATCGCCGGGAAATAATGAATCGCCCGCCGGAATCGTATCCGGCGGCGCCTCCCCGGCGCCATAGACCCGCCATACTTTCCAACGATGATCCAGGCGCCGCAAGACGACCGTATCCGACACGTCCTGCCCAATTTCATCTTTGGTCACGTACGCACAAACGGCGGAATCGCCCTGCACCTGGCAGGCAAGATCGCGCAACAGTGTAATAGACATGACCCGATCCGGATCGGAATAATCCGTGATCGAGTACAGGAAATTGACAAATTCCAGCGCTTCACCGGCGCTGTACACGCGTGCGGAATCGTACATATCCTGGTCAATAAAGCCCTGCCAAAGTAGTAATACGTCTTCCGGTGGCAACGGCGGTTGCTGCGCTTTCTCCGGATAACGCACGCAGGCCGTTTGAAAAACAGCCGCGAATAGTAATATGGTAAGCGCCCAGTAGTGCATGCGAAGACATTTTCCCTGCAAAAATACAGTAATTTTGTAACTACTTAATCTCCCGGGGTGGGCGCCCACTAAAAGAGACGTTTACATTGTGCTCCTGAGCAATCAACTCCTTATTTATGCGGCGGCCTCTGCAACTTTTTTTAAAAAAATATTTCAAAAAGTTTGGTGCAAAAAATAAATCCGCCCTATCTTTGCACCCGCTAAAATTAGCAAGGGCGCATAGCTCAGCCGGTTCAGAGCATCTGCCTTACAAGCAGAGGGTCGGAGGTTCGAATCCTTCTGCGCCCACACCCGCAAAGTAAGACCCGTTGTTTGTCAAAGACTTACAACGGGTTTTTTTCATTTACTCGCGTGCGTTCAAGATTTTCTTTCGGCAGCGATACCGGGGGATTTTCGTCCGTTTTTCTGTTTTGCAGCCGCCTGAAAAGATGAAACAGTAAAGACGATCTGTTTCAATTCCCTGAGAAATCCTCCGACCTATTTCAAGCACATCGTTCACCATTCAAACTTTTGATTTATGCGTTTCTTTTTGCTATGCTTATTTTCCATGACCCTTGTTTACTGCAACAAGGAACTTTCGGCAGCCGAACAACTGGAGCAGGACATCGAAAAAATCAAAAAATATTTGTCGGACAACAATCTTACGGCCACAGCTACTCCCAGCGGGTTGCACTACATCATCACGACGCCGGGCACGGGCGGATCGCCCAACCTCCAATCGAACGTCACGGTGAAGTACAAAGGAACCCTGCTGGATGGTACCGTCTTTGATCAGACGACCGGGAATCAGACGGCTACTTTCCCGCTGGCCAATCTGATTCCCGGCTGGCAGGAGGGCATCCCGCTCTTACAAAAAGGCGGAAAAGGAACCTTTTTGCTCCCCTCGGCGCTGGGTTACGGGCCGAATCCGGTGGGGCCGATCCCGGCGAATTCGGTTTTGATCTTCGAAATCGAACTGGTGGATTTCTGATTTTTTCCCGCAGAATACGCGGAATGCGCGGAGTTTTTTAAATTTTTAGCGGGTTCTGCGAATTTCGCGAATGCTGCGGGATATTAGTCTTCCACCTTAAACTTAAAGCCTACCCCGTGGATATTTTCGATTTTGATGCGCGGATCGTCTTTGAGATATTTGCGTAGGCGGGAGATGAATACATCGAGGCTTCGGCCGAGAAAATAATCGTCTTTGCCCCAGATTGTTTCGAGGATAAAGGAGCGTTTGACCACTTCGTTTTTATTTTCGCAGAGTAGTTTGAGCAAGTCGGCTTCTTTCTGGGTGAGCGTTTCCGACTGATCGCCGAAATTCAGGCTGAGATTTTTATAGTCGAACGTGTAGAGCCCGATGGTCAGGGGCGTATTCGACTTGAGGATGGCGGTGTACTTTGTGCGGCGGAGGAAAATATCAATTTTCAGCAACAGTTCTTCGATGCTGAAGGGCTTGGTGATATAGTCGTCGGCGCCGATGGTGAGGCCGTAGATTTTGTCCTGTTTCAGGCTTTTGGCGGTCAGGAAGATGATCGGCGCCTGTTCGTCGCGTTTGCGGATTTCCTGGGCCAGCGTAAATCCGTCCACCTCCGGCAGCATGACATCGAGGATACAGAGGTCGAATTTTTGACCGGAGCGGATGGTATCCAGCGCTTTTTGGCCGTCTTCGCAATAGGTGACCTCGTACCCGTTGAGTTCCAGGTTGTCGCGGGTGACGAAGCTGAGGCTTTCGTCGTCCTCCACATAGAGTAGATGCGCTTTGTATGTTGCCATGCGGTTGGTTTGTACCGAGTGAACGGATTTTGTTTTCGTTGAAAGGGTAATATCGCGGGCAAACTTAATAAAGTTTGGTGAAATTACGCAGCCGCCACCGTCTAAGTAGTTACGAACAATTACATCCGCCTTGCCACCATCATCCCATCCCGCAACGGCAGCAACAAATTTTCCACCCGTTCATCGGCTTGCACCAGATCGTTGAATTCGCGCAGGAGTTGGGCGGTGGCGTCTTTGGTATCCTGCAGCACCTTGCCGTCCCAGAGCACGTTGTCGGCCAACAGGAAGCCGCCGGGGCGCAGCATGGGCAACACCATATTATAATGGTGTATATAATTCATCTTTCCGGCGTCGAGATAGACGAGGTCGAATATTTCCTGTAACTGGGGTACGATCACGGCCGCATCGCCGTGGTGGATCGTGATCCGGTCGGCCAGCTCGGCCTTGTGAATAAATTCCCGGGCGATGACCAGCACCTCGTCGTCCACCTCCACGGTATGCAGCCGCCCATCAGGCGCCAGTCCTTGCGCCAGGCAGATGGCGCCGTACCCGGTAAAGGTACCGATCTCCAGCACCCGGCTCGGGCGGATCATGTGACTGAACAGTTGGAGCAGCATACCCTGATAAGATCCGGCCAGCATTTGGGGACTCAGGGTGCGCAGGTGGGTAGCGCGCTCCAAGTCCTGGAGGACGGGCTGAACGGGCGTGGTGTGGGAAAGTAGATAATCAAGCATCGGATGAACCGGGCAAAGGTAGCAAATTTCAGACGGTTTCTGAGGCTCCGCGGGGCCTCAGAAACCGTCAATCCGCCCGGACACAAAAAAACGCCTCGACTTTTTTACAAAAAATAAAAAAATAGCTTTTCTGTTTCACCTGAACTTCTTACCTTTGCACTCGCTTTTCAAAAGGGGTATAACTTTTTGTGAAAAACAAAGTTGTTTGAGTGGTTTTACCCGTGAAGGGAAATAACAATCCGCCAGTGTAGCTCAGTTGGTAGAGCAGCTGATTTGTAATCAGCTGGTCGGGGGTTCGAGTCCCTTCACTGGCTCAAGAGCGTTGCGGATTTTAGGATTGTGGAAATCCGCGATCTGCAATGTACAAGGGGGTGCTCCGGAGATGGCGAGCCGGGCCAGACTGTAAATCTGGTGCTTCACTGCTGAGTAGGTTCGAATCCTACCACCCCCACCCTTGACGGTTTTGCGGTGGTAGCTCAGTTGGTAGAGCGTCAGCCTTCCAAGCTGAAAGTCGCGAGTTCGAATCTCGTCCGCCGCTCGAAAGTCGCCGTTGTAGCTCAGGGGTAGAGCACTTCCTTGGTAAGGAAGAGGTCGTGAGTTCAATTCTCATCAACGGCTCCAGAAACTTCAGAAGTCATTAATTTAGGAATTCAAACTTAACGCATACATTAAATTTAGAACAAACCAATGGCAAAAGAGACATTTGTCCGCACAAAGCCGCACGTCAATATTGGTACGATCGGCCACGTAGACCACGGTAAAACGACCCTGACGGCGGCCATTACGTATGTTTTGGCCAATAAAGGTTTAGCCAAGAAGACGGACTACGCTTCGATTGACGCCGCTCCCGAAGAAAAAGAGCGCGGTATCACGATCAACACCGCGCACGTGGAATATGAGACTGAGAATCGCCACTATGCGCACGTAGACTGCCCGGGTCACGCTGACTATGTGAAGAACATGATCACGGGCGCCGCCCAGATGGACGGCGCAATCCTGGTAGTGGCTGCAACCGACGGCCCGATGCCGCAAACGCGCGAGCACATTCT
>JAUMBL010000083.1:0-15782 GCA_032115775.1 Saprospiraceae bacterium | reverse complement strand
AATTGGCCGCCCGTTTTTTCCTGCACTTTGAGTTCCAGCGAGGGAGATGTGGCGCGGATCAGTTCGGCCAAGTTTAGTTCCTCGAGGTTCAGTTCGATTTTATCGCGTTCTATTTTGGCGAGTTGGAGCACTTTTTCGACCTGCGTGTTGAGGCGGAGTACTTGGTCTTTAATAATTCCGCTGTAGCGCAGCAGCCGGGGGTCTTCATTTATTTTAGGACTTTGCAGAAAAACGTCGGTAGAGATATTGATGGTAGAGATCGGTGTTTTGAATTCATGCGTCATGTTGTTGATAAAATCCCGCTGGAGTTCCGACAGTTGTTTTTGTCGCAGAATAATATACATCGCATAAATAAAAAACGCTACGGTAATTAACATTAGGAGTGTAAACACCAGCACGATGCCCATATTGCCGAGCAGGTTGGCACTTTTATTCGGGAACCGCACACCGTAATAGTAGGTCAGGTCGTCTTCTTTGTGGGCTGGGAGCGGTTCGTTTTTGGTTTCGCCCGTCACGGGCGCCAGTTTGTCGTATTTGATGAGTTTCCAAGTGACCATCTGATTGGAGGAGCAGTCGTACAGGCCAAATTGAAAATCCTCATACAGGCTTTGATTAGCGAATGCTTTTTGCAAAAAATGCTCCAAGTTATCGGCACTGAACGGATTGTCCAGGTTGACGACATAGTAATTCGAGTACGGTTGGTCAATCAGCGCCTTCTGCGGCAGGTCGAAGCGTTCGACCTTTGCCAGTTCGCTCGAGGCATCCAGCAACGCCTGATACACCTTTCGGTTGAATTCCCGTTCCTGGATATCCCAGCTGAGCAGCACCCAGTAGGCTTGCACGGCGATCAGGCTCAGGATCGCGAAAGCGCCCAGCAAAATAACGCGGCGGATTACGGTATTGGTCATGGTTACCCCCAGGAAAAATTTGTATAATCTCTGCAAAATTACGCAAAAAAAGGTAACTACTTAGCCGGTTGCGTCTGGGGCAAAAAATGGGACTTTTTTGGCCTGACAGCGATCCGGCTAAGTAGTTACAAAAAAAGCAAAGCCACGGTGAAGTCGGCTTTGCTTTTTATATAAAAACACACTTGCGCGTAATCTAAAACGCGACGATGCTTACAGACACAGCTGGCAAAGTAAACCTAGCCGGCTCTGTTCCCTTATTCTGCGGGAGCAACAGGCGCAGCCGGCGCTTCAGCGCCTTCTGCTACCACATTAAACTTCACTTCCGTGACCACTTCCGGGTGATACGTCAGCGTGGCGGTGTAAGCGCCGAGTTCCTTTACCTCTTCCGGCATCGTCAGCATCCGTTTTTCCACCTCGACGCCCAGCGCTTTGATAGCGTCTGCCAGGTGTTGGGCGCTTACGGAGCCGAAGAGACGGCCGCTTTCGCCTGCTTTGGCCACGATTTTGAATGTGGTACCGGCGACTTTCGCAGCGTAGCCCTGGTAGATTGAAATTTTTGCGGATTCCTTTTTGGCATTTTGTTTTTTCATGCCATCCAGGCGCGCCATATTGGCTTTATTGGCCACCATCGCCAATCCGCGGGGGATCAGGTAGTTACGGCCGAAGCCGTCTTTGACTGTGACGACTTCGTGTTTGTCGCCCACTTTTTCGATATAATCGAGCAGAATAATTTGCATGATTGAGTTGAATATTTAAAAAATTCTGAAATAACAGACCGCGGTCGGCGCGATCCATCCCGGCATTACTTCAGCATATCGCCGATGAACGGCAGCATCCCGAGGTGGCGCGCGCGTTTCACGGCTGTGGCGACGCGGCGTTGATACTTCAGGCTGTTGCCTGTAATGCGGCGCGGCAGCAGTTTACCTTGCTCGTTGATGAATTGCATCAAAAAGTCGGTATCTTTATAATCAATATATTTGATGCCGAATTTGCGGAAACGGCAGTATTTTTTACGTCTCAGGCCGATTTTCGGATTGCTGAGGAATTTGACATCTTCACGTGAAGCAGCCATATAGCGCGTGGTAATTTTAATGTGAAAAAATTAGGAAACAAGCGGTTGAGACGCGATGAAGCGCGTCTCGTTTAAACAAATTATACTTAATCCAGATCAACAACGCCGGGCGCTGCAGGGGCTTCCACTGCATTCTCCGCAACCGCCTCGTGCTTTTTCTTGCCAATGCGGCCGTTGCGCTTGTCGTCGTTGTACTTGATACCGTACTTGTCCAATTTAACCGTCAGAAAACGGAGCAGTCGCTCGTCGCGCTTCAAACCCAGCTCAAACTTCGTGAGCCACTCAGCGCCTGTGCAACTGAATTCAATGCAGTAATACATGCCGGAAGAACGGCGATTGATCGGGTAGGCCAACTGACGAAGACCTAAGTCGTCCGCCGCTACAACCGTAGCGCCGTAACCGGTCAACTCTTTTTGGACGTGTTCTGCTGTCGATTTTACTTCATCGCGCGACAGCACTGGATCTACGATGAAGTTGACTTCATAATGTCTCATTTTCAATATGTTGTATAGTAATTAAAAGAACATGCTAAAAAGCGGTCGCAAAGATATAAAAACCTGCCCATTTTAACAAAACTATTTCAATGGAATTTGTTTATTGCCGCTGCTTTCGCCCAAAACAACCCTTTGCGTAAAATATACACGAAGTATTCCCAAAAAAACCTATCTTTGCCACTTAATCTGCAATTATATTATGTTAGGTAATTTAACAGAAAACGGCGCCAAACTCAAGCGCATCTTCATAGAACCTAAGCTTCCGGCCGAATTAGAGCCTTTAGACAAGCTATCCCGCAACCTGTGGTGGTCGTGGAACCACGAAGCAATCGAGTTATTCCGCAGCATTGATCCGCAGCATTTTGAGGCGGTGCACTGCAATCCGGTGGCGCTGTTAGAGGAGTTGGACGTGGCGCGTGCCGGTAAGTTGGTCAAAGACGCCGCGTTCATCGCCCGCATGCACAAGGTATATGATGTATTTCAGCAGTACCTGCACGAGGCGCCGGCGAAATCCGGTCCGCTGGTCGCGTATTTTTGCATGGAATACGGTCTGCACCAGAGCCTCCGGCTGTATTCCGGCGGTTTGGGCGTGCTGGCAGGCGATTATTTTAAGGAGGTCAGCGACCGCAATTTCAACCTGGCGGCCGTCGGCCTACTATACCGCTACGGCTATTTCCAACAGGAAATATCGCTGCACGGCGAGCAAATCCACCACTTGGAGCCGGCCAAATTCACCCAGCTACCCCTGTCGCCGGTACGCGACGCCCAGGACGAATGGATCAAAATCAACGTCAGCTTGGCCGGACGCACCGTCTGGGCCAAAATCTGGTCGCTCCAAGTCGGCCGGGCTACGCTCTACCTGCTGGACACCGACATTGACGACAACCGCTGGGAAGACCGCTCGATTACGCATCAGCTCTATGGCGGCGACAATGAAAACCGGCTGCGGCAGGAAATTCTGCTGGGTATCGGGGGCGTCCGGGCGCTCAAAGCCATCGGACTGCAACCCGATCTGTACCACCTCAACGAAGGGCACGCCGCTTTTCTCGGACTGGAACGCCTGAGCAATTATATGACCGAAAAGCAGCTCGATTACCCGGAAGCCCTGGAAATTGTGCGCGCTACGCAGCTGTTTACCACGCATACGCCGGTGCCGGCTGGGCACGATGCCTTCCCCGAATCGCTGCTGCGCAATTACCTGCACGATTACACCTTTGCGTTGAATATTGACTGGAAATCGCTGGTCGCGCTGGGTCGGGTGGATCCGGACGACGAAGCCGAGATTTTCTCGATGAGCAACCTGGCGATCCGCACCTCCCAAGAGGTAAACGGCGTAAGCCGACTGCACGGCGAAGTGAGCCAGAAAATGTTCAACAGCCTGTACCCGGATTTTAACTTCTCCGAACTGCACGTCGGCTACGTCACCAACAGTATCCACTATCCTACCTGGGTAGCGGAAGAGTGGCATCGTTTTTATTCGGAATTATTCGGACCGGGTTTTCAGGAGGGCCAAAGCGATCCTGCGTACTGGGAAAAAATTTACCAGGCCTCGGATGCGCAAATCATGGATATTCGGCACAAATTAAAAAGCCGCCTGCTCCACTGGGTTCGGCACAGCCTGCAACACGATATGATGCGCCGCGGCGAAAACCCGCGCAATACCTTCGAGATCGTCAATGCAATCCGCGAAGACGCACTCATCATCGGTTTCGCCCGCCGCTTTGCAACCTACAAGCGCGCCACGCTCCTGTTTACCAATGAACAGCGCCTGGCAGACCTCGTCAACAACGCCAATCGGCCCGTGATCTTCTTGTTCGCTGGAAAAGCCCACCCGGCGGATAAGGGCGGACAGGAGTACATCCGGCTGATTTATAATACAACGACCAACCCCAAATTTAAAGGCCGCGTTATTTTTCTGGAAAATTACAGCATGGAAATGGCCAAACTGCTGGTGCAAGGCGTAGACGTGTGGATGAACAATCCTACCCGCCCCAAAGAAGCCAGCGGTACCAGCGGTATGAAAGCGGTGATTAACGGCGTGATGAATTTCTCCGTACTCGACGGCTGGTGGTGCGAGGGATACCGGCCCGGCGCCGGCTGGGCGCTGCCGGAAAAAGAAACCTACACCGACGCCGGGCTTCAAAACGAACTCGACGCGGAAACCATCTACAACATCCTCGAAAACGACCTCATCCCAACGTACTACGACCGCGGCCCCGACGGCGTCAGCACGCGCTGGGTGGCGCATATCAAAAATACCATTGCCCACATTGCCCCGCAATTCGTCATGAAACGTATGCTCGACGACTACCAGGAGCGGTATTACAGTAAATTATGGCGGCGCAGCCAAGCGCTGAAAAAACACCACTTCAAGCCGGCACAGGAACTGGTGCGCTGGAAAGAGCGCATGCGCAAGGTGTGGGACGCTATCGAGCTGGCCGATTTACAAGCGCCGGATACCTTCAATCGCTCCCTGCCGCTGGGCGATCATTTCCAGGCGACTATTACGATCAATATCCAGGAGCTGGAAGCCGCCGACCTCGGCGTGGAACTCGTGTTCTTCAAGCGCAAATCCGAAAAAGAACTGGAACTGATCCGCAAATACCCGCTGACGCTGCAATCTCAACAGGGTGCGCTCGCTACTTTTACCTGCGATGTGCAACCGGAGACCTCCGGCGTGTTCGAGTACGGATTCCGGGTGTTTCCGCAGCATCCGCTGTTAGCGCACCGGCAGGATTTTGACTTGGTGCGGTGGTTGTAACAGGTGTGAAAAAGGGTAAGGAGGGTGTGTCACAAGTATTTCGCCGCCTCCGGCGGCGAAATAAAATAATGTTTGGTTGCCTGTTTTTTTGATTTTTCTAAAAAAATCAAAAAAACAGGCAACCAAACAAAATATTTTTTTGCTTAACGGGGCTTTCACGGACTTATGATACACCCCCATTTACCCGTCCCCGTCCTCCGAGTCCGTCTCCAGTTTTCGGATCAGCACCTTGTCAATTTTGCTTTTGTCCATATCCACTACTTCGAAGCGGAATGCTTCCGCGTCGAACAAATCCCCCGCTTTGGGAATTTCGCTTAGTTTGTATAGAATAAACCCTGCGAGCGTGGAGTATTCGGCATCTTCGAACCCAAATTCTTTCAAATTGACCGTCTCCCGCAGTTCGTCAATCGGGATTGTGCCGTCCACCAGCCAGCTGCCGTCCTCCCGCGCGACGATCGAGGGGCGCTCTACATCGTCCAGGTCCGGCAAAGCGCCGAAGATATTTTCCGTGAGATCGTGCAGGGTGATAATCCCCTGCGTAGAGCCATATTCGTCCACCACCACGGCAAAGTAATTGCGTTCTTTCCGGAAGCGTTCCAGGATTTTCAGCGCGTTCATGGTTTCGGGTACGTAGAGCGGCTGGCTTAGGATATCGGACAGGCTGAAGCCGGGTCTGTTTCGGTTTTCGATGTAATCCCGCAGTTTCACCACGCCGAGGATATTTTCAATCGTATCATCGCAGACGAGGAATTTGGTGAAACCGCTTTCCAGCAGAATACGGTCGTTTTCTTCCTGCGGCGCCTTTATATCCAGCCACTCCACATTATTGCGATGTGTCATGATCGTATAGGCGTCGCGGTCGGCAAAACGCAGGATATTTTGGATAAATTCGCTCTCTTTTTGCTCCAGCACACCCTGTTGATTGGCCATTTTGACCATCAGTTTAATTTCTTCCTCTGAAATAGACTGATCGCTGCTCGGCCGGATGAAGAGCATGCGCATGAATAATTTGGTGGACCAGCTGAGAAAGATCGAGATGGGGCCGGTGATTTTGGTAATGAGCAACATGGCCGGCGCGAAAGTCAGCGCCAGGCTCTCAGCATGTTGGATCGCGATGTATTTGGGCGCCAGTTCGCCAATGATCAGGGAGAGATACGTGATCATAAAAATGACGATCGAAATCGAAATCTGCTCGGCGAAGGGCTGCAGAGCCGGGATCATTTGAAGCACCGGCGTGAG
The DNA here is from genome assembly GCA_032115775.1 of Saprospiraceae bacterium. Classification (GTDB taxonomy): domain Bacteria; phylum Bacteroidota; class Bacteroidia; order Chitinophagales; family Saprospiraceae; genus M3007. Next base: position 9,308 of record JAUMBL010000083.1, on the reverse strand, counting down.
GTAGGCGCCGATTTTGACCCCGCCGTAAGCGCCTTCTACGATGCTGATCAGCGTAATGCCAATTTGCATCGCCGACAGGTAGTTGTCTATGTTGTCGAGCAACCCGATCGCAATCGCCGCATTTTTGTTGCCCTTCATTTTTTCGCTTTCAAGGCGAGAGCGCTTCGCGGTGATAAGCGCAATTTCGCCCAGCACCAGGAAACCGTGCAGGACGATGAGGACGAGAATTATGGCAATTTCCATGCGTGGCGGTGCCCGCGCCCGTTTTGGTGAATGCAATTTGCCGGCGCAAAAGGGCTATGATCAACCCGGCTCGTTGCTTCAGGCGCGCACCATTCGTTTTTGTCTTGAAAGCCCAGCGCGAAAACAGGGGCAAAATTATCGAATTTTGGCAGATTAACGCGTTTTTTCCAGTTTTTTCCACTTTATAAAATAAAAACAAAGCGCCGCCCCCCCCCGTCCGATTTTTCCGGTTGCCTGCATTTTAAGTAACTACTCAGCCGCGACCAACTAAATAGTTACTTTTTTAGTTAAAAAATGTTAAAGTTTTAAAAAAAATTTGCATGAATACAATAGAGGGATTACTTTTGAACCCGAAATGAGTTACCAACTCCCGTTCATCACTCAAAATTAAATTTGCTTATTGGTATTAATTTGTACACAGCTAAGGACACCTGATTAGTTTAATCGGTAATCAAATTTCTGCTCATGCAAATTATGCCAATGCTCAATGATCAAGAGCTTATCGCTCGTTATGTAGATGGTGATGAACAAGCGTTCGAAGTATTGCTGAAACGCTATAAATCCAAGATCTACACGTCTATCTACCTTTTCGTCAAGGATCAAGCCTTGGCTGAAGACATTTTTCAAGAGGTTTTTATCAAAATCATTGACACCCTGCGGCGCGGGAAGTACAACCACGAAGGCAAATTTGTGCAGTGGGCGATGCGGATTGCTTATAATATGTGTGTGGATTACCACCGCCGCCACAAGCGCCGCGCGCACGTCAGCCCCACCGAAGATTTTGACATTTTCGAGGTGCTTCGCCTGAGCGACGACGGGCCGGAGACGCAAATGATGCGCAGCGAAACGCACAACCGCATCCGCAAAATGGTGGATGCGCTGCCGCCGGAACAGCGCGAGGTGGTCATCCTGCGCCACTATGCCGATATGAGTTTTAAAGAAATCGCCGGCTTGACCCGCGTGAGCATCAATACCGCCTTGGGTCGTATGCGCTACGCCCTGATCAATATCCGCAAAATGATGTCGGAAAAGGAAGTCGTGCTGCAGTAAAACTGCTGCGCGCCTATTCGCGGGGTTGATTTTCCCCCGTTCCACCTATTTCCATCCCCGCGGTTACTGCAATGTACTCGGCTATGTTTTTGTGCGCTTTGAGCGATATGCCGGCGAATGCCCGGACGCCGGCATGCAGCGTGAAATAGCGATAGACGTTCACTTTATTGAATACAGGCGTCAGCGTTTGGCGATTCAGGCGCTCCCGGCCGGTATAGACGCCGGTGTGTACCTGAATCCCCAGCGCGCCGAATCGAAATTCGTCGGCCAAAAAAACGGCCAGCCGAGAGGCGCCCAAACGCGCCTCCTGCTCGTCGCGAAACAAGGTGCTGTGTAAGCCCCAGGCGTACACCGCCTGATTGTATTCGTAATCAATCCCCAACAACAAGCGGTTGGTGCGCCGAAGGGCGTACACTGCCGCCGCCGATCCCATCCAGATGGCATAACGCGGCCCGTCGTATGCATTGTACTCCGCCAAGGTAAAACCCGTCTGCGCCTGTACGCCCCACCGATCGCCGGTGGTGCGCGGGGAAGTAGCGGCGGGTCGAAAATGCTCCGGCCTGAGCGGCTGGAGATTACCTTGTACCGACAGGAAAAAACCGGGCATATTGATCCCAAAATTGGGCAGGGACACGCCGCCGTTGGAGTAGTGGGTGAATACGCCACCCACCGCTGCCTGCAGGGTAGGCGACAGGCGCGCCTGGGCGCCCAGGCGGAATTGCGTCGCGATATTGAGGTGGGTACTCAGGGCGTTTTGCCCAGGATTTCGGAAGGAATCGTACGGATGCTGGAGCCAGGCGAGCCCGCAAGCGGTGCGAAACTGCAGGCTCCATCGCGGTCGCTGCAAAAAACGAACATCTAATAGCGACAGGATTGCCAGCGCCCGCCCGTGCGCTTGCGCGCCCAACTCCACGTGCTGGATTGCTACCCCCCAGGCCGGATAGCGCTGCCACGCCTGCCAGTCGCGCGCGCCCAAAGTTTGCCAACGCAGGGCAATTTCCTGGCTCCAGCGGGGCACGCCGGTCTGTATCGTCAGCCTGGGCGTGTGGTTCCAGATCGGCGCACGCAGTGCGGTATATTCGATTTGTAGCCGCGACTGCGCTGTCAGGCCGCCGGAAAAAAGCAGCCAACACAGCGCAGACAGGAGGCGTCGAATGCGAAAGCGCCCGGTCAGAGCGCGTCTATTTTTTCCAGCAGCCATTTTTTAGAAACAAGCGCGCGGTTATCCAGTACTTTTTGTCGGAAACGGTCAATGTCGGGCTTAGAGGCCCCTTGCATGGAAGGGAGTTTTTTCAAAGTATTTAAAAAATTGCCATACTCGCGGAGTACCGACTTAGAGATCAGTTTATTCCGACGAAGGTAGGTCCGGAAACTTTGAATCAGGGAGTCCAGCGCCCAATATTCATCCGTTTCGTAGTAGGTACGGAGGAGAATCAGTTTGGCGCCGAGTGCGTAGGTCACGTCGCTGTATTCCACCGTAGCGAGCAATTCAATCACTTTGTCGTACTGACGCCGGTGGGAATACACATTGGCCAAGTTGTACGAGCGCGCATTTTCCCGAATAGACGCCGGCAGAAAATCCGCGTATTCCCGGATAAAGCGTTCCACCCAGTCGAAGGCCTGCACCCGCAAGCCGGCCGTGATAATATTTTTAAAAAAACCTTCGGCAAGTTGTCCGTCTTCCAGCAACACGGCGCGGTCAATCATTTTATTATACACCTGAAATACGGCGTTGTAATAATTGGTTTTGCCCTCGTTGATTTTCAGGGCGCAGTAGTTTTGGGCGAAATGGTAGCACGCGCGCAGGTCTTCCTGCGCCATTGCGTCGCCCCAGCGCTCAAGGTCGTCCAGCAACGCCTGGAAATGCTCATCCTGATCGCGGTGTTCCAGGCAAAGCGCCACGCGGCGGTAAATTTGCAGCATCGGCGCGTTTTGGAAGCGTTCATCGGCTATATACTCCCAAAAACCCGGCGGCAATTCCGGCTGCCGTTCTGCGGAGCGGATATTGCGGTAAGAAAGTCCTGCGACGTACATTTTTAGTTTTTGCAGCAGGTAAAAACAGTCGAGGTGATATTCTGCCGGCAGCAGATTGTCTAGGTACCCGGAGTTCGTGGCGCCTTTCGACGCCCGCTCGAACACATTCCAGTGCAGTTGGAACTGTTCGAGGTACATCCGGTCGGACGGCCCGTCGGCCGCGTCAAAATACCGTTGCAGCCTGCGTTCCACGGCGCCGAGGTGTTTGTGCAATTCCGGGCGTTCCAAGTGCTGCTGCAAGTACAGCCAATCGCCTGCCGGATGCTCCCGGCGGTGTTCCTGCGCCAAAAAGTCCAGGCTGAGCTGCGTCAGTTCGGACGACAGTCGCCGCAGTTGCGCTTCATCGAGGCGTTCGCCCGGATACAGGCGCGCCCAGACGAAGGTTTTATCCAGTTCGGCCACCGCCTCCGGGTCTTGGCGCAGCGCCCCGTCACAGAGATCAAACAGTTGGAGCACCCGTTCCTGCTCATTAAAATACGGTGATTGCAAAAACTTCCGCAGCCGGCTTCGTTGTCGGCCGGAGAGATGTTGCAGGAGGCTGAGCAGTTTGTCGCTAAACATGGCGCGGTGGGTGTCAGGATAAATCCAATTTATATGCAGGTTAGGATTTTCTGCCGAATGCAAAAATAGGCGTATTTTTTGTTGCTTTGCCATCGCGCGATCCGGCGAAAGACAGTTTCTAAGTAGTTACCCAAAGCGTTACCAAAAAATACGCCATTTTTGGCCCGCCAAGAAAGTCTGGATTTGCTCTAAGAAACTGGTCGTCACTATAAAAAAACAAACCGTAATCCCCCATTCATGTCTTTATTTCTCCTCCCCGTCCCCATCTCCGAAACCGCCCTGCACACCTTGCCCGCGCACACCCTCGACGTTGCGCGGCGGCTTGATTTTTTCATTGTGGAGCGGGCAAAAACAGCCCGGCGCTTCCTGAAAGCGATCGGCATCGAACGACCGATTCAGGAAATCAATGTGGTGGAAATCAACGAAAACGACCCGAAACCGGCCATTGAGGCATTTTTGGAAGCTGTTCGGGCTGGTCGGGACGTCGGACTGATGTCCGAAGCGGGTTGCCCGGGCGTTGCCGATCCCGGTGCTGTTTTCGTGGCGCTGGCGCACCGGGAAAACGTGCGCGTGTCGCCCCTGACGGGGCCTTCGTCCATCCTCCTGGGGCTGATGGCCTCGGGCATGAATGGGCAGCAGTTTGCCTTCAATGGGTATCTTTCTCCCAAAAGAGTCGAATTAGCCCGGGATTTACACCGACTGGAACAACAGTCGGCTCGGCTCCGCCAAACGCAAATTTTTATCGAAACGCCCTACCGCAGCCAGCTGGTGCTCGAAGTCGCGCTGGAAAGCCTGCAGGAAAATACTCGATTTTGCGTAGCCCTGGATCTCAGCGGCCCCGACGAGTGGGTTTGCAGCCGGCCGATCCGGCTGTGGAAACAGGGGAAGCGGGCGGAACTGGGCAAGGTACCGGCTGTTTTTCTGCTGGAGGCGGGCGGTGGTTAGAAACTGTTTTAATACCCTTAACGAGTCGGGCAATTTCAGATTTTGCATGGCAAATGCAGGGGATTTGGCGCCGATCGCTTGAAAATTTGCTGCTTAGCCGGTCGCGGCTAAGTAGTTGCGTTTACTAAAAAAAAGCGACGTACCCCAAGCCGTCATGCGATATATTCCGCATCAAATTTACCCTAAATAGCAATTAGCAGTACCTTTGCAAAAAGATTCCTGACCATGACTGCTACCCAAACGCGTTCGTTCCAACAACAAATTGCCGAAGGCATTCCCGCCACACTGCCGCCCGCCAAACCGCTCGATCCGGGCGTCAGCCATGCCCCGCGCCGCGTGGTCGAGGGCGTGCTGTCCGCCGAAGAAAAGGTGCTGGCGGTACAAAACGCGCTGCGCTATTTCCCGCCGCAATGGCACCGGGAACTGGCCGTAGAATTCGCCGACGAACTCCTTCGCTACGGCCGTATTTACATGCACCGCTTCCGGCCCGACTATCCGATGCACGCCCGACCCATCAGCGAATATCCGGCTCAAAGCCGCCAGGCGGCCGCCATCATGTTGATGATCCAAAACAACCTCGACCCGAAGGTGGCCAAACACCCGCACGAACTGATTACTTACGGGGGCAACGGCGCTGTTTTCCAAAACTGGATTCAATACCGGCTGGTCATGCGCTATCTCGCCAAAATGACCGACCACCAAACACTAGTGCTCTACTCCGGCCACCCGATGGGCCTGTTCCCCAGTCACCCCGAAGCCCCGCGGGTGGTAGTCACCAACGGCATGATGATTCCGAATTATTCCCGCAAGGAAGACTGGAACCGCTTCAACGCACTCGGTGTGACCCAATATGGACAAATGACGGCCGGCTCTTTTATGTACATCGGCCCGCAGGGCATCGTGCATGGCACAACAATTACGCTGCTCAACGCCGGCCGCCGCATGGGGCTGGGCGATAAAGACTTGCGGGGTCGCGTGTTCGTCACCTCCGGCCTGGGCGGCATGTCGGGCGCTCAGGCGCGCGCCGCAGTGATCACCGGCTGTGTGGGCGTGATCGCGGAGGTGGACGGCGACGCCATCCGACAGCGGGTCGCCGACGGATATATCCTGCAGGAGAACGTGTATGCCGATCTGGGCGCCCTGATCCAACGCCTGGAAGCCTGCCGGGAAGCCCGCGAGGCGGTCTGTCTGATCTACCACGGCAATATCGTGGACTTGTGGGAGCGGTTCGCGCGCGACTGCGTGCGCGTGGAACTCGGGTCCGACCAAACGTCCTGCCACAATATCCACGACCTGGGCTACTGCCCCGCAGGCTATACCTTTGAAGAGGCCAAGCAATTGCTGATACAGGACAAGACCGCCTTCCTGGCCGCCGTAGCGGAATCGCTCCGTCGCCATGCCGCCGCGGTCAACGAAATGTGCGCCCGCGGCATGTATTTCTGGGACTACGGCAACGCCTTCCTCAAAGAAGCCGGCGACGTGGGCGCCGCCGTGTTTAAACCCGGCGAACAACCACTGAAACCCGGCGAAATCCGGGTCATCGCCTCCCCCTACCGCTACCCCTCGTACGTGGAGGATATCCTCGGGCCGCTTTGCTTCGACTACGGCTTCGGGCCTTTCCGGTGGGTATGCTGCTCCGGCGATCCGGCCGATCTCGAGAAAACGGACCGCATCGCAGGCGATGTGCTGGAAAGTATGTTGCAGGAGGCGCCGGCTGAAATTCAGGGGCAAATCCGCGATAATATCCGCTGGATCCGCAACGCCCAACAAAACCTGCCCGTCGTAGGCTCGTACTCCCGTATCCTGTACGCAGATTCCGAGGGTCGTATGCGCATTTCAAAGGCCTTTAACGACGCCATTGCGCGCGGCGAGCTGGCCGGATCGGTGGTGCTGGGCCGCGATCACCACGATGTGTCGGGCACGGATTCGCCCTTCCGAGAAACCGCCAACATCTACGACGGCTCGCGCTACACCGCCGACATGGCCGTGCACAACGCTATCGGCGACAGCTTCCGCGGGGCTACCTGGGTGAGCCTGCACAACGGCGGCGGCGTGGGCTGGGGCGAAGTGATCAACGGCGGTTTCGGATTGGTGCTCGACGGCTCGCCGGACGCCGAACGCCGACTGCACGCCATGCTTTTCTGGGACGTAAATAACGGCATCGCCCGCCGCGCCTGGGCACGCAACCCCCACGCCATAAGCACCCTGAACCGCACCATGGAGGCATACCCCGAACTGGAGGTGACGACGCCGTACCTGGCAGACGAAAAGATGGTGCAGAAAGCCCTGGATCTGCTTTAAGCGCATGTTTGGAATTTGCTCGCCGAGTTAAGAAGGGTTCATCTTTGCCTTCGGCAGAAAATTCCAAACATGCGCTAAGCATGTACAAAACGCCCCCTCATTTTAAAAACTCGGCAACCGGCGATTCCGGAACCAAATAGGGCTTTAGTGCAGAATATGGAACCAGCAGGTGCTGCTGCCCGTAAATCGGGTGAAACAGGGTACTGAGCCGGATGCCCTCCCGCCGGATACTGAACAAAGGAAATCCTTCGGCGTAAAGCCACTCCCGAAATTTTGGATCCTCTGCGAAGCGGGGTATTTTAGGCGACTCCTTGCGCATGTACTCGTCAGCCCAGGTTTTAAAGTCAAATCCGGCGACAAAAAGGGATTCCAGCGCAATTACTTTGTTGTTTTTAAGGTCAAAATTAAAAGCCAGGCCCTGCGCCGGGCCGCTCCAAGAGTCCGTGTAGTTTAAATATCCGCTAAACACCCCATCGGTCCAACAGCTAATTTCCGGCCACATGCTGGCGCGCAGCACGTTTCGGTTGGCCGGCAGGTCGCTCAGCCGCTTGCTTTGGATGGCGCTTCGGCAGCGTTTGACCCAGTTTTCCGATTGTTCGGACAGCCAGCGGTTACAGCCGGAACTGGTAGTTACTGGAAACAGCATATCGTAACTACTTAGAAAATCTGCGTATTCCCGGCAGCTCATCATCAAATTTTCTTTCAGCGTGAACTCGATCACGCGCATGTCGCCGTTGGAGGTCGTCCAAGCGCCTCGCGTTTGCAGCGGAGTTTTGAGCTCGCCCTCCAACCAGTGCAGGGGTTTGCCGGGCGTCGGCGTGGATTCCAGGCTATAGACGCCTTTATCCGAGATATTGCCCTTGAATTCCGAGGTACTGCTGTCGGCCGTCGCCCAGATTTGGCCGAGCAGGATACCGCTGTGCAGTCGGACGAGGATGAGTTCGACCGGACTGTTTTTCCACATTCCGGTGTAGCGATTGATCCATTTATTGTCGCCGCAGTTGTCGGGCGGCGGGGCGCTTTCGCCGGTTTCCTGGAGTTCGACGCGCAGGCCCAGGGTATTATTGTGGTTGATCCACTCGCCGGCGAGGCGCTTGCCGTCCAGGTTTGCATTCAAGAAACCGGTTGTTTGCTGGCTGTTGTCCTTTTCGGTCAGGCGCAGTTGCGGCCCGACCAATGCGCCCTCTAGGCGGATACTGGTTTTGCTACCCGGATAGATCCAGAAGCCCTTGCAGTTCGTCCCGTCGAATCCCAGCACGGCGCGGATGGCATAGACGTCGTCGAAGCGACCGGCGTAATAGCGTACCCACTGTATTTCTTCCGGCTTGCTGAACAGGGCGCGTACCAGGCTGTCCGTCTGCGCTGCGTTTTGGGCATTGGCAAACTGAAAAGAAATTAGAAGCAGGATCGGAAGGAGAAACTTGATCATGTAAATCAGACGTTAACGCGCCACTTGTCTAAATAGCTAATAACGTTGCAAAATTAGCGCATAGTATGTTTGTAGTTGCTTAGCCTATTCCCGAAGGACGTGTCACAGTGTGCTTGTAGTTGTTTAGCCGGAACATCCGAAGCGGTTATCCGAAGGTTGAGTTCAGTAGTGCTGTGCCGACCCCGGGCTGAAGCCCGGGGTTAGTCATTTTTCGCCTTTGTTTTTAGCCGGAACACCCGAAGCGGCTATCCGACTTGTCCTACTGGCGTCTTTCACTAACCCCCGGCTTCAGCCGGGGGCAACGGCGACTCCCCCCACGTACGGGGCTTTAGCCCCACCGCTATTTTCCGTCCCGTCAGGTCGAGTTCAGTAGTGTTGTGCCGTCCCCGGGCTAGTCAGCTACTCTGCAGGCAATCGGGCGTCCTGCACGACACGCTTTACCCCCGGCTTCAGCCGGGATCTGACTCGTTCTAAAAAAAACCGCTTATTTCCCCAACAATACAATCGCATCCCCGGAAACAATCGCCACTTTGCCCTGCGCCACCGTCGCCTGCTGCCCGGAATAGTAATCCCGCAACATCGTCCCGTCGGGAAATACCCCCCGCACTGACAGCTCCTTGCGCCCCGCCGGCAGATCCAAACCCACTACGACGGCGTCGGAATAACCTTTTTTGCGATAAACGCGCTGGAAGATATACGGTTTTTCGGAAAGCATTTTGTGCGCGCCGGCGCCCACGGCCGGGTG
>JAUMBL010000082.1:0-2934 GCA_032115775.1 Saprospiraceae bacterium | reverse complement strand
ATGTGGTGATTGGGAATGAAAAGCGGGAGCAGGGAGCGCCACGAACGATTACCAGGAGTGAAACCTATGGTATAATTATTAATTGTAAGCCTCGGATATCTCAACCTGGGCGGCACAACCTATTAGATAAATAAATACTTGATATACCAATATGTCGAGATGACCAATATTGCCGTGACAATAGGCATTTCAAACCTGCCTGTTACCTCTTGGCTTTTGTCCGTTTTCTATTTCATATTTACGGATATACTCCTTTTCGATTTGTTTAGCCTCCTTTTTACCGCCGATATCAAGAATCAGAATCCTGGCGAAAAATCGAAGCCATTTTACACTCAAATTTAAAAAATCAACCTGTGTTCGCATTCGATTGGAGTATCCGTGCGCATCTATCGGATCCTGACTAATTCCATATTTGAACACATCATCCTCCAGGGAATCTCTGATTTCATAGAGATGATGCGCTTTAGTATTATTGTTGGAATTTCCGTGTTCCGCCATTATCCATCCTGTATTTGCCAGCCTTTTTTGTTGCTATATGTTTCATAATTAAATGCATAAAAGGGTGTGAAATTTTTGCCGGTTTTTAGTTTGTATGCGCTTAATGCAACATAAAGCAGGGCCTCAAACCCCGAATCAGACGGCATCAACTGCGGATTCTCCAGTATCTTTTCATAATAGGTTTGTCCGTTCGCTACTACTGCGCAGCGGGCGTATAAAAAATCGTCAACGGATAACACGCCGCCTTCATCCGGATTATCCAAAAACACTTTTGCATGGCGGTATGTATCCAAAAGCCAAAGCTTCTCGGCCAGGATATCCGAAAACCGGTAAATAGCAGGGATGGGCTTTTCGGCAAGCGCGTCAATAAGCGGCCGGACTACCTTTTCGTCGTTAGGCACTTCCGACCAATTGAGCAGGTTGATGGCGCTCCAAAAATCGGTCTCCGTAAAAGAAAGATACTGATCCGGATAATCCTGTAGGCGAATTTCAACGTCCGCATGTGCAAAATCGCGCTTCAATTTTTCAATGAATTGAGCGTCAATTTCGTCAATATTTATATTAACTATCGATTCCATGGAAATTTTTATAATGCAAATGCGTCATTTGCGATGGGCGCGTCCTGCGCAAAGCACAATTTCACGGCAAAAATACGGGAAATACTCGGTAGCCGCGCGAAATTTTCGGCAGAAGTCAGACAGGATTTGTACCGCTGGGCGCATTTCGCCCTACCCGCCGCCCAACGCACCGAAAAGCCGCCCCTACTCCACCAGCACCCAGGCGCCCCACTGATACACTGATTTGTACTGCTTCCGCATTTTCTTTTGCGCCTTGGCAAACGCCTCGTGGATGGTTTTACCGCCCAACCAGGCGGAATAAAACGCCTCCATGAAATCGGCGGTCGCCTGATCCGGCACCTGCCAGAGGCTGACGAGCAGATAGTCCACGCCGGCCATTTTGAACGCGCGTTGCAGGCCGAACACGCCCTCCGAGCCTTTGATGTCGCCCAGGCCGGTCTGGCAGGCGGACAGGACGGCCAATTTGGTATTCGACAGGTTCAGGTGGCTGATTTCGTAGGCAGTAACGATGCCGTCTTCGATATTGCCGGGCGCAGTCTGGCCGCTCCAAGCCGCATTGGCGCCGGCCAGGGCGAGACCCGACCGGAGCAGCGGGTTTTCGTTCCACTTGAACGCGTGTTCATCCTGGGAGTCGCCTGCTCGGCGCTTTTCCGGGTCGGGAAAAAAGAACCCGTGCGTGGCGACGTGCAGGATATCGGGGCTTTTTACCGTATCGGCGCCCAGGGCCTTAAAGGCTTCCTCGGTGGCCTCCAGGCCGGTAAGTGATTGCGTGCGCACCCGCCTGCGCGCGAACAATTGCTCAAGTCGGCGCGCCTCCTGCAAGGCGCCGGGCAGGAGATCGAATCGCTCCTGTACGCCGGAACGGGGGCGTTCCAGGAATCGCCACAGGCGGTTATCGGGGAGCATGGCCATGCTGCTGTCGGACGGCGACGCGGCGTCCCCCCGATCGTACACGATTCCGCCGAAAACCGCTGCGGTGAAGTGATCGGCAACAGGTTCGGGCGTTTTCACCGCCAGGGAGCGGGTGCTCCCGAGCCGGCGCAGCGCGTATCGGTCGGACAGCATTTTTTTGCCGTCCAACGGCAAGGCGGCGAACGCCACGCGGTGCAGCAGGCCGGAAGGAGAGAAATAGACCGTTTTAATTTTTTGAGCCTGCAGCAGGCTGTCCAGCGGTCGCCAGATCAGGTTGTACAAGGCCGTTCCGTACGCCGGCGCCGCGACGAGGAGTTCGCCGCTGCGGGCGGCCGCGTAGAGATTGGAGGCTTGGCGGGCATCGTCGCCTGTTTTGTCGAGCAGCCGGGCGAGTTGTTTTTCTTCAAAAAGGGGGACGAAGTGCGGCGCGGCGCGGCCGGGAAATTGCACGAGCGCATAATACAGCACGGAATCCGAGGCGCCCCCGTTATTGCGCAGCCACTGAAAATGCGCAAACTCCACAGCGACCTCGCCGGCGCGCAAAGCCTCGCCGGGGCGGATTTCGGCGGCGGCGAAGAGGCCGGAATTGGAGGCGGCAGCGGCGCGAACCTGGATTTTTTGAATCGAGTCGGCCTGCCACTCCAGTGCCGCGATCTGGTCGCGGGAAACCTTCGGATTTTGGTAGGCCGCGTTCAGCTGCACTTGCAGCATTCGGTTTGCATCCGCAAGGCGCTGCAACAGGGTATCAGATGCCAGCGCCTGTCTAATCTTGATCCCGCTTTGCAGGGCGATTCCTTTGATCAGCAGCAAATTGTCCAGTAATACGGTATCCAATTGCGCGCCGTTGGTATCGGCGATGTACCGCGCCTTCGTTAGCAAGTTGAAACAATCGGCCAACTTGCCGGTATAGACCAACAATTCCCGCTCCGACATAAACAACCTGGAT
>JAUMBL010000081.1:0-1878 GCA_032115775.1 Saprospiraceae bacterium | reverse complement strand
ATGGCGATCCCGGAAACGACAGTACGAATGTTAATTTCGGCAAGCAGATTGTAGAGTCTTATCGCGTCAGTACCTGGCGCCTGGGCAATATTACGCAGTTGGATCTATTTGCCGGCGACCGGCATTACCTCATTGCCGGGGTGGACGTACGGCGCGATTACGTGCTCGGCACGCCGGATACGTTTCTGTACGGCGAACACCGGGCGCTCGGCGCGGGCGCTTATATCCAGGATGAAATTACGTTGACGCGAAAAATTACCGCCACGGCGGGCATGCGGTATGATTATTATTCGATTTTCGGACAGGCGCGGGAAGCGAATTTCAGCCCTAAACTGGCGGTGCTGTACCAGGCGAAACCAAACCTCGCCATCCGCGCGTTGCTGGCGCAGGCCTTCCGCGACCCGCCCATCGCCGAGCGGTTCATTAAGTTCGAACAAGGAGGTGGGCTGCGGTTCCTCCCCAACCCCACCCTGCGTCCGGAAAGGCTCACCCTTTCCGCCGAATTAGGTGCCAAAGCAGCCCTGGCGCCGGGCGCAGTCCTCGATGTCGCCTTGTTTTATAACCGCTACAACGACCTGATTTCCTTCCAACAGCGCTCCAATCCGCTGGAACCCCTGCTCTATCAGGTGGTGAATCTGCGCGAAGCGCTGATGCAGGGCATCGAGGTGTCGTATCGCCAACAATGGAAGGATTTGCTGACGGTGCAGATCTCCTATACTTTTCTGGACGCCCGGGATATTTCGCCGGAACGGGTGAACGATGCACTGGCCTACAAGGTGCGCCACAGCCTGGGCGGTTCCGCGACTGCGCGCCGCGGGCGGTTTACGCTTAACCTGAACGCTCGTTATCGGAGCCGAATCGAGGAAGTTTTCATCTATCCCGGCAATGAACCCGATGCGGCCTTCATCGCAAACGCTAAAGTAACCTGCAAATTTTCGGCAAAAAACAGCGTGTACTTCGCCGTAAACAATCTGAACAACGCGCAGTACGAGGAACTGGAACGCTATCGAATGCCGGGTCGCAATTTTACGGCAGGGGTTGAAATGCGGTTTTAACGCGCCGCTGCGAAAGCGCTTTCCATTTACAATCGTGTAATAAGCCCCAAAACATTTGTGCGGCAGCCTGTTTTTTTGATTTTTTAGAAAAACCAAAAAAACAGGCTGCCGCACAAAATCTCATGGAGTTGTGTAATAAGTCCATTGACGACCCTATAAACAAAAAAATATTTTGTTTGGGCGCCGAAGGCGGCGAAATAAACGCTATTTCAGTTTCACCACCGTGGCCACCGAGGCCTTCTGTTTTTGCTGCTCCTCGTCGAAAGGTTTGATAGTAATAGAGAGCGTATGGCTGCCGTCTGAGATTTCGGACAATTTGTTCGACGATTTTTTGATCTCGCGGTCAGGGAAGCGATATACCTGTTGGTAGCTCATATCGGTGAAGAACATCTTCATCATGTCCGTGCTTTCGTCGTCCACTTCCGAATCCTCCGTGGATTCAGCGAGCGCCTTTTTGATTTCTTCACCCAGGTCTGCCGCGGCGAGGCGCTCGAAGGATTTTCCTTTAAACTTAAAGACCTCTTCCGTTTTGGCGTCGTATTTTTCTTTGTTAATGACGCGCAAGGCCTTGTTCAGCGCGTCCACGCTGGCAAAATCGAAGGCGTAACCGAATTTAAACGCGGCGGTGTCATTGATTTCGGTCACATTGGTCAAGCCGGCCATCCCTTTGAGCGATTGGGCTACGCTGCTGAGTTCGTTACCCAGTTGGCTCATCGGATTGTCGGCGCCGAGCGCCGCCGCCGGTTGGTCCTCGGAGACTGCCGTAGAGTCGCCCTCCGATTCCTGGCCCATGCCTTGGAGCATATCCATCATGCCTTTTACT
>JAUMBL010000080.1:0-9198 GCA_032115775.1 Saprospiraceae bacterium | reverse complement strand
GCGGCGGTATCCACGCCGATCATGCGGCAGTTGTATTTTTCCCAGATGCCTTGGTTTTCGCATTCGATCGCCAGGTTGAGGGCGGTTTGGCCGCCCATAGTGGGAAGTACGGCGTCAATACGCGGCAGCTCCGGACTTTCCTGATGTTCCCGCAGAATGCCTTCGATTTGTTCCGGCGTCAGCGGGCGCAGATAGATATAGTCGGCCGTGACCGGATCGGTCATGATGGTGGCCGGGTTGGAATTGATGAGCGCCACTTTGATGCCTTCCTCGCGCAGCGAGCGGCTGGCTTGGGAGCCGGAGTAATCGAACTCGCAAGCTTGTCCGATGATAATCGGCCCCGAGCCGATGATGAGGATGGTGTGGATTGAATTATCGCGCGGCATAGAGCAGTATTTGGATATTGGGACGCAAAGGTAGAGAATCGAGGGGGATTTTCTGAACTTGTTATTTTGTAACTACTTATCCGGCTCGCTGTCTGGCCCAAAAAGTCCCATTTTTCGCCATGTTTCGCGGTTTTTTTGACCATCGCGCTGCTACGGCCTGCAAAAAATCCCTTCGTCTGGCAAAAAATGGATCCTTTTTGGGCTCACACGAGACCGGCTATATAATTACAAATAATTGCTTGTATATTTGCTTACGGATACGCTAATTTTTTCATAACCTAAACCTACCATTTATGCCAAAATCTTATGCGCTATTCCTGTTGTTCCTACTTTATGGGGCGCCGCTTCTGATCCATGCCCAGGTTGGAAATGGGGCAACCGACTGTCAGGGCGCTAAATTTTTAGCCCTTTTTTCTCCTCCTAATCAGTCTTTTTGGGGTACGGTCATGTGCAAGTCTGTTGATGGCGGACTATATACCGCCGGGTATGTTTCCGGCTTTGACTATGCCGCTTTGTCAAAGATGGATCAAAACGGACAGCTGGTATGGGTCCGTAAGTTTTTTCTACCGAATGGCAGGATAGGGTACATCGACCGGATTTATGAGGACTCGGATGGTATGTTGATTATTACTGCCGTCTTCCCGACTGGATCGGTAAATTACATCTTCAAATACAATCCTTCGGCTGATACCATCCTTTGGGCTACCACTTTTTATCCGGGTGGAGATGTAAGGCCGTTTGTAGTTGAGCATGGAGATGCCTATCTATTAGGTTTTGATAATTTTTTTACCAGCGGTGTGGGCTTGATGGAAATTGACAAACACACCGGAACGTATATCCCGGGTAGTTTTGTAAACCTAAAGTCGTCTTCCTGGGATAATATAGATTTTCATTCTTTCGTAAAGCAGGACAGCTCGCTGTATATCGCGTTGTCAGAGGATGATGCCTCCAACCAAAACCCTACTGCCGTCATCCGGTATAATTGGCAAAGCGGCAACTTTGACTGGGTCAAATCTCTTCATTTGCCAGGCAGCAATTCTTCCGATTGGGAAATCGGAGGTTTACTGGTGGAGCCCGATGGCGTAGTTTCCGCTCTACATGGTGTGATTAACAGCCCGGGCGTATTTCCACGAACGCTTTTTCTCCAAAAAACAGACTTCCAGGGCAATCTGCTTTGGTTTCGGCAGTTTGACATAACAAATGTCCAGGCAGAGCGGGTACTTGAATTGGCCCGCACTGAAAGCGGATATGCGATTTTTGCCAACTCTGCTTACCAAATAGAGGAGGATTTTTATTGTATCAAGACAGACCTGGAAGGGCGGATGGAATGGGCCAGGAGGTTTGATTACTCTGCCAATGACTTGACGACTTTGTATGATTGTCACGGCCAATGCCTGGGATTGCAGGATGATGTATGCTTTATCGGCGCCATCACCAACCCCGGCTCTGACCGCGATATGGTGATTGGAAGGTTGGATAAGGATGGCAATACGGATGTGGATTGTCCTTACTTATTCGACGCCCCGGTGGATACGATGCTTACCGTATGGCCGGAATATTTGGATATCGCTTGCGAAACGGACACTATGCTTTTACACGTGCCTGAGCCGACAGTCATTCAACACGATGCCGTCAGCAATTTCCAAAGCGAAGTGCTTTGCGAACGTATCTGCGCCCCAGTTCCGGGCTGCGACGTCAAGGTGAATGCGTGTCTGACCTTTGAACTGTTGGATATCGGGATTTATCCCAATGGTAACAAGCGCTACCGGATACGCATGTCCAATGCATGTCAGGCTAATGATATGGAATATGTTGCCATCCAACTGCCTCAAGGCATGAACGCCCGCCGGCCCGCACAAGGTGCGGTATTTGAAGCGGAGAGCGGACGTACATATCAGGTTCGCAATCCGAATGCCACTCCGATGCACTCTATCCGGTTCAAAATAATTGGAAACGGATTACCTGCCGGCGCCTCAGATATTTTTGAATATGTATTGCCGCCTCAAGCGCAGCCGGCTTACATCAATGTTTTCGCGAAGATGCGTCCGGGGCCCTCGTATGAAGCGCATCTTAATGTGTTCTTTTGTCCGGAATTGCCGATATCCGCTAATCGGAATCAACTTATAGTACAACCCGCAGCTCTATACCCCAATCCGGTTTCGGGAAAGGCGTTTATTGCCTTCGGGGAAAAAGATTCGGGCTCTTGGGAACTCTTCGATACGGCTGGACGGATGCTAAGCAGGGGCTTCTTTCGCGATGTCGATGAATTCGCCTTGGATGTATCGACGTATGCTCCGGGAGTGTACTGGATAAGGTTGCAGCAGGAACATGCATCTGTTCAGAACTTTCGCATGGTAATATCCCGATAATCCTTACCTTCGCACAACAACCACGCATTCGTATGCAAAAACATCGTTTTCTCTTACTGCTTCTGTTGATTGGGCAAAGTACGCTTTCCGCCCAGCAAATCATCTCCCACACGCTCATCGGCGCCAAAACGCAGGCTCAACTGACCGCACAGTTCGGCTTGCCTTTTTTCCAATACGGCGCGCGGTACTACAAAGTCCGCTACACCACCCCGGATGTGTACGGCGTGACGGATACCGTATCCGGTTTGCTGACCGTGCCCGACAATGCCGCTAAGGTATATCCCAGGCTGGTGTATCAGCACGGCACTTCTTCATCCAAAAACAACGTGCCCTCCCGCTACGGCCAACCCGGCGGCGGCGAAGGCGATATTCCGGTGCTCTTTGCCGGCATGGGCTTTGTAACGCTGGCGCCCGACTATCTCGGACTGGGCGATTCGCGCGGGTTCCATCCGTACGTGCACGCCGCCAGCCAGGCCTGGGTAGCCCAAGATATGCTGCGGGCTTTTGAATCCCTGCAAGGCCAGATCAATGTGCACACAAACGATCAGTTGTTTATCACCGGTTACTCGCAGGGCGGCCACGCCGCCATGGCGCTCCACCGGGCGGTGGAACAGGATCCGGCGAATGAATACAACGTGACGGCCGCCGCCCACCTGTCGGGGCCTTACAGCATCGGCGAAGTCATGCGCGATTTCATTCTCGCAGACGCCGTTTACTACTACCCAGGCTATATCCCCAATACGCTGCTGTCGTACCAAACGGTGTACGGAAATCTGTTCAACCAAATTTCAGACGGATTTAAACAGCCGTACGCCGCGCTGATCGAACAGTTTTATGCCGGACAAATCAACCTCGGCGACCTGAATGATGATTTGGTGGATCTGCTGATCGCTACCGAAGGCGCCTGCCGCCCGACCCGCATGCTCAACGATTCACTCCGCCAGGTGGTGGCCACCAACCCGAACCATCCGGTGAACGTCGCCCTGCGCGACAACAACGTCTATCAGTGGACGCCGGAAGCGCCCACCCGTATCTATTACTGTAAAGCCGACGATCAGGTGCCCTATCTCAACAGCCTGCTGGCGCGGGATACCATGCTGTCGCGCAGCGCCCTGATGCTCGGCGTAGCTGATCTCGACTCCACGGCCGACCACGGGGAGTGTGTCGCGCCGGCGCTGACGAATACCCTGTTTTTTTTCCTGGGATACCGGCAAATCGGCGATGTCGTTCGTACCGGAGAACCGGCTTTGCGCGATCTGATTTCCGTCCTGCCCAATCCCGCAGATCAATACGTGCAAATCCAGTCCGATCAGGACGGCGACCTGGAGGTGTATGATTACAACGGCCGACTGGTTCGACAACAGCAGGTGCCGGCCGGCGCCCACCGCATAGACCTGGGCGATTGGCGAAAAGGGTATTATTTGTTTGTGTTCAAAAACAAAACCGGGACGGATCTGGAAACGGTGCTGGTGGGCGGGTAGCCCGGAGCGTATGTATGGAGTTTTCTGCCAAAGGCAAAAATAGGATCAGTTTTGACTCGGCGAGAAAATTCCATACATGCCCTAAGTCTGCTGTTTTAAAACCTTTCCCGGCGTCCACTTGTTTTCTGCTCATGCTGCTTACCCACGACGACGTCATGACTTGGGAGCGCGTGCCGCGCCTCACGCTCTTCAACGCCCTCTCCGGCTATAAAAGTGCCGTGCTGGTGGGTACCGCCAACGCGCAAGGCCACACCAACCTGGCTATTTTCAACCAGGTCGTGCATATCGGCGCCAACCCGCCCTACCTGGCGCTGGTCATGCGCCCCACCACCGTACCGAGACATACGTACGATTATCTCAAAGAAACCGGCTTCTGGACGATCAACCACGTCCACCCGGAATTTGTGCAGGCGGCGCACCAAACTTCGGCAAGTTACCCCGACTCGGTGTCGGAGTTCGACGCTTGCGGTTTTACGCCGGAATACCGACCGGGCATCCCGGCGCCTTTCGTGGCAGAAAGCCGGGTGCGGCTCGGACTGGCCTACGAGGAGGAATATCTCATCAAAGCCAGCGGCGTGCTGCTGATCGTCGGCAAGGTGCTGGAATTGCGCCTGCCGGACGATGCCGTGGCGGCCGACGGGTTTATCAACCTGGAATCGCTCGAACTGGTGGCCTCCGGCGGCCTCGACGCCTACTACGAAGGGCGGATGCTGGTGCGACTGCCGTATGCGCGGGTGTAACGCGCGCAACCCGAATTGGTGAACATCCTATTCAATATACGCAGCGTTTCCTTATTCTTGCTCGGATACGCGTTCTTCGCTTCGCCCGCCGGGCTGAACGGCCAAACCACTTTCCAACGACAACTGGACAGCCTCAACGGCCTGTTTTGCCTGGAGCAAACCGCCGATGGAAATTACTGGATCGGCACTTTTTTAGGGAAAATCCTGCGCCTGGATCCAACCGGCAACTTACTAAACGGCTATAACCTGCGCCAAGGCGATACCGCGGCGGCTCGATATGTGTACGACCTGGAACGGGCGCCCAACAACGGCGTGTATGCGCTGTTTGACCGCTCCAATCAGAATACCGCCCTCGACGACTGGCTGATCCTGGCCCGGCTAGACGGCGCCGGTCAGCCGTTGTGGCAAACGCCGGTCCACTACGGCGAAGTGCAGCACTGGGCGCACAACCGCATCGCTACGGATCCGGACGGCCAGGTGTATGCCATGTCTATCCGGACGGAATTCCAGCAGGGCGGCAGCGCCACAACGAATAAGATTATCCTCACGAAAGTCGCACCCAACGGCCAGGTCGTCTGGACGCGCCGACTCGCCAACGACGGACTCAGCTATCCGCGGGCGCTGCTCTGCCTGTCGGACGGCAGCCTGCTGATCTGCGGCAACGGGCAACGCGCATCCGCTTTCGGCTTTATGCTGCGGGTATCGCCCAACGGCGAGGTATTGCAAGCTTGGCGTACCACGCAGTTTCTTTTCAAGGCGGCCGCCGAAATGCCCGACGGCTCCTGGGTCTTCGCGGCCACGGAAACCGGCCCCTTGCCGCAAACAACCTGCGCGGTCCGGATGAACCCGACCGGCGATTTGGTCTGGGCCAAACGCCTCGAAATTCCCAAAGCCCTAAACTGGATCCCGTCGCTGACGTGCTCGCCCGCCGGAGAAATTGCGATCGGCAATTATGAAACACCCGGCGGACAACCGACGGCCGACCTGATCGGCCTAAACGCGGATGGCAGCCTGAAATGGGGCCGACGCTTCGATCTTTGCTATAATTATGGCGTATCCACCGTGATCAATACCCTGGACGGCGGCCTGGCCGCGCTGCGCTTCCGACCGGGCGGCCACCTCCTTTTAAAAACAGATGCCGCCGGGAATTGCGCCGCCTGCCCGGCAACCGACGTCGCGCCGGCGTTGACGCCGATTGGAGCGGGCTTTTTGATTGACAACTGGCAATCGGAACCCGCCGCCGCACCGCCCGCAGCCGCAACCGGGTTCCTGCCGTTCAGCGTACCGGTAAGTGATTATTGCGGCCAAAACCCGCCGATAACCGGTATGAAACTGTCCGACGATACGCTCTGCATCTTCGCACCGCTGTCCACGCTCGCCGTTGGGCCGGGTATAGCAGACAGCTACAGCTGGATTTTCCCCGGCGGCGCGCCCGCAACCGCTGCCGGAAAAACCGTCGGCGGCGTGACGTTTACCCAGCCGGGCGCCCGGGAAATCACACTCATCAGCAAAGCCGGATTTTGCCGGGATACCTTCCGGCAAACCGTTGTGGCCACGGACGGCCCGCGGGCATTCAATCTCGGGCCGGACACCACCCTCTGCGGCGCCCTCGCCGTACTCACGCTGGACGCCCGCACGCCCGGCGCCCTCCAATATCTCTGGGAAAACGGCGGCGGCGACTCCATCCGCACAATCTCCGCCCCCGGCCAGTATATCGCAACGGCCTTGGCCGGCGCCTGTCGGCAGTCGGATACCATCGAAGTCCAGGTACTGGCCGATTTTCAGGTCAACCTGCCCGCCGATACCACCCTCTGCGGATCGGATACCATCTGGCTCGACGCCACCACGCCCGGCGCAAATGCCTACCGCTGGAACGACGGACTGGAAACCGCCCGGCGACCGGTATTCCGATCGGGGATCTATGCCGTCACGGCCTATCGGGCGCCTTGCACCGCCGCCGACCTCGTGTCGGTGGACTGGTTCCCTACCCCGCCGCCGTTGCCCGCGGATACCGTACTCTGTACCGGCGAGCGGTTGGTACTATCGGTCGGCGGAAGCCTGGCCGGACAAATCTGGTGGAATGACGAACCCGGCGCCGCCGGCTTCGAGACGACAGAACCGGGGCGGATTCGCCGGCGTATCGAGTACCGGCAGTGCCGGTTCGAAGACGAAACGCTGCTGCGACACGTGGAATGCCTGGACGGATTCGCCGTCTATGCCCCCAATGCCATCGCGCCGGAAAGCGGGGGTGACAACGCCTGGTTTACTTTGTTCGGACAAGGGCTGGAAATACAAACCCTCCGTATCTTTGACCGCTGGGGCAACCTCCTGTTCGAGCAAACCGGCGCGCCGGAGGCGCGCTGGGACGGACGACTACATGGGCAACCGGTCGCGCCCGGCGTGTATGTGTGGACGGCGTATTTGCGGCAAAACGGCAAGGAAGGCAGGCTGGAAGGTACCCTGACGGTAATCCGTTGAAAATTGAAGGTTTGAAAAAAAGTCCATTGACGACCCTTCAAAAAAATAATATTTTTTTAGCGCCTGTTTTTTGATTTTTTATCTAAAAAAAATCAAAAAACAGGCGCTAAAACATCATTTTATTTCGCCGCCGGAGGCGGCGAAATACTTTTACACAACCCCAATTCGGGTCGTATTCTTGATTCCGTCTCAAAAACATTCCGCCACAGCATGTATTTCAAAATTATTGGACAATCGAAACCTGCTTACCTATGCGTCCCCTGATTTTCGTGTGCTTTATTTTCCTTTTCATTTGCCTCTTTCATACCCTATCCGCCGCACAGAGAGCCGACGGCGCCGACGCTGCCATCCGCGCCGTCATGGCCCGGCAGGAGGCCGCCTGGAACCGGGGCGATCTGGAGGCCTTCATGGACGGCTATTGGCGATCCGACAGCCTACAATTCATCGGAAGTCGGGGACTGACCTACGGCTGGCAGCAGACGCTAGACAATTACCGCAAAGGCTATCCCGACCGCGCTGCCATGGGTACCCTCACGTTCACCCTCCTCCGCGTGGAATCGCTGTCGCGAAAAAGTGCCTACGTAATCGGAAAATGGCATTTGAAGCGCGCCGCAGGCGATCTGAGCGGTCATTTCACCCTATTATGGAAAAAAATTAAAGGTGAATGGGTGGTCGTGACAGATCATTCGAGTTGAGCGCACGGCCATTAAATTATACATCGAACTGGTTCGAAAAACCCCGAAGGGGTGACATGATTCTAGCTCGGTTGGCGGTTTGACGTCAGAACCCCGAAGGGGTGACATTATTTTATGTCGGCTACGTATTTTTGGGCTTGCGGGACGGAAAATTTTGGAATAGTGTCCGCCACGCAGTATCAGGCGAACCAGTTACTGATGGATTTAGTAAAGCATTCGAACGACAAAACATGAAAAAACACCTTTTCGCCTTCCTATTGTCGGCGATTTACAGCGCATTGCCGGCCCAAAACCTGCAATCCAGCCTCGGAACCTGGAATGTGCTCAACCTCCAGTACCAATACAATCCGCGTTGGACTTTCTTCGGGGAGGCGCAGCTGCGCAGCCTGCGTTTCTACGACCATTTTCACTATTATGAGTACAAAGCGGGTTTTGCCTTTAAAATAGATAAGTATTTTTCCTTTACCGCCGGCATCGGCAATTACGACACGTATCGGGAGGGCGGCGATTTCGTCACGCCCCGACTGAACGATGAAACCCGCACCTGGCTGCAGTTGAATATGCGGCAGTACCTGGATCGTTTGAAATTCGAGCACCGCTATCGTGCGGAGCAGCGCTGGACCAGCAACGGATACCGGAACCGCTTTCGTTACCGGCTGCAGATGCTCGTACCGCTCAATGGCAGAGAAATCAAGCCGGGAACAATCTATGCCGGCGTTTGGAATGAAATCTTTTTTACCAATCGCTCCCCGTATTTTGAGCGCAACCGTTTTTTTGTCGGCGGCGGGTACAGCGCGCGGCCTTGGTTAAATTTGGAAGCCGGCTGGGTTCGCCAGTTTGATTTCCGATTGAACGACGAAATCGGGCGGGATTTTTTGCAAATCACCCTGCAATTCCGGCTTGCGCGCAGCAACCGCGCCCGATCAGAATCGGTCCCAAACACGGAGCAGTAAATCGCTCCACGCCGCTTTATATGCCTTATTGCTCCCGACGAAATGGTTGCTCATGCAACTAAATGTCAGCACGCGCCCGCTCCTGGCTACGAGATA
>JAUMBL010000079.1:0-11769 GCA_032115775.1 Saprospiraceae bacterium | reverse complement strand
TACTTCGCAATTTTTTTTGACCGTAGCGCTGCTACGGCCTGCAAAAAATCGCTTCGTCTGGCAAAAAATGGATCCTTTTTTGTCTCAGACGCGACCGGCTAAGTAGTTACTTTAGATTTTATGGAAATGCAAAGTTAGGCGAAGCTGATCGGCATGAAATACCCATTGCAGGGTAATTGCGGATCTCTTGTAAGGATTTTCCCGAGCAAACCCGGTTGTTATCGGTTCAATAACCGGTCGGCTTGTTTGTCGGGGTAGGGGATGAAAAGCCCATGAAGTCTTTTCAATAAATATTTCGAGTGGGTGTAATTTTTTGAAATTTCTAAAATTTCAAAAACATTTCGAGCGGGTGTAATTTTTTGATTTTTTCTTAGAAAAAATCAAAAAATTACACCCGCTCACCCCCTTATTTCGCCGCCGGAGGCGGCGAAATACATTTAATATACCCCTTCCCCTGTTTACCAGCGCAAAGCAGCAGGTCAAGTGCAGAGAGATTGGGCAGAAATCCATATCGGTCGGCGAAAACCTGCGGGTAGGGGCTGGGTACGAATCCGGCGTTTGGGCAATCCGGGTTTGGCCGGATCGCGTTCCGGTAGTCGCCCGGGCAACCGGGCGGTTCATACGTCGTGCTCAATTCGAGCGTGCCGGGGAATCCGAGTTGTCGGAGCAGCCATTCGAGCAGGCGCAGGTTAAAATCGAACAGCGTGGGGTTGGGTGTTTCGAAGAAATGTTGGAGTGTATCGCGGTAGTGGTCAAAGAAGGGGGCATTTCCGTAGGCGGTTTGGATGCTGCGCCAGTGATGAAGCGCCCATTGTTCGTTTGGTGCGATGTGCACGGCGCGGATGTCCGTTTGCTGGTGTTTGCCTTGATAGAGCGGGATGCTGAGTCGCTGAAGGCCATTTGGTCCGGCGATATGGCAGCGATTGCGCCAGCTGCCTTTTTGATAGTGTTCGCAAGCTTCCAGGCGCACAACCGGGAAACGCCAGATCAGCGCGCACCAGCTGACGGGCGGCAGATAAGGGAGTTCGATCAGGATTCGATGCGGCATGGGGGTTGTACCGAGTCGGTGCGGAGCGCGCGGGGTTAGTTTTTCTTCTTTTTTTGTGCTTCTTCTTCTTCGGCTTTGAGTTTCGCGAGTTTGTCCTGCAGGTCGCGGACGGCGTTTTGCAGTTCGCTCAGTTGTCGGGCGGCTTCGTCTGCCTTTTGTTTATTTTCTTTGAGTTGTCGGTCTGTTTCCTGGCGCGATTTTTCTGCTTCGGCGGCGTTATCGGATTTGACTTGCGCGAGGGTAGCCGCTTCGGCTGCTTTTATCTGTGCGATTTGTTCTGTGGATTCCTGTCGGGTTTTTGCGATGGTTTCGGCCGCTTCTTTTTGTGAGGCGGCGATTTCATCGTTGGTGCGGCGGCGGGCGGCGGCGGCCTCCTGTTGATATTGGGCGATTTTACTTTCCGCGTCTTTTCTGGAGGCGGTAATTTCCGCGGCGGATTTATTTTGTGCGTCTTCGATAGCTTTTTGGCTTTTCACCTGCGCATCGGCCAGTTCTTGGGCGAGCGCGGCTTTTTTGGCGTCTGTGTCGCGTTTGGTTTGCGCGATGGCTTCGATCGCTTGTTGTTTTGCGGCGGCGACCTCTTTGGCGCTGTTTTCCCGTGCGGCGACCGTTTGCAGTGCGGCCTCTTCCCGGGCTTTTGCGGCTGCCTCGATACTTTCCTGCCGTTCTTTTGCGGCCCGTTCGCGCGCCATTTTCACGTCTTCTGCCGCTTTTTGTGCTGCTGCGGCGATTTCAGAGGCGGCTTTTTGTCTGGCGGTGGACACCTCATCCGCCAGTTTTTGGCGTTCCCGCGCGCTACCTTCCCGCGTATTGCGGATACTATCGGCCTCTGCATTTTTGATAGCGGCGATATTTTGCGCGCTTTGTCGTTTGGTTTCTGCCACGGCGTCGGCGGCTTGTTGTTGGGCGCGCACCTGATTTTCTTTTGCGGTGGCGATTTCGCGGGCGGCTCTTTCCTGTGCGGCGGCGATTTCTGCGGCGGCTTTTTCGCGGGAGGCGATGACTTCGGAGGTAGAGGCGGTCACCGTTTCCTGTTGTTTCTTTTTGGCTTCTTCGATTGATTTGACTGCTTCTTGTTGGATCGCGCGGATTTTTTCATCTGCGGATTGCTTGCTGCTGACCAGTTCGTCGGTATATTGTTTTTGCGCTTCGTCGGCTTTGGCGTTGGCTTCCATGACGCGGAGGCGGGCGTCTTCTTGGGCTTTAGCGATTTCCTCCAGGCTTTTTTCGCGGGCTTTTTGGACAGCGGCAGCGGCTTCGCTTTTTATTTTTTCCTCCTGTGCTTTTGCTGCGGCGATAGATTGCGCCAGTTCGTTTTGAATTTTCTGCAACTCGGCTTCTGCGCGTTGGCGGGCGTCCTGCACTTGTGCGGCGATCGTTTTGCGTTCTTCTTCTGCGCGGCGTTGTGCGGCGGCGATATTCGTCGCGGCTTCTTGTTCTACTTGTTGGATGGATTGCGCGGCTCTTTGGCGGCTGGCCGCCACGTCTTCTGCGATAGACTGTTTTTCCTTACCGGCGCGTTCCTGTTCTACCACGATATCATTTCGAATTTGTTCGATTGTTTCCGCTGCGCGTTTTCGGGCTTCCGCTACGTCCACGGCGGCATTCTCTTTTTGGCGCGCGACATTTTCGCGCAGTTCCGTCATTTCATTGGCATTTCGCTGTTCCATCAGCGCCTTCTCTTCGTCGAATTTCCGGCGCGCTTCGGCCATTTCAATCGCCAGTTGTTGTTTTGCGAGGGCGGCATTTTCCCGGATAGAAGCGACTTGCCCGGCTGTTTCCTCCTGTATTTTCAGGATTTGTTCGCTGGCTGTTTTTTTCGAATTAATGACGTCTTCCGTCGTTTTACTTTGCTCAACTTTGGCTTTTTCGCGGGCTTGGGCGATGGATTGCGCATTTTCGTCCCGGATTTTGGCGATTTCCTGGTCTGCGCCTTGTCGGGCGCTTGACACGTCCTGCGCGTACTGATTTTTAGATTGAT
This sequence comes from Saprospiraceae bacterium, assembly GCA_032115775.1. Taxonomy (GTDB): domain Bacteria; phylum Bacteroidota; class Bacteroidia; order Chitinophagales; family Saprospiraceae; genus M3007. The sequence goes on along the minus strand of JAUMBL010000079.1, from coordinate 8,740 downwards.
CTAGTTTTTCCCGGATTGCGGCCAGTTCTTTTGCGGCATTTTCGCGCGCCTTCAGAACTTCGTCTGCCGAGGCTGTCCGAGCCTTTTGAATGTCTTCGCCGGCTTGGCGGCGCGCGTCTTCCACATTCAGGTTCAGTTTGGACAGTACGGAATCTGCGCGACTTTTACTTTGAAAGATGAGTGATTGCGTTTCCGTTTTGGATTTTTCGATTTCGGCGAGGCTGCTTTTCCGCGCCTCGGCCACTTCTTGGGCGTATTCCAGTTTTTTCTTATTGGCAGCGTCCCGCGCTTCGGCCACTTCCTGTTGAAGTTGCAACTTAACGGCTTCTGCGCGTTCTTTTTCTGCTTTGATTTCCGCGCGTACCGCTTCTTTGGTGCGTTCCAGGTCGGCTCGGAGGCTATTCAGTTCGGCGTCTGAACTAGGCGTCAGCGGTTTGGGTTTTTCGGCGGAGGATTTAGCGCCGCCGGCTGTGCCGGCCGGTTTCGCGCCGGCATCCGCCGGTTTGGCGATGGGCGAGGGTACCGAGGCGTTGCCTCCGCCAGTCACCGTTTCCTGATCCAGGGCGCGGAAAAAGCAGTCGGCCAATTCGTTTAGCGCGACCTGTCGGTTCGGCGTAGTGACAAATTTGTGCTTTTGTCGGGCGGCAAAATTGATAAAATTGATTCCGACGATCGGGGTGGTGGACAGCCATTTTACGGCTTCCGGATCCAGCAGCACGTTGTTTCTGTGCGTCGGCACAGCGCCGGCGCCGACTTCGTCGGTACTTACAAAGCGATAGGCGCGTTCTGCGCCGGACTCCTCCACAAACACAACTTGGTCGTCCTGGTTAAATTCGATACCCCCCATGGAGGTCATTCGGGCAAAAATTCCTTTTTCATTGGCGAACAGCTGCAGTTGGTAGCTATAGTCGCCTCGCACCACAACGGTCAGGTTCGAGGTGCGGACAAGTTGAACGCCTGCGATCCGCTTATTTTCGATAATCAGGCTGGCGCAGTCTTGCGCTTGCGCAATAAAAGAAAAAAGCAACGCGGCAAAGAGAAAGAGCAATCGGCGATGAGCGTAAAAAGCTGGCAACATACTAAAGGGCGGTGTAGTTGATTTCTGCATTGTAATCGGGCGGCAAATTAAGGGTTTTTCAGTGCAATTGGGTTACCTGTTTTGACAAAAAAGGCGCATTTGGCAAATTTTTGTTGCCAGTTGCGTGTTTTTGCATTTTTTAAACTTGTTTTATGCTTTTTTTTCTCCAAAATTTGCTGTGCACCCCGATTTTTTAAGCAAATTTTAAAATCCTGTCGGACTTTCGCCGCTAAGTGATCGGACGATAAAAAACTAGCAGCGCCGGGTACGCCATTCCTGGGTGGAAACCGGTTGGAGTTGCCGGCTGGGCGGGTCGGGTTGATCCGCTGCACGGCATTAGGCCGCATATGCGCGGCATGGAGCGTGTGTTTGAGTTGCAAGTGATGCAAATTTGCTCCAAAGGTCGGTATTGATTCCGGTATTGCATAGCCTGCGAAATTTTTTTTGGCGTGGGCGCGCTCCGAAAGCAGCGGGCGCGTGGCCGGGAACAAATTTTTCCAGCCGGGAACAAAAAATCCGCTTTTTTTGCTGCGTGTTTACCGCGTTCAGGAATGGACGGCGTGGGCTGCATTTGTTTTTCATGAAAAAAGCGCGCAACATACTGGACGACCTCTACGACTGGCTATCCCGCCGGCTGGTCTATCACGCACTTTTCTGGATCGTGTTATTCGCGGTGCTGCTGATGAACGGCCTGCAGCAGGGCGGTTCGGTGGCCTCGGTATTATTTTCGGAATTCGTCTCGCTGATTTTTTACGCGGTGCTGGTTTATGTTAACTTACTGTATTTAGTCCCCAAATACCTGGCACAGCGTTTTTTCCTCTATCTGGCGTTGATTCTTGCGCTCGCCGCCCTGATTACGCCTTTTAAGGTGCTGATTTGGTATCTTTGGTTTGCCGGGGATCGCGATTTTCAACAGCAAATCGTTGAAAAGCAGGGGCTTATTTTTGTGGGCAACGTGCTGGTGATCCTGCTCTCCACGGTGTTGCGCGTCATCATGGACTGGTGGCGCTATCAGGGTGAAAAGCAGGCGCTGCTGACCCAGACGATGCAGTCGGAACTGCGTTTTTTGCGCAGCCAGATCAATCCGCATTTTCTTTTCAATACGCTGAACAACCTCTACGCGCTGACGCTGAAAAAAAGCGATAAAGCGCCGGAAATCGTGTTGAAACTATCCGAAATCATGCGCTATATGCTGTACGAGTGCAATGAAAAGCGGGTATATCTATCCAAAGAAATCCAGTATATGCAAAACTACCTCGATTTGGAGCGAATCCGGCAGCCGGAAGGCGCAGAAATCCGCCTTCTCGTCGAAGGCCGCATCAGCGAGCAGCGGGTCGCGCCCCTGCTGTTTGTCCCGTTTTTAGAAAATGCGTTTAAACACGGACTGAACAACTCCCTGCCGGGCGGCGGATTTGTACACGTGCACCTGATTGTTCAGGACGATCAACTCGAGTTCTCGATCGAAAATAGCAAAGCCGCGCGCATGCCCCGCCGGGAACACCCGCGGAGCGGCGGAATCGGCCTCGCTAATGTACGCCAGCGCCTGCAACTTCTGTATCCGGATCAGCACGAACTGGAAATATCAGAGGAGCCCGACCGGTTCATCGTTCTACTTCATCTGCAAATGAGCGGATAAAATTTTGTAACTAGAATAATTTCACTCCTTCGGGGGTTGGCTAATCGGTTACAAAATTTTAAAAAATCTTGAAAAAGTCTGTACCTTGGAGCCTGCCCAGAAATTTTGACTCATTGCACCGCTCCCGGAGACACCGGGCGTGCAACCAAGATGCGAAAACTCAAACAGCGCGCTGTTTGGAAGAATCAACTGCTTATGTTAAACGTACTTATTGTTGACGACGAACCGCTTGCACTCGACGTGCTTGAAACCTACATCGCCCAGATGCCGGAATTGCGCCTGGTCAGGCGATGCAGCAACGCCCTGGAGGCGAATGAAGCCCTCAAGCACGAGCAGATTGATCTGATGTTTCTCGACATCCAGATGCCGCAACTCACGGGGATTGATTTTGTCAAAACCCTGACCGCGCCTCCGATGATCGTTTTTACCACGGCGTATCCCAATTACGCCATCCAAGGCTTCGATCTGAACGCGCTGGATTATCTGCTCAAACCGATTTCGCTGGAGCGATTTATGAAGGCGGTGAATAAAGCCCTGGAGCATAACCGCCCGGCCGCCGTCACCCCGCCGGAAGCAAACGACTTTTTCTTCGTGAAAGCGGATAAAAAATTGGTCAAGGTGAATTTTGATGAGATCATCTTTATCGAAGGACTCAAAGATTACGTGATTATCCGCCTCCTAAACGGCAGGGTCATCACGCTCCAAACGATGAAAAGCCTCGAAGACCGACTGCCTTCCCACCGCTTTCGCCGAATACACCGCTCCTATATCGTGGCGATGGACAAAATCTGCGCGATCGAAGGCAATATGGTGGAGGTGCTCGAAAAAGACAAACCCAAGCTGCTCCCGATCGGCAAAAATTACCGGGACGATCTGCTGGATTTGGTGGATCGCAATCGCCTGTAAACGCAATTTTTTGATGAGGCGGCACTTGTGGGCGCAGGGGTTGATTATAACTTCAATATAATGTTGGGGCGTCTGTTTTTTTTTTTTTTTTCCAAAAAAAAAAAAAAAAAGACGCCCCAACATTGTTTTATGGAGTTGTGCGATAAGTCCATTGGTGACCCTTGGAACAAAAAAATATTTTGTTTGGGCGCCTGTTTTTTGATTTTTCCTAAAAAAAATCAAAAAACAGGCGCCCAAACATCATTGTATTTCGCCGCCGGAGGCGGCGAAATACATCCACGCAACGCCTTAGTTATGGCGAATACGCACATTTTGACAATCCCCTATTTCAAGGTTTCCGGCAAATGCCGCTGATGATAATTGGCGATCACCTTGCCGTCCTTCAGCACGACAACGCCCGGATTCGCGCGAATAATCGTCTTCAGCAGTTTATCATCGCCGTGGTAGAATGGATACTCGGCGCCGATTTTGCTGCGGAAGGCCTCCGCTTTCGGCGCGTCGGCGTAGGTGACCATCGCATACACCTTCCAACCGTCCTTTTGGGCGCTTGCGGCCAGCCGGTTTACTTTCTCTTTGAACAATTGCGCGTATTCCGGCGAATCGTAGAGTTTGTACGCCACGATCATCATACTGTAGCCCGGTTCGTTCAGTAGCTCCTCGGTCACTTCCGTGTTGTTGTTGTCTTCTATCGCGAAGTCGCTGACTTTCGTTTCTTTCACTACCACGCGTTGGCCGTCTTTTTCAATAAAAGGCTCCGTTTTAATTTGATCTTTCACCTTCCAGCCTTTGTCTTTGGGATATTTTTCCATCAGTTCTTTGTAGCGCTCCATCGGGATCATGGCTTTTTCCACCTTGCCCGTTTGGGTATTTTCCATCACCCAGCCGATGATTTCCACATTGCTGCGGGCTTCCTCTTCCAGGGCTTTCTGCTCGCGGATGTTCGCGCCGACTTTAAAGGGGCGGAAATCCACCACCGGCAGATCCCAATACGTATTTTGGATACAGAACAGCAGCGCGCCGACGGTTGCCAGGCCGCTGAATGCTGCCCGACCGCGCTCGGTGAACAGCTGGTGCATGTCCCGGCTGCGCAGTAAAAAATAGATGGCCGGGATCATCAGGCCGATATCTTTGAAAAACGAAATTTTGGGATCCAGTTTGATAAAATCGCCAAAACAGCCGCAATCGGTCACGCGCATCTGGGTTGCGATATAGGGCCCCCACTTGGAGAAATCAAAGAAATTCGACTCCATGGGGACAAAACCGGTCAGGTAGGTGAAGCCGGTCAGCACGGTAAAAAACACCACGATCAGGAAAAAGAGGATTGCGGTGACCCGTTTGGCGTAGCCAAGCATCAGCATGACGCCCAAGGCAATTTCCAGCACGATCATAAAGATCGAAAAACCGTTGCTGTATTGCGCCAGGTACGGGAAAAGCGGCGCCAAGCCGGAAAAAGCGTTCTGCAGTCCGCCGAAAGTCGTTTCAAAGGCCGCGAAATAATCTTCCATTTTATAGGCTGTGCCGATGGGGTCTATCGCTTTCACGATTCCGGAGAACACGAACCACACGCCGGCGAAGTGTTGGAGGAAAGTCATGATCGGCTTGTCCGTCTTGCCGGCCCATTTGGTAAGTGCGGCGAGCAGCAGTCCGATGAGGGCGAAAGAAACCAGCAGGGTAGGGAGGGAAGTCATAGTACAATCGTTTATTCAGTAAATGATGTATTTTCTTTCAGTTTGATCAACGCGAAAACGGCGTAATTGATGATATCGCGGTAGTTGGCCTGCGTGCCTTCCGACACGAGGGTCTTGCCGGCGTTGTCCTCGATCTGTTTGATGCGGAGCAGTTTTTGCAGGATCAAATCCGTCATGCTGCTGACGCGCATTTGGCGCCAGGCCTCGTCGTAGTCGTGGTTTTTATTTTGGAGCAGGCGCATGTTTTCCGCGATTTGGCTGTCATACAGCGCGGCGGCCGCGGCGGACTCCATATATAAAGGCGTATCCGGCGGCAGTTCGAGTTGGATGAGCGCGATGACGCTGTAGTTGATCAGTCCGACGAATTCAGATTCTATGCTGTCGGATACCCTTTGCGCGCCTTTTTCTTCAATACTGCGGATGCGCTGGGCTTTGATGAAGAGCTGATCGGTGAGGCTGCTCGGTCGCAGAATGCGCCAAGCCGTACCGTAATCGGCGATTTTATTTAAAAACAGCGCGCGGCACTGCCCGACGATTTCCTGATATTGTTGCAGCGTTTTGGTCATAATCGGCGGCAAAGATAGGAAGTTTAGCGCGTTTCGGACGTCATTTGCAAATCCTTAATAAATAGGTCGGGAAAGGTTGGGATAAATCCAATTTTATCCTTGGGTAGGGGGTAATAAGGCCATGAACGGCCTTTGAAACAGAGTATTATTTGGTTCAGGCGGCTTTTTTTTTGATTTTTTTAGAAAAATCAAAAAAAAAAGCCGCCTGAACATTATTTTATTTCGCCGCCTTCGGCGGCGAAATAAAATAATTAGACCGGGATTTTCCCCAAACCATTTTTTAACAATCGCCGGATTTCCAATTCGCGGCGCAGAAACCGTCAGATTTTAATCTTGTTTATCTTTCCATTCTCTCCATACACTTCCCGGGAGAGTTTGTTGTAAGCGGCGGCGGCTTCCTCCGCCGTATCGAACATCCCGATATGCACCGGTTTGCCGTCAATGGAAATAACGGCTCGGTACCGGGTATGTTCCCGGTAAACGCCAGTGTAACCTGTTTGGGAGCTGCTTTTGCGCTGGCGGCTTGCGGTAGCGCGGGATCGGAAAATGAGGTTTTCCAGTCGGCAGTCGAGCTTGTCGCTGTTTCGCGCGCCGACGAGCAGCCGTTCTTCAGCGCTGGGGGGCATCAGGAATTTTTCCGCGATCAATTTATGGAGGTAAATCGTCTCCGTTTTGAAGCGCCCGTCCGCTTTTTTCCAGGTTTTTTGAAATACCGCGCAGCCGCTGGAATGCAGGCGCAGTTGGTGGATAAAGCCAATCTCCGTCAGGTACGCGTCAGAAGTAATCCACTCGTACACATGATCGTCCAGCATGACGCTGGCGTCCGCATTTTTAAGCTTGACTTTGTAAATCACGGATGGATCAGATTGCTATGCGCGGTGCGAAGCGCCGCAACAGGGTAGAAAAAGGAATATTTAAAAAGCAAAAATCAGGCAATTTTACTTTGTTTTTTGATTTATTCAAAATAATTAATCTTTTTTTATGATAATTTAATCGTAACCACGCAGCAGGCGCATTATTACAACACCGTAAAGCGCTCACTATCCTTGAAAATTGCGAACGCGCGCGTTCATATCTCGCTTTCTGCCTAAATTTGCCAATCGCATTTTCCATCAGTCAATCATCCGGCGTTATATGTACAAAACTGAGCATCGTTTTTTGTTTCTGCCGCCTGCGCAGGTTCTGCAGGAGCCGGTGTACGCTATCCTGGAGCATCTCCAATCGCTGTACGACACAGCGTCGGTCGCCCGCGCGCTGGATCCGGAAGCGTCGGTCGCAGGACCTTGTGCCGGACGACCGGACTCCCGATGGCTTAAAACGGCAAATACCGTGGGCATCAACGTGCGCACAATCGGCAGTTTCTGGAAAATCATCCCCTATACGCTTACCTTGCCGGCCGCGCAAGACGCCATTCATATCCTGCCGATTTGGGAACCCGGCGTGGTGGCCAGCCTGTACGGCCCGGCGAGCTGGCGCATCAATCCGGAATTTTACAGTCCGGAATTGGCGGCCGCATTCCCGCGCTTGCAGACGGTGGAGACGCAACTAAAGGCGACCGTCAACCTCCTGCACCTGATGGGGCGATCGGTGGGCATGGACGTGGTGCCGCATACCGACCGGTTTTCGGAAATGGTGCTGGCGAATCCGGCAATTTTTGAATGGCTCGAACGCCGGGATTTAACCATTATCCGACACGATCCGGATTTGCACAAATCGGCGGAGGCGGTCATTTTTGATTTTTTGCGCGCAATCGGCCCCGCCGTGCCGGGTCTCGATCTTGCGAAAAACGCGGACGATTTTTTTTCAAACTGGACGGAAGATCAGCGCCTGCTCGCCTTGTTCGGCGACCCGCTCGATTACAGCGGCCGCTTGCGGCGGCGCGACGCTTTTATCCAACGCCTATACGACTGCGGGCTGGAAACGGCCCCGGCCACCATGGCGCCGCCTTACCGCGGACTTGAAGTGGATCCGCGCCCGGAAGCCCGGGTGACGGACGCGGCCGGCAGGGTCTGGCGAGACTATCGCATCACAAAGCCGCAACCGATGTCGCGGGTCTTCGGCCCCCTGACCCGCTATAAATTGTACGAATCGAAAGCCGGCGACCCGGACTGGGCGCTGGATTTTGACAAACCCAACCAGGCTGCCTGGGATTACGTGTGCCGGCACTACCAGGCGATCCAATCGGCGTACGGATTCGATTTTATGCGCGGCGACATGTCGCACGTGCAGATGCGTCCGGATGGCGTGCCGGCTGCCCCAGGCCCGTGGTACGATTTGCACCGGGCCGTCAAGGAGGCGATTGGGCGATCGCAGCCGCACTTCGGGTACTTCGCCGAGAGCTTCCTGGCGCCGCCGGGTGAAATGGCCTACGGCGATGAATGCGACCACCTCGAGGCCTCTCTGGCCGATTCGACCTTGGGGGATTTGCAGTCGGAACCCATGGACACGCCGAAGTTTATTCGCGATTTCAGGCAGTATCGGCACTGGTTGGAAACCCGGGATTTCGCGCCCAATTTCACCATGATGACCGCCGACAAGGACGACCCGCGGTTCGACGCTTTTTACCTCAAAGGCAATGAATTGCGCTACTTTCTCGGCCTTTTCCTGCCGGATATGCCTTCCTACATGGCGATGGGTTTTGAATGTCGCGATCCCCACCCCCAGCCTGCGCCCAACGAATACTACTCGAAATTGTATGTCTTTCACCTGCCCGATGGCCCCAAGGGGGTCAAAGGGCCTTGGAAATGGGGGCAGAATCAGGACTTATACCAGCGAATCGGCCGGCAAAAAACGCTTTTGCAGCGTATTTGGCTCCATATCCAAGGTGAACCGGTGCATTGGGTGCTGCCGCCCGACCCCGAGCAGT
>JAUMBL010000078.1:0-3681 GCA_032115775.1 Saprospiraceae bacterium | reverse complement strand
CGTAACTACTTAGCCGGTCGCGTCTGAGACAAAAAAGGATCCATTTTTTGCCAGACGAAGCGATTTTTTGCAGGCCGTAGCAGCGCTACGGTCAAAAAAAATTGCGAAGTATGGCGGAAAATGGGACGTTTTGGGCCAGGCAGCGAGCCGGCTAAGTAGTTACAAAAATACATATTTTAGCGCATATCGTGAATAACGCGTATTTTTAGCGCTGTTTCTGCTTTTTTCGCCTTGAACCCTTGCCCTATGTCAAAAGAAGTTCGCCTGCCCTCGCTGCAGTTTATTCAAAACGCTATTCTGGACGTTGTTCTGCGTTTTCCTGCCACCATGTTGGCTGCGGTGACGGCCACTTGCGCACTCTTCATACTGATCGAGGCGGAAGAAAAAGCGTCGTATGCCAAAATCTGGATGCTCGGGCAGTTGGGGCTGCCCTTGCTGACCGCTCTGGCTTTATTCGCGGAGTCGAGGCGCTGGACGGGCGCGCGGTACTATGGCCTTCTGGCCGGCGGGATCGGCGCGCTGGTCGGGTATTATTTTACGCTGGAGCTTGACGGGGAAACGGCGGAATACCGCACGATGCCCCGATACCTGGGGTTTATGCTGATCGCCCATCTTGGCGTGGCCTTCGCGCCGTATCTGAACCGCCGGCGCGCCGAGGATTTTTGGGCGTTCAACAAAGAACTTTTTGCCCATTTCGTCACCGCCGCCGTCTTTTCGGGGATTATTTGGGGCGGCTTGTCGGCGGCCATCCTGGCGGTGGTGGAGTTGTTCGGCCTTGTGGTGAGTTTTAATATATACGCCAGACTATTTGCACTGGTCGGCGGCCTGTTCTTGACGACGTACTTCCTGCACCACGTCCCCCGAAATTTTGAATTTGAAGAAAAAACGACGCATTACAGCGCGCTTTTTCGCAATTTGTGCAAATACATCCTGATTCCGCTGGTTATTTTATATTTCCTCATCCTGTACGTGTACGGGGCGAAAATCCTGCTAAACTGGGAGTTGCCGCACGGCTGGGTGAGTTCGTTGGTCATCGGTTTTTCCATCGCGGGCATCTTCACCTACCTGCTCAATTACCTGCTGCCGCGGTACGATTCGGCGCCTGCCGTGCGCTTATACCATCGCTGGTTTTGGTGGGTGCTGTTGCCGCTGGTGGCGCTGCTGTTTGTTGCTATCGGGCGCCGCATCCTGGACTACGGCGTCACGGAGGAGCGCTTCGTCGTGGCGCACACAGGCGTGTGGTTGTTCGTGACTGCCTTGTATTTTGCGATTTCCCGCACCGATAACATCAAGTTTATCCCGATTTCCCTGGCAGTGTTCGCCGCCGTGGCGGTGCTCGGGCCGTTCAACGCTTTCACGGTGGCGCAACATAGCCAAGTGCGCGAATTGGAAAAATTATTGGTAGCGGCCGGCCGACTGGAAAGCGGCAAGGAAAAAACCTCGCTCCTGCCCGTCTCGACCGAAACTTCCGCGCGCATCAGATCTACCCTCGATTTCCTGGAAACCCGCGACGCCCTGCACCTTATCCAACCCTGGTTCGATCTGCCGCTCGACAGCCTGCCGGAGGCGCCCAATTACGTCGGCCGGCCGCTCACCGATCGGATTTTGTATGCACTCGATATCAAAACCGAACAGTTGGAAAAAGCGGAGGTGATCTATGTCCAGCCCAACGCGCAAGTCAGCAGCGGCAATATCCGGGGCTATCACACCTTTTATAAGTTGGATATCGCCGCCGATTCCGATCCGCCCGGCGCCGGAAAATACGCCGCTATCACCGAAAATGGCGCCGGCCTCGCCTGGCGGGAAAAGAAGGGCACGCGCTGGACAAACTTAGAGGTGTTCGACCTCCGCGCACAAATGAAGGACTGGACAGAAAAAAGTCAGTACGGCAGCTTCATCCTGCCCGACGGTGGCGAAGTGCTCGATTTCAACGGCCCGCGCGCCGAAATGCGGCTTATCCTGTTCAGCCTGGCCATCCGAAAGGAAGGCACGCAACCCAAACTCCAAAGCATCAACGGACTTCTGTTGGTAAAAGATAAACAAAGCCGATAGCTATTCTATGACCCGTCTTACACTCTTTCTACTCTGTCTCCCGCTCTTCGCCCAAGCCCAAAACGGGTATTTTCAGCAAAAAGTAGATTATAGAATCCAGGTAGCACTCGATGACCGCAGCCACACGCTCGCCGGCAACATCGAGATTGACTATACCAATAACGCCCCCGTGGCGATGCAGGAAATCTACCTGCACCTCTGGGGTAACGCGTTTTCCAGCCGAAAGACCGCTTTTTGCAAACAAAAACTCGAAAGCGGCAGCCTCGAATTCTATTTCGCCCCGGATTCTTCCCTGGGTGGATACGAAAAACTCGATTTCAAGGTAAACGGCGCCCCGGCAAGCTGGCGCCTCGATCCCGACAACCCGGACATCGCCCGGCTCGAATTGCCGGCGCCGCTACCACCCGGCGAAAAAATCACCCTCGCCACGCCCTTCCTGCTGCATATCCCCGCCTCGTTCTCCCGGCTCGGACACGTGGAAACGTCCTATCAAATCACGCAGTGGTATCCTAAACCGGCCGTGTACGATCATCAGGGCTGGCATGCAATGCCTTATCTCGATCAGGGGGAGTTTTATTCCGAGTTCGGCAATTTTGAGGTAGAAATTACCCTGCCGGCGAACTACGTGGTCGGCGCGACCGGGTCGCTGGAAACGCCCGCTGAAGTTGAATTTTTACAAAAAAAAGCGGAAGAAACCCGCCTGATGCTTCCAAATTGGGCCGCCGATTCGGCCAAATCCCGCCGCGAAGAGCATCCCTTCCCGCCCTCCTCGGCCGCTACAAAAACCCTCCGCTATACCGCAACCAACGTGCACGACTTCGCCTGGTTCGCCGATAAACGTTTCCACGTCCTGCGCGACACCGCCCGCCTGGCTTCCGGCCGGACGGTGGATTGCTGGGCCATGTTCACGGATGAACAACGGAAAATCTGGATGCAGGGCGCCGCGTATGTCCGCCGATCTGTGGAATTTTATTCTGAATTGGTCGGCGAATATCCCTGGCCCCAAGCCACGGCCGTACACAGCGCGCTCAGCGCCGGCGGCGGCATGGAGTACCCCATGATTACGGTGATCGGCGATGCGGGCAGCGCGTCCGGACTGGACGAGGTGATTACCCACGAGGTCGGACACAACTGGTTCTACGGGATATTGGCCAGCAACGAACGGGATCATCCCTGGCTCGACGAAGGGCTGAATTCTTACTATGAACAGCGCTACATGCGCCGGTATTACCAAAAAGAAGGCGTGGATGTGGGCGGATTTGAGCGAATTTTCCCCTCCCGGCGCTACGGAACCTTAAACGAGCTGGCTTACCTCCTCCTCGCACGCGCGTACGGTACGCCGCCGCCCGACAGCCGCTCGGACGAGTTTTCTACCATAGGCTATGGCGTACAGGCCTATATGACGCCCGCCATGGCGCTCCGCCAGCTCGAATTATCCGCCGGCACGGCCGTATTCGACCAGGCCATGCGCCGCTATTTCGAGTTGTGGAAATTCAAACACCCGTATCCGGCGGATTTGAAGGCCGCCTGGGCGGGCGCCGGCCTGACGGCGCCCTGGTTTTTCGATCAGATGCTGCAGGGCGCCACATCCGATCCTGTGCTGGAAAAAGTAAAAAAGAACCCCGACGG
>JAUMBL010000077.1:0-12430 GCA_032115775.1 Saprospiraceae bacterium | reverse complement strand
ATCTACCCGCAGGTCACGGCCGGCGTGAGTTATGATTATTACCCGATCCTCGCCACGCAGTTCTTGCCCGGGACGGCGCTCAACCGGCCGGGCGAAGCTTATGTGCCGGTGCAGTTTGGCCAGCCCTGGCAGCTCACTGCCGGCATCAACGTCCAGCAGATGCTGTACAGCGAGTCGGGGAGGCGCGCCCTGCCGCTCAAAAACCTCACCCGGCAACTGTACGATATCCTGATCGAGCGTACTGCGGAAGAAGTCGCCTACCAAACCGCCTCGGTCTTTTACCAAACCTTGCAGACCGAACAGTTGCTCCGCGCCGTCAATGCCAATATTGAAAAAGTGGACGCCCTGCAGAAAATGGTCGAGCTGCAACTCGCCAACGGCTTCGCCATTCCTACCGATGTGAAACGGGTAGCCGTTGCCCGCACCAATCTGGAAACGCAACGCCACAACCTGCTGGCAGGTATCGAAGGCCTCCGGCAAACGCTCCAGTTTCTGTGCGGCATCCCCTTCGAAGAATCTTTCGAACCTAAAACCGGACTGGAAAAACCGGCGGCAGACTCCCTCCGCTGGCAATCGCTCGTGCTCGATATGGATGCTACGACGGAATACCGCCTGCTCACCGCTCAATCGGAAATCAACCGCGTGCAGGTCCAGAGCGCAAAAGGCGGCGCCTGGCCCACGCTCAGCGCCCACGCAAGCGGTTTCTACCAGATCCAACGGCCCGACGCCAACGTACTCGACCCCGCGGGCGTCTGGTACGGCATGGCCATGGTCGGCGCTAAACTCAATATGCCTTTGTTCGACGGGTTTCGCCGTCACCGGAAAGTCGAACTGCTCCGCCTTGAAGAACAAAAATTGGCGGAGGATCGCCGACAGTTCAGCGGTGCAAAAGAACTGGAATTCCGCCAGGCGCGCGTCCAACTTCAAAGCGCCCTGCGCCAACTCCGTACCCAGGAGGAAAATGTCGCCCTCGCGCGTGAAATCGCGGATAAACTCACGCTCCAGTACAAAGAAGGGATCAATCCGCTCACCGATGTGCTCAACGCCCAAACCGCGCTCTCCGAAGCGGAAACAGGCTACTGGCAGCAGGTGTTCGCTTACAAGATTTCGGTGCTCAATCTGCTCAAAGCAGCCGGCAAACTGGAAGCGCTTCAGCAAGAAGGATAAAATGTAAGTAGTTAAAAATGCAGGTACGTATAAACAAAAAACGCTGCAGTTGAAACAACTGCAACGTTTTTTTGTGACCGCGACTGGAGTCGAACCAGCACATCCGTAAGGACACTACCCCCTCAAAGTAGCGCGTCTACCAATTCCGCCACGCGGCCAGAGTAGCATTTTTAAAAGCGGGTGCAAAGATAGCAGAAAAAAGTCGAAACAGAAAAGTGAATGCAGAAAAGTTTTTGCATCCGAATGGATTAACCGAAGATATCCCGCACCCGGTCGAAGAAGGATTTGTCTTCTTTTCCGGGGTTAGGTTTAAAATTCGGCATCTCCCGGAGTTTTTCGAGCAGGCGGCGCTCTTCGTCGGTGTACTTTTTAGGCGTCCAGACATTGACGTGGACGAGCAGGTCGCCGCGGTGGTAGCCTTGTAGTTCCGGCAGGCCTTTATCGCGCAGGCGGAAAATTTTGCCGGACTGCGTACCGGGCGGGATTTTAATCCGCGCGCGGCCGTCGAGCGTAGGCGCCTCGACTTGTTCGCCCAGTGCGGCGTCTGCGATATTGATGAAGAGTTCGAACAGGATATCGTTGCCTTTGCGGGTGAAATGCTCGTGTGGCGTTTCTTCGACGGTGATGAGCAGATCGCCTGCGGGACCGCCTTTTGCGCCGGCATTGCCTTTGCCCGACATGGAAAGTTGAATCCCTTCGTGTACGCCGGCGGGAATATCCATATCAATCATTTCCTCGCCGAAAACGCGGCCATCGCCCTTGCATACATTGCAGGGTGATTTGACGGTGGTACCGCTTCCGTTGCAGGTGGGGCATCCGGCGGCGGTTTGCATCATACCGAAGGGCGTTTGGGTGATGCGGCTGACTGTCCCGGAGCCTCGGCAGGTGGTGCAAGTTTCTACATCGGCGGCATTTCTAGCGCCGCTGCCGTTGCAGGTGGTGCAGGCGATTTGTTTGCGCACCTTGATTTTTTTATTGACGCCCGTCGCGATTTCTTCGAGGGTGAGTTTCACTTTGATGCGCAGATTGGTACCGCGTTCTCCCCGGGCACGCCGCCCGCCGCCGCTGCTGCGCCGCCCGCCACCGAAGAATTCCGAGAAAATATCGTCGCCTTCGAAACCGAAGCGGCGCAGGATATCGTCCATGCTCATCCCTTCGAATCCGCCGCCACCGCCGCCCATGCCCTCTACGCCCGCGTGGCCGTAGCGATCATACCGGGCGCGTTTGTCTGGGTCGCTGAGCGCTTCATACGCTTCGGCGGCCTCTTTAAATTTTTCTTCCGCCGCTTTATCGCCTGGATTTTTGTCCGGGTGGTATTCGACGGCTTTTTTGCGGTAAGCCTTTTTGATCTCGTCCGCGCCGGCAGTCCGGGAAACGCCCAGTACTTCGTAATAATCGCGTTTTGCCATGGTGTATTATTTTCCGACGACTACTTTAGCGAATCGAACAATCCGATCGCCGAGGAAGAAACCTTTTTCCAGTACGTCCACGATTTTGCCGACGGCTTCTTCCGAAGCGGCGGGAATTTCCGCCACCGCCTCCTGCGTATCGGCGTTAAAATCGTCGCCGGGCTTGAGTTCGACGGGCCTAAGTCCTTTTGTCTGGAGCAGGCTCAGTAATTTATGGTGTATCAGGGTGATGCCTTCCGGCAGGCCGCCGTCATTTTTTGCCGCGCGGTCGAAATCGTCGAGTACCGGCAACAGGGCGGTCATCAGTTCGCGGGAGGCCGTCTGGATGAGATCCAGTCGTTCGCGGGAAGCATGTCGTTTGAATGTTTCAAAATCGGAAAGCAGGTACAAGTAGTTCGAACGTATCTCCTCCAGCTCCTTTCGCGCGGTCTCCAGGGCCTGCTGCAGGCCGTCCGATTCGATCGTTGTTGGCGTCTCCGACCCTTGGATTGTTTCTTGTTCCTGCTCCGGGGCTTGCGTGTCTTTCTCCGTCATAATCGCTTGCTTTTTGAATGGATTTCTAATGGGCATATCACCGTAATTTTGACCCTTGTATTTGCTACAATTTTTATGCCCGCTGCGTTACAGTGTCATTTTGGCAGACTACTTACAGTTTTTCAGACAAAATGCGTTCTATTTCTGCCGGATCCGGATTTACCTGGGTAATCCAACCTTTAGGATCCACTAAAAACGTGGTAGGTATCGAGTGAATATTGAACATTTTTGCGAGATCCCCGTGGAAGCGGTTCATATCGGCGGTATGGTAGGGCCAGATCAGGCCGTCCCGGGTGATGGCGCGCTGCCATGCCTGCGCATCTTGCTCGATACCGATACTGAAAATTTCAAATCCGCGATTGTGGTATTGGTTGTAAAGACTGACCAAAAACGGATTTTCCGCGCGACAGGGGCCGCACCAGCTGCCCCAGAATTGAATCAGCACATATTTGCCCCGGAATTCTTCAAACGCCACCGTCTGCCCGTTTAAAAGGGTAGCGGTAAAGGGAGGGACGACTTCGCCCGCGATGAATCGTGGCTTGCGGTATTGCCACCAGGCGAGCGCAACGAGCAATGCAAGAGCCGCTACGAACAGTTGAATCTGTCGGGAGGACATAAAATTGGTTATCTACTGATTGTGTATTTGCCTAGTCGGTTCTACGGCTCAAAAAGGGTTGTTTTTTACGATGCCCCGACTGCGTATTTACAGGGTCGTTTTATGAATAAGGCGTCTCACGGACCTTTCGCTAATAACAGCCGGTGTTATTTGCGAAGGGGCGGCGAGACACCTTTTCGATGCAGTTGTTGAGCGATCGGTGTAACCGGGAGCGCCTCCTGCTTACTCTCTGCGGCCAAAAAACAGCAGCAGCAGGTAGAGGAACTGGAGCAGCGCGGCCAATGCGGCAGACACATAAGTCATCGCCGCCCATTTCAGCGCATCTTTAGCGCCGTCGTGGGTTTCGCCGCGGGTGATGCCGGTTTGTTCCAGCCAGGCCAGCGCGCGGCGGGAGGCGTCGAATTCCACCGGTAGGGTCACCAGGCTGAACAGGGCGGTTACGCCGAAAGCGCCCAGGGCGATCAGCATGAGGAACGGCTGCTTGGTAAAGTAAAGACCCACCAAGGCGCCCATGAACAGGTATTGTTGCAGGCCGGCGGCTACATTGACGATCGGCACGAGTGCAGAGCGCATCTGCAGCATGCTGTATGCAGTAGCGTGCTGCACGGCATGGCCACATTCGTGCGCGGCGACGGCAGCGGCCGCTACATTGCGGCCGTTATAGACCTCATAGCTGAGATTGACCGTTTTGTGTTGCGGGTTATAGTGGTCGGTCAACTGACCTTCGACTTGAATAATGTCCACATCGTAAATACCGTAGTGGCGGAGCATAGCAGCGGCGATTTCGGCACCGCTCATGCTGTTGGAAAGCGGCATTTCACTGTATTTGGCAAATTTGCTTCGCAGCGTGCTGCTGAGAATCATACCAATTACGGTGAAAACCACGCTAATGATCATTAGTCCCATATACGCTTGTTGTTTGGTGAAAGGTTTGACAATACGATTTTGCAAAGATGCACGAATATTTAACAATTTTTTTTCAATGCAAGTTCAGGTTTTTTTGAACGGAAGAAAAAATCCTGTTTCGCACATGCGCTTATTCAATCATTTTAAAGCCCGTGTATTTCTGCAGCGCCTTCGGGATGCGGATGCCCGTTGGCGTCTGGTGATTCTCCAGCAAGGCGGCCAGGATGCGCGGCAGTGCCAGCGAGGAGCCGTTGAGCGTGTGCGCCAGCTGAATTTTTCCGTTGGCGTCGCGGAAACGCAGCTGCATACGATTGCTCTGGAAAGTTTCAAAATTGGATACCGAGCTCACTTCCAGCCAGCGTTTTTGAGCGCCCGACCATACTTCGAAATCAAAGGTTTTGGCCGAAGCGAAGCCCATATCGCCGCCGCAGAGGAGTAGAATTTGATACGGAAGTTCGAGTTTGGCCAGCAGCCTGGATACATGCCGCAACATATCCGTCAGCGCTTGGTAAGACCGATCCGGATGCTCGATGCGCACGATTTCCACCTTGTCAAACTGGTGCACCCGGTTGAGTCCGCGCACGTGCGCGCCCCAGGCGCCCGCCTCGCGCCGGAAACAGGGCGTATAAGCCGTCGCCTTTACGGGTAGTTCTTTCTCCGCCAGGATTTCGCCGCGCCAAATGTTCGTCACCGGCACCTCGGCGGTGGGGATGAGGTACAGATTGTCGCGTTCGCAGGCGTACATTTGGGCTTCTTTATCGGGCAGCTGGCCGGTGCCCCGGGCCGTATCCTCATTCACCAGATGCGGCGGCAAAAACTCTTCGTACCCCGCCCGGATGTTTTCGTCAAGGAAAAACTGAATCAACGCGCGCTGTAGTTTGGCGCCCTTCCCGCGATAGACCGGGAATCCGGCGCCGGTGAGTTTTACGCCCAGTTCAAAATCGAACAGATCGTATTTTTTTGCCAAATCCCAGTGCGGAAGCGCATCCGCCGACAATTCCGGGAATGGCTTCGACCAGGCGCGGAAAACTTTATTGTCGTCCGCCCCGACGCCTTTCGGGACGCTCTTGTGCGGGCAATTCGGCACCGTGTAGAGATGATCCTGCAACTCCGACTCCAGCGCGCGCAGCAAGTCCTCTAGTATTCTGGACTGCTCCTTGCCGGCGGCGACCTGAACCTTGAGCGCTTCGGCTTCCTCCTTTTTGCCCTGTCCCATGAGCTGTCCGATTTGTTTGGAAGCCCGATTGAGCTCCGCAAGCGTATCGTCGAGCGATTTTTGCGTCTGCCGGCGGCGCTCGTCCACCGCAATAATTTGGTCAATTATTTTGATCTGTTTTGCCTGCCAGTTGCGTTTTTTTAAACCGCTTACAATCCGGCTCTTTTCTTCCTGGATAATTTTTACTTGCAACATGTTCCGTGCGGAATAATATAAAGTAGGTGAAAAAAATACGTTTTTGAGCCTGGAAATAGTCTAAAAAGGTGATACATTTAATAAAACACAATTTTGGACGCAAAATTCCGGCGCAACCAATAAAATTTTGGCGCAAGATAGGGTGAAATTAAAAAAAGCGCTACCTTTGTTCCGTCATGATTCTGCTGTGCGCAGAATTTTCCGATTAAAAGCCTTTCTTTCGGGCTCTACTAAAAAAAATAGCAGGGTTTTCGCGGGCTGAATACATTCCGAATACGTTTGTGTAAAAAATCCGGTCTGTTTGGGCGCCCCGATTTTGTCGCCGCGCACCCACCGCATGATCCTCCGAAAAAGAAACCGGTACCTACCGAGTCTATGCTCTCCAGCCAACGCATTCAATTTGCACATCAAACAATTCAATAGCTTATAGTCCCGATAGCGGACTTGAAGCGCTCATTTTACTTACGTTCCCATTTTACGATCATCCCTCATGTACGACATTCTTCAACTGAATGGCATGCTGGTATCCGAGCTGAAAGACCTCGCGCAGCAGCTCAATATTAAAGGATACCACCGTCTCACCAAACAAGATTTAGTGTATAAAATCCTCGACGAACAGGCGCTCGCCGGGAAAAAAACCGGCGGAGAACTCGTGCCGGTCGTGGAAGAACCCGCGCCCGGCCGAAAAATAGTCGTCCGACGCGCCGTGCCGGAAAAAACCGAACAGCCCGCCGAAGATGAAAATAATGCGCGCGGAAAACGCAGCCGCATCAGCCAAAAACCACCGCAACCGCCCGCAAAAAACCCGCCGGCGGCCGAAAAACCTGCACCGGAAGTACCTAAACCCGCACCCGAGCGTCCCCAACAACCCCGCGAAACCCGACAGGGCGAAGGCGAATTTAAAGAACGCTTCCAACGACGCGATCAAAATTTCCGCGATCGCAATGAACCGCGATTCGACCGTGACCGCAGCGAACAACAACCTCGCGAGCAACAACCTCGCGAGCAACAACCTCGCGAGCAACAACCCCGCGAGCAACAACCCCGCGAGCAACAACCCCGCGAGCAACAACCCCGCGAGCAACAACCCCGCGAGCAACAACCCCGCGAGCAACAACCCCGCGAGCAACAACCCCGCGAGCGCTTTGATCGAAACGAACGCGATCGCAATTTCCGCGATCGTAATTTCCGCGATCGCCGCCAGCACCCGCGAAACCCCGCTCTGGTAGATCCGGAGGCAGAAAAACTTACCCGCGAACAGGAAGAGGGCGCCGCTCAAATCATCGCAGGGGAGGAGGAGGAGGATATGCTCTTCGTCCGCGGCCAGCAGGGCGCAAACCAAGAATCTACCCGAGCAGACCAGGAAACCCGGCGTCCGCAACGCCAGGAATCCGAGCAGGAGGTCATGCCGGTGATCGCGAAAGAAAAATTCGACGTCGAACTTGACGGCATTATTGACGGAGAAGGCACGCTGGAAATGATGCAGGACGGCTACGGCTTCCTACGCGCACCGGATTATAACTACGCAACGAGCCCCGACGATATTTACGTATCTCCAGCCCAGGTCAAACTCTTCGGCCTCCGCACGGGCGACACTGTCAGCGGTACCGTGCGCCCGCCCAAGGAAGGAGAAAAATACTTTGCCCTCCTGAAGGTCAATAAAATTAACGGCCTAGATCCAAAGGATGTACGCGACCGCGTACCCTTTGATTACCTGACGCCGCTGTTCCCTACCAAAAAATTCAACCTGATCGTAAGCCCCACCGGTCGCGATTTCGGCAATCGCATCATTGAGCTCTTTACGCCCATCGGCAAAGGCCAACGCGGATTGCTCGTGGCGCAACCTAAAACAGGTAAAACGTTCCTGCTCAAAGATATCGCCAACGCAATTACCAAAAACCACCCGGAATGTTATGTCATCATCCTGCTTATAGATGAACGCCCGGAAGAGGTGACGGATATGCGCCGCAGCGTAAATGCCGAAGTGGTCGCTTCTACCTTCGACGAATCCGCCGATAACCACGTCCGCCTCGCCAATATCGTGCTCGAAAAAGCAAAACGCATGGTCGAATGCGGCCACCACGTCGTCATTCTCCTCGATTCGATCACCCGTATGGCCCGCGCCTATAATACCGTGGCGCCCGCCTCCGGCAAGGTGCTCTCCGGCGGGGTAGAAGCCACCGCCCTGCAAAAACCCAAGAAATTCTTCGGGGCAGCCCGCGCAATCGAAAATGGCGGCTCGCTGACGATCCTCGCCACGGCGCTGATTGATACGGGCTCTAAAATGGACCAGGTTATCTTCGAAGAATTTAAAGGCACCGGCAATATGGAACTCCAACTCGACCGGAACCTGGCCAACCGCAGGCTGTATCCAAGTATTGATCTGACAAAATCCAGTACGCGCCGCGAAGACTTGCTGCTCGACCGCGATACGCTGCAGCGGATGTTTATCATCCGCAACCACCTGGCTGATATGAAACCGGAAGAAGCTATGGAGTTTATGAAAAAACACATGCTGAATACCAGCAGCAATGAAGATTTCCTGGAGTCTATGAACCGCTAACAATCCCCGGTCGTACAGACCTGCAAATTCCCCATACCGCCCGGAAAATAGTCGCTTATGTCCGAATCAGCACAGCGCCCGCCACTCGAACAGGCCGATCTCAACGATCTCGCCGCCCGAAACCAACAAACCGAAAAAGAAGCCAAAAACCGGATCGCGCGCGATTGGCTGCCGCGGTACACCGGTATGCCGTTAGAGGGCTTCGGGCAATATATCCTGCTCGTGAATTTTGGCAACTATGTCCGCATGTTCGCCGAAAAACACGGCGTGGAGGTGTACGGCGCCGATAAACCTATGCAGGTCGCCACCGCCGATAATATTACGATCATCAATTTCGGGATCGGCAGCCCCAACGCCGGCCTGATCGTGGATTTGTTGGAGTGCATCCAACCGAAAGCCGTCCTCTTTCTCGGTAAATGCGGCGGCCTGAAAACCGGAAAAAATCAAATCGGCGATCTTATCCTGCCCATCGCAGCCATCCGCGGCGAAGGTACTTCCGACGACTTCCTGCCCCCGGAAGTGCCCGCGCTGCCGGCCTTCGCCCTGCAAAAAGCAGTGTCCACTACTATCCGCGACTACGACCGCGACTACTGGACGGGCGTCGTCTATACAACCAACAAACGGGTCTGGGAACACCGCGAAGATTTTAAACAACGCCTGCGCGACCTGCGCTGCATCGCCATTGATATGGAAACGGCCACGATCTTTGTCGCCGCGTTCAAAAATCATATCCCCGCCGGCGCACTGCTGCTCGTCAGCGATATGCCCATGACCCCGGAAGGTATTAAAACAGAGGCCAGCGACCGCAAGGTGACCAGCAGCTTCGCCGATATGCACCTGTCCGTCGGCGTGGACTCACTCAAACAACTGATCTACAAAGGCACGACGGTCAAACACCTGCGATTCGAGCTATAATAATAGACCGGGTTGTGTAAACCAGTCCCTTGATTCCTTTTGAAGTAAAGTAACTACTTAGCTGGCTCGCTGTCCGGCTCAAAAAGTCCCATTTTCTGCCATACTTCGCAATTTTTTTTGAGGGTGTATCATAAATCCGTGAGAGATCTGTTAAGCAAAAAAATATTTTGTTTGGTTTCATTTGTTTGATTTTTCTAAAAAAATCAAACAAATGAAACCAAACATTATTTTATTTCGTCGCCGGAGGCGGCGAAATACTTGTGATACACCCTCATGTGATTTATATAATTATGTACAACTTTGATCATTAAAGGCTGGAATGTGTAAAAATTTTAGAATATTTTTATAGGCGCTTTTGCGCATGGACTGGGGAATTTATGCGTCGAAAACGCAAATTTCCCCTTCACTTTTCTTTTTCCGAAATTTCAAAGAACTGTATCCGGGTTCTCTCCGGAAAAATGTGTACCCTTTCTAATCTAAAAAATAAAAAAACGGGCTGTCTTTAGGGAGACAGCCCGTTTTGTAAAATCCGAAATCCCCACCAATCCGAAATTTCTAATTTCCTCCTGCTACCATGCGTCGCGCGCGTTTTCCGAACGGCGTAATCAGTTCATAATACAATACGCCTGCGTACTGCCGGTCGTGGAGGAGGAAGTCCACCTCACTGTATCCGGCTGGGAAAAATCCGGTATAGCGCCACAACTCGCGGCCGTCCACGCTAAGGATGCGGAGCGTGGCGTCGCAGGAAGCCGGGAGGGTAAATCCGATGCTTGTTTTCTCCACGAATGGATTCGGGCGATTTTGCAGCAGTTCCATGCCGGGCGCCTGGATTTCTTCCAGGCTGGTGGTTGCGGCGACAAATTGCAGTTCGAGGCTCCCCTGCGCCAACTCGGCGTCGAAGCAAAGGCTTTCGAGCGCTTCCGGTTTGAGTTGCAGCACCTCGCTGAGCATTTGTCCGCTCTGGAGCACTTGGAAACGAACGCGGAACAGCGGGGCGTCATCGGCCAGGCTGGCGGCGGCAAGTTGGTACCAAAGCGCGCGGATTTCGCCTTTCGCTACGTTGTACAGACCGAAATTGGCGGCTTCTGAGAGTGTTGCAGGGCCGGCGGACGGAAATTCTAAGCTGGCGAAGGCGATCACTTCCGGATTGAAGCCGAAGGCTGTTTGCCAAGCTGCCAGTTGCTCGAAGTCTTTGACGCGGATTTCGACCGTGATTTCTGAGCCGGACTGCAGGAGGCGATCCTGGGCGTAGAATACTACTGGCGGGCCGGGGCGTAGCGCCGGGTTGGCATTGCCGTTGACGTCGCCAAGCTTGACGCCTGTAAAGTTCAGGTTGGTAAGCGGTCCGGATACGCCGGTGAGGGCAAGGTGTTCCGGGAAGCCCCAGGGAATATTCGGATTCGGGAAGACATACGATTTTGGAATGAAGCGCCAGGAGCTCGCCATCGTTTGCAGCGCCAGGGAGTTACCTTGCAGCGCCTGGAAGATCACGTTGGCATCGGCAGCGTCTATATCGTTATCTTTCTGTACGTCGGCCGCGATCCGCTTGAACGGCGCGGGCAGTTGCGCGCCGCCGGAGGCGTGCTGGAAGATGGCCAGGCCGTCTGCCGTAGTAACCCCGTTGAGCGGATTGATAGGTTTGGAAGGTCGAACGACGAAATTGGAGCCGGTCGGGATGTTGACGTTGAAGTTACCGCTCATGTTAGTGATACTAAACCCGTTGAAATCGCCGGTGACATTGACCGTGGCGTTCGGGACGGGTGCGTTGTTGTGTTCAAACGTGATTTGACCCGCAAGCGTAATCGCGCAATTCACAACCTGGACGGTGAAACTGCACGCGGCCGTATTGCCTACGCCGTCGGTGGCTACCAACGTCACCGTGGTCACGCCGGCGTTGAAACTCAGTCCGACCGGTACGCCTACGCCGTTTCCTGCCGTCGCGCCGCTGCGGATGTAGGTTGTCAGGATACCCGAACAGTTGTCTGTCGCGCTGTACGGCAGGTTATTCAGGACTGCCGTGCAGGTCTGATTAGCCTGTAAGGTGATATTAGGCGGACAGACGATAGCCGGCGGGATCGTATCCTGCACATGAATCCGCTGTACTTGTACGGTGCTCATATTTCCGCAGGCATCCGTCAATTTCCAGTGTCGGCGCACGACCCATTTAGTTTTGCCGGTATTGACCGGCAGGGTATCGGCCGTGAAGACCGCCTGGAGGTTGGCGGAACAGTTATCCGACTCGTTCGTCACGTCGCCGGCAACTTGCAGATTCGCATCGTATTCGCAATTTGCGCGCACATAGACCGTCACGTCGGCCGGCGCCGTAAAGGTCGGCGGCGTGGTATCCTGCACAGCGATCAACTGGGTAGCGATCGTGGAATTTCCGCAGTGATCTACCGCGATCCAGGAGCGCAGGAGGGTGTACGTGTTCGGGCATTGACCGTCTGTGCGGATTTCGCCATTGAATGCGATACCAGGTTGCTGATCACAATTATCTACTGCAACCGGCGCGCCGGGCGGCGGCACGGCGTTACAATTCACCGTAATTGCGGGCGGTACAGGGGTAAATACGGGCGCCTGGGTGTCCCTTACCTCGATCACTTGCGTGGCCGTAACGGTGTTGCCGCAATTATCCTCGGCTTCCCAGCTGCGCTTGAGCGCGTACCAACCCGGGCAATTGCCGTCCTGACGCGTCTGGCCGAGGTAGTTTATCGCGACCTGCTGGTCGCAGTTATCGGTCGCGGTGGGCGTACCTGGCGCGGGGACGGCATTGCATTCGACTGTTACATTTTCCGGCACGTTTGCGAACACCGGCGCTTTGGTATCGCGCACGGTAATAATTTGCGTGGCCGCTGCCGAATTACCGCAGTTGTCCACGGCACCCCAGGTGCGCGTCAGGATATAGCTAT